>CAIMQW010000085.1 GCA_903843705.1 uncultured Holophagaceae bacterium | reverse complement strand
TGGGTGGCGTCGACCAGCTCCTCGCCCTTCTTGGCCAGCTTCTTCCGGATGCCCTTCATCACGGCGACGGCGCCGATGCCGAACCAGCCAGCGATGAGCCCCAGCACCACGGTGTTCTTGGCGCGCTCGGTGCCGGCAGTGTCCTTGGCCATCTGAGCGATGGGCACGGCGATCACCTGCAGCGGCGTCACGCCCACCAGGGGGATGTCCGCCTCGAGGATCTTGGTGGCGGCCTCGTAAATCACCACGGTGTTGCCGCTCACGGGCAGCTCCGCGCCGAACTTGAGGAAGTCATCCCAGTTCAGGGCGACGGCTACGTCGAGGTTGCCGCCGGGGTTGAGGATTGGGGTCGTGCTGATGCGCACGCGGCAAGAGGACTCGCCGCCGCGGATCTGCGAGCCGAAGCTCTTGGTCATGACCCCGTGGTATCCCTCGGCGGCCGCGGCCTGCAGCAGGGAGTCGCCGGCGGAGACGATGCCATCTCCTCCCGAACCGGCCATTCCGAAGACTAGATCCTTGCGCATGAGCACCTCCAGGCTGGGAGTGGATGAGGGATGGCGAGACGGCGGCGCGCAGCCCAACATCCCGCACACGAAACCGTGATCGCGGCGTTTATTTACCCTAGCGTTGAAGGGCGTTGCTTTCCATCACACCTTCCCCGGAAGCCAGCCTCCCAGGGGGGTGTCAGGCCAGGGCGCTTCCTTGCGGATGCCTCGCGGCTGGGGGCCAACGATGGCAAGGCTTATTCCGTTCCAGCTCCTAACTGAGCGAGATCCTCGGGGGCGCCCAGACTGAGGGCGGTCACCTCCAGGCCCCGTTCCTTGGCCTGGCGCCTGACCAGACCCGCCAGGACCTTGCCGGGGCCCAGCTCCAGGAAGGTGGTCACGCCCTGGTCCAGGAGCAGGTCCAGGGTGGCCTGCCAGCGCACGGCACCGGGGATCTGGCGCACCAGGCCGTCCCGCAGGGCCTCGGGCTCGGACACGACGGCGGCGTCCACGTTGTTCACCAGGGGGCAGAGAGGCGCCCGGAAGCTGAGGCCGCGCAGGACGGGTTCCATGTGGGCCTGGGCCGGCTCCATGAGGGGGGAGTGGAACGGGGCACTCACCGGCAGCTTCATGGTTTTCCGCCCGCCGCGGGCCTTCACGGCCTCCAGCGCCGCGTCCACGGCCTCGGCGTGCCCGGCGATGACGATCTGGCCGGGGCCGTTGAAGTTGGCGGGCACCACAATCTTCCCGGTGGCGGCCTGGGCCTCGGCGCAGCTGGCCTCCACATCCGCCTGACTCATGCTCAGGATGGCGGCCATGGCACCCACGCCCACGGGCACGGCCACCTGCATGGCCCGGCCCCGCTCACGCACCGTGCGGACCGCGTCCTGGAAGTCCAGGGCGCCCAGGGCCACCAGGGCGCTGTATTCGCCCAGGGAGTGGCCCGCGGCGAAGTCAGGGCGCGGCAGCCGGTCACCCAGGGCCCGCACCACCATGATGCTGTGGGTCAGGATGGCGGGCTGGGTGTGCTCCGTGAGCTTGAGGGTCTCCTCCGGCCCTTCCGCCATCAGCGTCGACAGCGCAAACCCCAGGGCCGCATCGGCTTCCTGAAGCACGGCCCGGGCCGCCGGTTCCGCTTCAGCCAGCGTCATGCCCATGCCCACCGCCTGGGACCCCTGCCCCGGAAACAGCCAAGCCACCTTGCCCATGGAATCCTCCTCTTCGATCGATCCCTAAATAATTCACCACGAAGACAGGAAGACCACGAAGGTGACTGTGCTTGCTTCGTGGTCTTCCCGTCTTCGTGGTAGATCCTTTTTGCTTTTTTCTAAGCCTCAGTCCTGCGGCAGCAGCAAGGCGACGCGCTCCTGGATGCGCTGGTGCAGGTTGTGTTCGGCGGCGCGGAGGGCGGCGCGGATGGCGTTGCGGACGGCCTTGGCGTCGCTGCGGCCGTGGCCGATGATGCTCACACCCTTGACGCCCAGCAGCGGGGCCCCGCCGTATTCCGAATAGTCGAGCTTCTTCTTGAAGTTCTTCATGGCCGGCTTGGCCAGGAGGCCCGCGAACTTGGTCAGGGCGCTCGTCATGAAGCTCTCGCGCAGGCCGGAGATAATGCCCTCCGCCAGGGCCTCACTGGACTTGAGCACGATGTTGCCCACGAAGCCGTCGCAGGCGATGACCTCGAAGTTGCCGTTCCAGATGTCCCGTCCCTCGGCGTTGCCTTCGAAGTTGATCTCCATCTGCCGCAGCATGGCGGAGGCATCCTTGGTCACGTCGGTGCCCTTGCCATCCTCCTCGCCCACGCTGAGGATGCCCACCCGGGGCCGCTCCAGGCCCAGCACCTCTTCGGCGTAGACCGAGCCCATGACCGCGAACTGAGCGATGTGGACCGCGCGGCAGTCCACGTTGGCGCCCACATCCAGCAGTACGGTGGGGGTGCCCTTCATGTTCGGCAGGACGCTGGCCAGAGCGGGCCGGTCAACGCCGTCCAGCTTCCCGATCACCAGGCTGGAGGCCACCATGGCGGCCCCTGTATGGCCCATGGACACGACACCGTGAGCCCGCCCCTCGCGGACCAGCTGGGCAGCCACCCGGATGGAGCTGTCCTTCTTTTCCTTGAGGATGCAGGTGGCCTTGTCTTCCATAACCACGGTGTGGAAGGCATGTACCAACTCCACGCGCGCCATGAGGGCCGGGGTGAAGCCGTGCTTCGAAAGCTCGGGGCGGATCACGCCCTCATTGCCCACCAGGAATAGGTGGAGCCCAGGCCAGGCCTCAAGAGCCTCCCGGGCGCCCTGCAGAGTGGCATGGGGGGCAAAATCACCCCCCATGACATCCAGTGCAATGCGGTGGCTGTCCACCGAAGTGTTCTTAAGCCGTCGCGGCGACGCGGACGGCCAGCTTGCCGCGGTAGAAGCCGCAGCTGGGGCACACGCGGTGCGGCAGCTTGGGCGTCTGGCAGTTCGGGCAGGTGCTGGCGCTCATGACTTCGAGCGAGTCATGGGTGCGCCGGCGGTCGCGGCGGGCCTTGGAATGGCGGCGCTTGGGATTCGGCATGGCTTGCTCCTAGGGATAGAACGCAAAGTTCCAGATTAAGGGTTTCAGGATTGCGGGTCCAGCTTGATTCCCGCCAGGGCCTTGGCAAGGGCCTTGTTGAGGGCGGAAGGCGCCGTGTCGGACTCGGGCTGGCAGTGGCAGGGACCCTTGTTCCAGTTCTTGCCACAGGTGGGGCAGAGTCCCTGACAGTCTTCGGTGCAGAGAGGGTGCATGGGCGCCTGGAGCTCGAACTGCTCGCGCACCAGCTCCGTCTCGTCCAGGGTGTCCTCGGGCAGGAAGACCACGTCGAGGTCCTGGGAGCCCAGCGTGTGAGCGCCCCGGGCCACCAGCTCCGCGTCCTTGCTGCCCAGGAACTGGCTCTCGACCCTGAGGGGCCGGTCCAGGTGGGCCAGACAGCGGCTGCAGGTGCCCTGCCAGACGGCTTGGCCCTTCACCTCGAGGAACACGTCGCCATCCGAAGCCAGGGCGAAGACGGACCAGGTGAGGTCCCGCAGGGCCACATCCCCCTCCAGCGCCAGCTTTTCAGTGGTGCCGTTCAGGCGGAGGCCCTCCAGGGGCAGCTTGTAGAGGTGGATCACTTCTTGGCTCCGCCGTCGGCGGGCGCGCCACCGGCCTTCGGGCTGCTCACCGGCGAGGAGCTCGCGCCCTGGCCCGGCGTGCGGGTGATGGGACCGGAATCCTCTGGGTTGCCCGGGTCGCCGGCGCACTTCAGCTCGTAGTCGAGCCGGGTGGACTTGCCCTCGTAGGGCTGGCCGAAGGGATCCTGGGCGGACATGCCCGTCTTGATCAGGCTGCCCTTCACCAGGGCCGAGTTGCCGTCCACCATGGCGTCATAGCTGCCGAAATCGGGGTAGTGCCCGTTTTTCAGGTAGTACTGGTCGAGGCCCTCGGCCACGATCTTCAGGTCGTCCTGGGCCTTGAGGTAGCGGGCTTGGGCCGAGTGCTTGCGGTACTGGGAGAAACCCAGGGTCCCCAACACGGCGATGATCATCATGGCCACCAGGAGCTCCAGCAGCGAGAAGCCACGGCTTTTCAGGCGGGACTTGCGGCGGGTGGGCGAGGGGGTCATGGTCGGGATCCAGGAAAAGGGCTCGGCGGCGGTGCATCCGAGCGTTCCAGTGTGCCTGGAATGGCTGAAAAAGCAAGCATTCATGGGCATCATGCCTCCTTTGAGCTTTCGGTTCCCCCTGGTTCTTCAACGACCGGCGCGGGGAAGTCCCCGGGCCAGGGGAAGTCCGTGGGCAGGGCGTCCAGACCGCCCAGCTCGGCCAGCCAGTAGCGGTAGGCGCGGAAGCTCATGCCCAGGCGCTTGCCAGCCTTGGTCTTGACGCCCCCCACCTCGTCCAGCGCCCGCCGGAGGAAGTAACCCTTCATGGCCTGGCCCCAGGCCTCCAGGTCGAAGCCGTCCGCAGGGATGACCAGAGGCGGCGTCCGCTCCCCAGGGGCGCTGCCTGCCACCTGGCCAAAGCCCTCGGGCAGGAGGTCCCGGGTGATGGGGCCGCCGGGGTTCAGCGCCACGGCGCGCTCCATTAGGTTCTCCAGCTCCCGCACATTGCCTGGGAACCGGTAGGTGAGGAGCTGGCCCATGGCCTCGGGGTGCAGCTGCATGGGGGCCTTGCCCAGCTTGTGGCAGAAGCGGCGGATGAAGTGCTCAGCCAGGACAGGCAGGTCCTCCGGCCGGTCCCTCAGGGGCGGCATCTGGATCTGCAGGATGTTGACCCGGTAGAAGAGGTCCTCGCGGAAGGCGCCCGCCTCAGCCCGGGCGCGGAGGTCCCGGTTGGTGGCGGCGATAACCCGCACGTCCACGGGCCGCTCCTCGTTGGCGCCGAGGCGACGGAGCTTGCGCTCCTGGAGAACCCGGAGCAACTTCACCTGGAGCGCCAGGGGCAGCTCGCCGATCTCGTCAAGGAAGAGGATGCCGCCGCCCGCCTCTTCGAAGAGGCCGCGCTTCATGGCGCCGGCCCCCGTGAAGGCGCCCTTCTCGAAACCGAACAACTCGCTCTCCAGCAGGGTCTCGGGCAGGGCGCCGCAGTTGATGGGCACGAAGGGTCCCTTGGCGCGGTCGGAGTAGCGGTGGATGAGCCGGGCCACCACCTCTTTGCCGGTGCCACTCTCGCCCGTGAGCAGGACCGTGGTGTCAGCGCGGGAGACCTTGCCGATGAGGGCGTTGATCTTGCGCATCATCGGGCCCACGCCTACCAGCTCACCCAGGTCCTGGGGCGGCGGCGCTTCGGGCTCGGTGGCGGCCAGCAGCCCCTTCAGGGTGGCAATGAGGTCCTCGTGCTTGAAGGGCTTGGTGATGAAGTCCACCGCGCCCTGGTTGAGGGCCTGCACGGTGGTTTCCGTGGTGGCATAGGCGGTCATGATCACCACCGGCGTCTCCAGGGCCTGCTCCTTCATCCAGGTGAGCAGCTCGATGCCGGAGCCGTCCTTGAGCTTGAGGTCCGAGAGCACCCCATCAAAGGTGGCCTCCCGCAGGGCTCGCTGGGCTTCCTGGATGCCCGGAGTCGCCTCGCACTGGAACCCCGCCCCTTCCAGGGCCAGGGTGAGGACCTCCCGGAGGCTCGGTTCATCCTCTACCAGCAGGATCCGTTGGGTCGAGGCAAGAGACATGGCAACCTGTGAGTGTGACGCGCTGGGTCAGTCATCCTATCCTGAACCCATCTCCGGCTTGCATCCATTCCGAAGTCAGACCCTCCCCCTGGAGTCCTGTGAAGCATGTCGTGTTCGCCCACCGGAAGCTGTCCTTCGGGGGCGGCGAGCGGGTGCTCATCGAGCAGGTGGCGGCGCTGGCTGGGCTGCCCGTCAAGGTCTCCGTGCTCTTCCGAAAGGAGCCGGGGAAGCGGGACATCGAGCCCGAGCTGCGGGCACGGAATCCGAATGTGGCGGAAGTGATCCACCTGCCCGGAGCCCTGGGCGCCTTCCGCTGGCTCTGGCGGGCCCGCCCGGACCTGCTGGTGCTTTGCAACCACAAAGGGGTGCAGCGGGCCCTGCCCTGGCTGGCCCGGCTGGGCCAGCGGCTGCCCACGGTCCTCACCCTCCACGAGCACTACGAGCGTCACCTGCGCAAGTACCGGGGCATCCGCGACCTCGTGGACCGCTGGCTCTGCACCTACGACTTCACCGCCGCCGTCCGGGAGCACCTCAGCAACGCCCCCTGCAGCATCATCCACCCCCTCTACCCAAGGCCCGAGGCGGCGGCCACCACCCCGGCGGAGCGGTGCGCAGCCCGGCTCCAGCTGGGTCTGCCCGAGGATGCCACCGTGGTGGGCTACGTGGGGCAGATCGATGCCCGCAAGGATCCCCTTGGTGTGGTCCGCTTCGCGGAGGGCCTCGGCGCGGTGCATCTGCTCTTCGCGGGGCGGGAGGACGCCGCTACCGCCGCCAGCCTGGCGGCCCGTCTGGCTACTTCGCCCCTGCGGGACCGCACCCTGCGCCTGGGTCCCCAGGCCGACCTGGGCCCCGCCTTCGCCGCCCTCGACCTCTATGTGATGACCAGCAAGAACGAAGGCTTCTTCCCCCTGGCCCTCATCGAAGCCATGGAGCGGGGCGTGCCCGCGCTGGCGCCCAGCGTCGGCGGCATCGGCACCGTCATCCAGGATGGCCAGGGGGCCTTTCTCATCCCCAAGCCCGATGACCGCCGCCCCATCGACGAGACCCTGCTGCGGGATGCCGCCAGCCGCCTGACCCCGCTGCTCCAGGACGCGGCGGGCTGGGAGGAGCAGCGCCAGATGGCCCACGCCTTCGGCACCGCCCTCACTCGTGGCTATGACGCCGCCGGGGCCTTCCGCGAGGCGGTGGCGCCGTGGCTGTGATCCCGCCCCACGCCACTTGGCTCCGCTTCCCGCGGTTCGTGGGCGATGCCGCCATGCAGCTCCCGGTGCTGCGGCTCCTGCGGCAGCTCGGCGAGGGGCCCCTCGTGGTCTGGGGACCGAAGACCACCGTGGGCCTGGTTGAGGGAACCTGGTTCTGTGACGCGACCCTGCCCGACGAGGGCAAGCCCAGCCCCCTGGCCATGGCCCGCATTCTGCGGGAACACCAGGCCGCGCGCAGCATCCACTTCCCCAAGTCCCTGCGCCCCGCCCTGGCGGCCTGGCTGGCGCGGGTGCCCGAGCGCATCGGTGTGGACGAGAGCCTGGCTGGCCCCTTCAATACCCACAGCGGCCCCTTCTGGGACGCCCCGGGTCCCTTTCTCCTGCGCTATCACGCAGTATTGCAACGGCGCTGGCCGGACCTGCCGCCCATGCCCTTCGCAGACTTCGATCCGGGCGTGACCGTGGACCTGCCCGGGCAGCGGCACCTCTGCCTCATGCCCGGGTCCACCTGGCCCTCCAAGGCCTGGCCCGTGGCCCACTACCGGGCCCTGCTGCTGCGGGCCCGGGCGGAGGGCTTCGCCGTGGCGGTGCTGGGTACCCCGGGTGAGGCGGCCACCTGCGCGGCCGTGGCCGGAACCGAGGGCATCAACCTGTGCGGCCGCACGACCCTGACGGAGGCCGCGGCCTGGATGCGGGCCGCCACGGCGGTGCTGGGCAACGACTCGGGGCTCAGCCACCTGGCCGCCGCCTGCGGCGTCCCGGTGCTGGCCCTCTATGGCGCCACGGATCCCGGCGGCTCCACCCCCTGGGGACCCCACAGCCGAGGCCTCCGCAAAGAAGGGGTGCCCTGCGCCCCCTGCTTCAAGCCCGCCTGCTTCACCCCGGGGCACCCCTGCCTGGAGGACGTCGGACCGGATCAGGTCTGGGCCGAGCTGCTGGCGACCCTCCCGAGCGAGTGTCCAGGTCCCTAAGGGTCCGCGCGACCAGGACTGGGGATAGAATCGTTGGATCCGTCTCCTGCGAGGTCATCCTGATGCGCTTCCGGTACCTGCTCCCCTTCGTGGTCCCCGCCCTGTTGCTGGCCCAGGCCCCCGCCATCACCTTTGACAAGACGCACCACAACTTCGGCCGCATCACACCGGACCGGAAGGTCGCGGCCAAGTACCACGTGACCAACGCCGGCAATGCCTTCCTGAACATCACCCAGCTGCGTCCCGCCTGCGGGTGCACCTACACCATGCTGGGCAAGTGGTCCCTGGCCCCGGGTGAGTCCACGGACATCGAGGCCACCTTCGACCCCAAGGGCATGCGGGGTGCGGTGCGGAAGTCCATCACGGTGGTCTCTGACGACCCCAAGAACCAGGCGGCCAGCCTCACGCTGGAAGCAGAGGTGGTGCAGGAGATCATGCCGTCGGTGGAGACGGTTTACTTTTTCCAGGCGCCCAAGTCCACCACGACCCGCAGCGTGGTCCGCTACGCCACCGGCAACGGGGAGCCGGTGCAGATCGTGGACGTGAAGGCCCCGGGCGCGACGTTCCTCACCTTCAGCCACAAGGCGGAGGGCAAGGATCAGGTGCTGGAGGTCATACTGGACGGCCGCAAGGTGCCCACCGGCCAGCTCCGCGGCGTCGAGCAGGCCACGGTGCGCTTCACGAACCCCCGGCTGGCCCAGCTGCCCCTGAATATCCAGTGGGACCTGAAGCCGTCGATCCTGGCCACGCCTGCGGAGCTGGTCTTCCAGGATGCGGCGGGGAAAGAGGTGCGCCAGAAGCTAAACCTCAAGCAGGCCGAGGGCCGGGCCTTCCGCGTGACGTCCGCCCAGCCCTCCCTGGCGGGCATGCGGGTGGAGGGCCTGAATCAGAAGGCCGGCGTCCTGGAGCTGACCGTGGTCCTGCCCGCCACCCTCAAGCCGGGCCGCTACAGCGAGCTGCTGGTGCTCGCCACGGACGATCCCGATCAGCCCGAGCTGACGGTCCGCGTCGTGGCCCTGCTGAAATAGCCACCCCCGGGTTAGCCTGGAGGGATGCCGCAAGCCAAGCGTTCCCACCTGACTGCCGTCCTGGCCCTCGCGGCCATCGCACTGGTGTGGGCGGGCGGCTTTCCGGCGGCCAAATACTCCCTGCAGGCGGGACTGTCCGTCGGCTCCCTGCTGAGCATCCGCTTCGCCATCGGCACCGCCGGACTGGGCTTCATGCTGCTCCTCCTGCGGATCCCCATCCGCCGGCAGGATGCCCTGGACGGACTCTGGCTGGGCCTGATCCTGGCTACGCTGTTCTGGCTCCAGACCGACGGCCTGCGCTTCACCAGCACCTCGAAGTCCGGCTTCATCACGGGCCTCTACGTAATCTTCACGCCCATGGTGGCCCTACTGGTGGGCGACCGGCTGCGGCTCTTCCACGGCCTAGGCGCCCTGGTGGCCCTGGCCGGCCTGACACTCCTGGTCCGGGAGCCTGGCGCCGCCTGGGGCGGCTGGAACCGGGGCGACTCGGAAACCCTGCTGGCGGCCATCCTCTGCGGCTTCCACATCGTCATGACCGGGCATTTCTCCCGCCGGTCCTCCGGCTGGGTGCTGGCCTTCATGCAGGTGGCCGTGACCGGGGCCGTGTCCCTAGCCATCACCCTCGCCCTGCCCGCCCCCTATGGCTTTCAGAGCGCTGGCCCGGCCCTCTCGCAGCCGGGCACCTGGGTGGCCCTCGGCTTCATGGGGCTGCTGGCGACCACCGTGGCCTTCTATGTGCAGAGCACCTTCCAGTCGCGCGTGGGCGCCACCGAATGCGGCGTGATCTTCTCCATGGAGCCCGTGTGGACGGCGCTCCTGGCCATCAGCGGCTGGGTGCCGGGCATCCGGGAACACCTCAGCCCGGTCCAGTTCCTCGGGGGTGGCCTCATCCTCGCGGCCACCTTCGTGGCGGAGCTGGGTCCGAGGCTGCTGCGCAAGGCCCCAGCCACGGAGACCGAAGAGGTCATCGGATAGCCGCTATCCTGATCCAGGCAGAGGAGTCCTCATGTTCATCGTCACGGGCGGCGCGGGGTTTGTGGGCAGCAACCTGGTGCGGGAGCTGAACCGGCGCGGGCACACCGACATCCTGGTGGTGGACAACCTGGCCCGTGGCGAGAAGGCTCAGAACCTGGCGGATCTCACGATCTCCGACTACATGGACAAGCGGGAGTTCCGGGCCCGGCTCGACGCCTTCACGCTGGATCTGAACCCGGAGGCGGTGTTCCACAACGGCGCCTGCTCCGACACCATGGAGGCCGATGGGCGCTACATGATGGAGAACAACTTCGGCGACTCCCGCGCCCTGCTCCACTGGTGCCTGGCCCGCAAGACGCCGCTGGTCTACGCGAGCAGCGCGGCCACCTACGGCGCCAGCCCCGACTTCGAGCCCGTGCCGAAGAATGAATGCCCCCTGAACGTCTACGGCTACTCGAAGCTGGCCTTCGACCAGCACGTGCGCAGCCTCATGCCCGTCATCCAGAGTCCCGTGGTGGGCCTGCGCTACTTCAACGTGTTCGGCCCCCGGGAGCACCACAAGGGCCGGATGATGTCTGTGCTGCACCAGCTGCTCCGCCAGCTCAAGGAGGAGGGCGTCTGTCGCCTCTTCCGCGGCACCGAGGGCTACGGAGACGGCGAGCAGCAGCGGGACTTCATCTACGTTGGCGACATCGTCGCCATCAACCTCCACTTCGGCGCCGGGGGCATGACCAAGGTCATCGTGAACGCGGGAACCGGCCGGGCCCGCAGCTTCAACGACATCGTCAAGACCCTCATCGCCCACCTGGGCAAGGGCCGCATCGACTACATCCCCTTCCCCGATGTACTCCGCGGCAAGTACCAGAGCTTCACCCAGGCCGATGTCCGCAGCCTGCGCGCGGCCGGGTACACCGCCCCCTTCACCGAGCTGGAAGCCGGCATCGCCGCGACCCTGAGCGACCTCTAGGCCATCCGGTCGAGGATCACCAGGGTGACGTCATCGACGAAGGGTGCGGGGCTGTTAAAGGCCCGGGTCTGGGCGATGACCACGTCCGCGGATTCCTCGGCCCCCGCAGGCAGTTCCGCGCAGATGCGGCGCAGCCCGGCCTCTTCCAGCATGGACCGGTCCTCCCGCTCCACCTCGACCAGACCGTCGGTGTAGAGCACCAGCCGGTCACCGGGCAGGAACTCGGACTCGTGCTCGCTGAAAGGCAACTGCGGGTCCAACCCGAGCATGAAGCCCTTGCCCCGAAGCACCTCGGAGCGCTGCAGCCCTCCGCGGGTGCCACCCACGATGCGGAACGGCGCGCAGTGGCCAGCTACCACGTAGCGGAGCCGGTTGTTGGCCGGATCGAGCCGACCCAGCCAGGCCGTGGCGAACTGTTCGGCCAGGGTGGAGCGGCAGAGGTCTTCGTTCATGCCCTCGGCCCAGTCCAGGGGCCCGCCGCCCAGGCGCACCTGATTCTCGAAGGAGGTCTTCACCATGGCGGAGATGAGGGCCGCGGTGACGCCGTGGCCGCTGACGTCGGCGATCATCATGCCGGCACAGCCCCCGGGCAGCTGCACCACTGCGTAGATGTCGCCGCCGATGCCTGCGGCCGGCAGGTAGCGATGCGTGTAGCTCGCGCCGGTCACCTCGCCCGGCAGCTTGGGCAGCAGCCCCATCTGGAGGGCGGCGGCCAGCTCCATCTCCTCCTGCACCCGCTGCTGGAAAGAGGTCAGCTCCTTGTTCTGGCGCTTGATCTCCTTCTGCATCTCAATGAGGCGGAACGTGGAGTCCACCTTGGCCAGCACCTCCTGGGCGTGGAAGGGCTTGGGGATCATGTCGTCGGCCCCCAGGGAGAGGCCGCCGATGCGCGAGGCAGTGCCGTCCAGGGCCGAGAGGATGATGAAGTAGATGTCGCGGGTGGCCGGGTCCGACTTGACGCGCTTGCAGAGCTCGTCCCCCGGCATCTCGGGCATCCGGAGGTCCGAGATGATGAGATCGGGCCGCGAGCGAGCCATCTCGGCAAGGGCCTCCAGGCCGTTGCCTGCGGTCAGGACCCGATAGCCCGCCCGCTTGAGGTAGAAGCTGAGGATATCCCGGATGGGGGCTTCATCATCCACCACCAGGACCAGGCCCTTGGCCATGGGGAGTTACCGCTCAGGAGCCGCGGAGAGCGTCCTGCTCCGTCGCGAAGATGGAGAAATAATTGGTGAGGTTGGTCTGGTCAAAGGTCTTCTTCACGGTCGCGGGCAGGCAGCACAGGTGTAGTTTGCCGCCAGACTTGTCCACGCTGTTGCGCGCGGCGACCAGGAGGCCCAGACCCGAGGAGTCGATGAAGCTGACGCCTTCCAGGTTGATCGCCAGGAGCTTGGGCTGCACCGTGGCCACGGTTTCGCGGATCACGTCCCGGAGCTGCGCGGTCACTTCAAAGTTGACCTTGCCCTGGATGGACACGACCGACGCGTTGCCTTCTTGGCGCGTCTGGATGTTCAACATGGATCCTCCTGAAGAATTCCCTTGAGCACTCTTCGCCGGGCGGCATCCCGCTGGCGCTGTTTGTATTCAGAATGTGATGCCGGACCTGATAGTGAACTTTGAAAACCTGATTGTTCCATCACTTGGACTTCATGTGCGAAAAAGAAGGTAAACTCCTCCTGATCCTGGAGCAAGTCTGGTATGCCCGCAAGATCGGATAATTCCGTGTCGCCCATGGTCTGCAGCCGCTCCTGGAGGATCTCCAGGGCCCGGGTGGCGGGACTGGGAAGGCGTACCAGGGTGCGAGCCGTGAACTGAATGGCGGCGTAATCCTTGCTGGAGAATGGGTTCTTCTCCTTGCCCTGGGCCTTCAGGGACAGGGAATGGCTCAGGGCGCGCCGCGCGGCGGGATCCATGTCCTGGAGGCAGAATGCTGGGGGCAGCTCCTCCATCCACACCTGGAGAGCCTCCATGTCGATCATGAGGTTCCGGCTCCGGCTGGGCTTGATGTGGGTGGGCATGAGCACGTGGTGGTCCAGTAGGAACCTGATGACCATGAGCACCCCCAGGTGGTCTTCCGCCACCAGGCGGATGCCGATCTGGTCATAGATGGTCTCCGCCACGTTCTCGGGCTTGTGGAGCATCTTGAGCAGCATGGACACTCGGTCCTTGTTCTCCTTGCGCTCAACGGCCACCAGGGGTACTTCGTAGGCGCCGCGCAGGCACCAGCGGTCCGCTTCGCAGACCAGGAACTGGTCGTAGCGGCTGAAGACCTGGTGCTGGATCTCCGGCAGGTAGCGCAGGTTCACGTTGTGGTCCACGTGGAAGAGCGTGTGCATGAGCCGGAGGATGGCACAGGACCAGCGCGCCCGCAGGTCCTGGGGGCGCTCCGAGGCCCAGACCAGCAGGTCCAGAGGGTCCTGGAGATCCCTAACCTCCAGGGGCACGTGGAGGTCGGTCCCGTCCAGGATCACGCCCTCCAGGAAGTCCACCGCATCCTCATAGACCCGCAGCACCGCGGCCCGCTGGACAGGCACCGCCATGTCATAGCCGTAGTTCAGGGCGAAGGACCAGGCCTCGTCCGGCGACTGAATGTGGAGGCCATCCAGATCGATGGGCGACCCCCCCCCGAGGATGAGCTGGGTGACCTCCAGGGGCATGGGGAACAGCGCGAGGTTTTTCATGACGTCCAGTTTCTCTATCGGGCTGCTGCAAGAAATCATAAAAAAACGGGGCGCCCGGTCAAAGGGCGCCCCGCAGAAACCGGATCAGCCTACTTGATGGCGAAGGCGGCGACGAGCACGTAGATGACGAGGGCCTCGATGAGGGCCAGGCCGATGATCATGGTGGTGCGGATGTTACCGGCAGCCTGGGGGTTGCGGGCGACGCCTTCGCAGGCGGCCATCACAGCCTTGCCCTGACCCAGACCGCAGCCGGCGGCGGCGATGGCG
>CAIMQW010000084.1 GCA_903843705.1 uncultured Holophagaceae bacterium | reverse complement strand
GACCCTGGAGACCCTGGGGATCATCGACGCCCACGCCATCCTGCGTCTCTGGCCCCTGGTCCTGGTGGTCATGGGCATCGCCAAGCTGCGCCAGGAAGGCAGCCGCTCCACCGGCGGCTGGGTGCTGGTCATCCTGGGCACGGTCCTGCTCATCGGCGTCCTTGACCGCGGCGACCACTCGATCTCCCTGGGGCCGCTGCTGCTGGTGGCCCTGGGGATCTTCATCGTCACCAAGGCCCTGAAGCAGCACCGGGGCATCTCCCCGGAGCTGGCCCGGTCCGAGGACTTTCTCACCGGGACAGCCATCTTCGGCGGCTTCAAGCGGCGCATGGGCACCCAGTCCTTCCGGGGCGGGGAGCTCACGGCCATCTTCGGCGGCTACGAGATTGATCTCCGGCAGGCGGCCCTGGAGTCCGGCCAGGCCCGCATCGATGTCTTCGTGCTCTTCGGCGGCGGCGAGATCCGAGTGCCCGAGGGCTGGGAGATCGCCAATCGCGCCACGGCAATCGCCGGGGCCCTGAACGACAACACGCACCATGGTCCCAGCCCCGCCGAGGGCCGCCCCTGCCTGGTCATCACGGGGCTCATCCTCTTCGGCGGCACGGAGGTGAAGTCCTGATGCACCCGCTCCTGGTCAGCCGCGCCCGGCTGGGAACCTACCTCCTGGGGTGGGTTCCCATCGCGCTGCTGCTGGCGGGCATCGCCCGCAGTCAGGGCTGGAACTGGCTGGAGGCCACGAGCCTGGCCCTGCCCCTCTGCCTCCTGGGGGCGCTGCTGTTCCTGGGCACCTGGTATCTCTGTCGGGCACTGCCCCTGCAGAACACGGCCGAAGGACTGTCCACCCAGAGCGCCGCCTGGGGCACCGCCGCGCTGCTCATGGGTGGCCTCTGGGCGGGCTTGGCCTGGCTCCTGGCCCGGATGCTGGCCTGGCTCCCGGGTCTTGGGGCCCTGCCCCAGAGGGTCAAGGTGGCCCTGCCGGTGATCACGGGCCTGGGCATCCTGCTCTACCTGGCTTCGGTGGCACTCAGCTACCTGATGCTGGCCCAGGCGCGCGCCCTGGAGGCGGAGCGCAAGGGCGCCGAACTGCAGTTGCTGGCCCAGGAGTCCGAGCTGAAGGCCCTGCGCGCCCAGCTTAATCCGCACTTCCTTTTCAACAGCCTCAACTCCCTGTCGGCCCTGACGGCCGTGGACCCAGTCCGCGCCCGGGAGATGTGCGTGCTGCTCTCAGAGTTCCTGCGCCGCAGCCTGGGCCTGGGCGAGCGCCGCCTGGTGGCCCTGCGGGAGGAGCTGGACCTGGCCCGGGCCTACCTGGCCATCGAGCAGATCCGCTTCGGGACCCGGCTACGCCTGGACCTGAAGGTGGATCCCGCCACGGAGCCAGCCCTGCTGCCGACCCTGCTGCTCCAGCCCCTGGTGGAGAATGCCATCAAGCACGGCATCGCGGCCCTGCCCGAGGGTGGCTCCCTGGTCCTCACCTCGGAACTGGTCGAAGGCCACGTCATCCTTCGGGTGGAGAACCCCCGGGACCCCGACGCCCCCACGCCCCAGGGCCTGGGGCTGGGCCTACGCCAGGTGCGCCAGCGGCTGCTGGGCCGCTTCGGTAGCCGCGCCCGCTTCGAGGCCACCAGCCTGGAAGAAGTCCACCGCGTGACCCTCGTCTTTCCCCTGGAGACTGAGCCATGAAAGCCCTGATCATCGACGACGAAGACTTGGCCCGCGCCGTGGTGCGCCAGCACCTGGAGGCCCATCCGGACATGGAGGTGGCGGCGGAGTGCGCCAATGGGTTCGAGGCCCTGAAGGCCGCGGCCCAGCACCAGCCGGACCTGATCTTCCTGGACATCCAGATGCCGAAGCTGGACGGCTTCGAGGTGCTGGAGCTACTGGAGGCGGAGGGCAAGCGCCCCGCGGTCATCTTCGTCACGGCCTATGACCAGCACGCCCTGCGGGCCTTCGAGGCCCACGCGGTGGACTACCTGCTCAAGCCCTTCGCGAAAGAGCGCTTCGACGCGGCCCTGGCCAAGGCCCGCCTGCTGGTCGCTGCCCAGCCCACCGTTCCGCCGCCCCCCGCCACAGAGCTGGCCGCCGCCGCCCGGCAGGGTCGGCCCCTGGAGCGCGTCGTGGTAAAGGACGGCCCCAAGGTCACGGTGATCCACCTGGACCGCCTGGACTGGGTGCAAGCCCAGGACGACTACGTGCTGCTGCGCACCGAGGGGAAGAACATCCTCAAGCAGCAGACCCTGGCCAGCCTGGAAACCCAGCTGGATCCGGCGCGCTTCATCCGCATCCACCGCAGTTACCTTCTGAACCTCGACCGCCTGGTGCGCGTGGAGCAGGACACCAAGGAGCACCGCGATGCAGTCCTCCGCGACGGCACCCGCTTGCCCGTCAGCCGCGCCGGCTACCAGCGCCTGCGAGATCTGTGGGAAGACGCCTGATGATCCCGACGGAAAGGGCTAGACCGGGGTGTGCAGCTGGCAGGGATGCACTTCGCAGTGACCGCAGCGCCCCATGCAGACATTGGCCCTTGGTGGCTCGGCGGCCGGCCTGGACAGCGTCATGACGGGGATCGCTCGGGTCGCGCGTACCACCCTATCCGCCCGCCGCAGTTCCGGGGGAGCCGAGGGAACCTTGTGCGCTGCGGGCCGAGTCATGGACAGCCTTAGGCTTCGGGTCTCTTGAAGCTCTTGGCGACTTTCTGCATGAGCAGGGGGTCGCCCTCGATCTGGATCTTTCCGGTCATGAAGGCTTCTTGGGCATTCAGGGTCCCGGTGCTTAGGGCGATGAAGTCATCGGCCTTGGCTTTCAGCATCGTATCACAAGGCTTCAACAGGCGAGGGAAGACCATGCAGCTCCCATGGCGGATCAGCAGGGTGTAGCCCAGGTCGTCGATCTGGTAGCCCACGATAGCCTCCAGGTCCCCGGCCTTTTCCGCGTTGAACCGCTCGGGCATGGACTCCAGCAGTCCCTGGGCAGGGTTCACATCCGCATCAAAATAGGCGGTGTAGGCGGCCACCTGGCTCATGTCGCCCTTCACGGTGATGGTGCCGGCCAGCAGCGCGGCCACCAGGTTCAGCTTCCCGGCGTTGAGCGCCGCGAAGTCCGCGTCGGTGATACCCAGGGCGAACCCGCCCTCGACCTCGCCGGGACGCACTGAGAGGCCCTGGGGGCTGAACTCCAGGCGGTAGGACACGCCGTCCACCTTCACCTCCAGGGTGCCGCTGGCGCCGCCCTTGTAGCGCTTCCGCAGGGTGGCCAGGGCCTTGCCGCCGGGGGTGGTAGGATAGGTGATCTCGGGCTCGGCGGCCCAGGTCTTCCAGGCCTTCCGCAGCAGGCCCAGGTCGCCGGTAAAGCGCAGCTGGCCACCAAGCAGGGCCGGGCCGGGCTCGGCCAGGCCGCAGATCAGACCGCGCACCGCCGCCTCGTCGCCAGACACCTCGGCGCCCTCACCCCAGCTCTCACTCCCCACTGTGACCTTAAGGCCCGCACCTGCCAGCGCCAAGCGGGCGGACACCAGATCTTTGAGGGCCTTGACGGGGCCGCCCTGCTTCTGGGGCTTCTTGAAGAACTTGGGGAACTTCTGCAGCAGGCCCAGGTCGCCGGTGCCCTTGAGCTTCCCGGTCATGAAGGCTTGCATGGGATCGAGCTTGCCCTCGCTCAGGGCGATCCAGTCCTCGGCGCCGATCACCACCACAGAGGTGGCGTCCGATTTGGCCTCGCGCTTGAGCGTGAAGGCGCCGTTCTCGATGAGGCAGGCATAGTCCCCACCGCCCTCGCCGGTCACCTGGTAGTAGACCGAGACCGTGAGCCCCTGGGCCTTCTCAGGCAGGAAGAGCTCGGGCATGAGTGAAAAAATGCCGTCCACCGTCAGGGCCATGGGATCACCTCAGAATGTGGAATCGAGCATGGCCGGGCCGCCTGGAGCCGCGCAACGGTTACCAGAGGTCAGGGCCACTGGCTTGACCGGGCCCTCTCACAGCCCTAGCTGATCCAGGCGCTGGGTCAGCCGGCTCTCGGAGAAAAGAAAGTCGTCGGGATCAGTCTTTGCGGCACGCCAGGCCTTCACGAAACCCAGCTGCCCCCGTTCCGCCGAGACGGCATCCGCGAGGGCCTCGCCTCCGGGCAGGTTCCTGGGCATAAGCGCGTAGACCGGATCCCGGAAGGCCAAACCCGGGGAAATCCAAGTCCAACCCTGCGTGCGGAAGTGGTCGATGACGTCCCCGAGGAACAGCCCATTCAGCAGGCGGCTGTGCAGAAGGAGGACGTGGGGAATCTCCCGGCCGAAGACCTCCCAGTTCCAGGCGCTGTAGAACCGGGCGCAGGCCCAGAGGTGTTTCAGATACAGCTCGCGGTAGGGGGTGACATCGGCACCGGGCTCCCGCTCGAGGCGCTTTCGAAGCCGCTCGTCCAGCAGATAGTCAGCGGTGTCGATGCTGACATGGCCGATGCCCAGTCCCCGGGCCTTCAGGAAGGCGTAAAAGCCGTCCCGCTTGGCGACGGTGGCCCCCGCCCGCAGGAAGGGATACCGGTAGAGCCGAGTGAAGCCCGGCAGGCCCTGAATCAGAGCTTCCCCCTTGATCACATCCGCCTCGTAGGCCTTGAGGGAGACGTCCTCACGGTTGAGGTCCAGGTGGCTGTAGCTGTGGTTGGCCAACAGGTGCCCGGCCTCGCCCCAGGTGCGCAGAAGGGCCTTGCCCTCCGGTGTGTCGCCGCCGTTGATGCCGTTCACAAAGAGGATCGCCTGGACGTTCCTCTGCTTCAGGGCCGCGAGCATGGCCTTGTGCTGGGCGGGTGCGGCGAGCCGGGGTGCCAGCACCAGAAATGGCACATCATCCAAGCTAAGGGCCACTTGCTGGGCGGCCAGGGGCCCGGCGAGCAACAGGCAGAGCAGGCATTTCATCATGGTTACTCCAAGTTTCCTGGCCCAATCGGGGAGGCCCTGCCCACAATCGTCCCATGCGTATCGCTGCCATTGATGTCGGGTCGAACTCCATCCACATGGTGGTGGTGGAGGCGGATCCCATGGGCGGCCAGCGGGTGCTGGCGCGGGAGAAGGCCATGGTTCGCCTAGCCCGGGGGCAGGCCCGCTCCGGCGAGATCGGCCCCGAGGCCTTCCAGGCGGGCCTGGAGGCCCTGGGCCAGATGGCCAAGGTCATCCAGGACTTCGGCTGTGAGACGGTCATGGCCTGCGGCACGGCGGCCTTGCGCGACGCGAAGAACGCCCAGGCCTTCGTGCTAGCCGCGGAGCAGCTGGGCATTCCTATCCAGGTGATCTCCGGCGAGGAGGAGGCCCGCCTGATCCATCAGGCCGTCTCCCACGCCATTCCGTTCCCCGTAGAGCCCATCGCCCTCGTGGACATCGGCGGAGGCAGCACCGAGCTGACCTGGGTGCAGGGTGGCCGGGTGGCCGCTAGCATCTCCCTGCCCTGGGGCCTGCAGCGTCTGGCCGACGCGGCCCAGACGGCGAACCCGCCCTCGGCCCAGGACCTCCGGCGTCTGCGCCGCACTACCCGGAGGATCCTCAAGAAGGCCCGCCGGGACCTGCCTTCGGAGCTTCCCCAGCCCACACTGATCCTGGGTACCTCGGGCACCCTGGAGGATCTCGTCCGGGGTGCGGCGCCCGGCGGCCAGGCCTGCAGTGCCGAGCAGCTGCGGGCCTTCGCCCTGAAGCTCTGGCGGGCGGATGCACTGCAGCGCACCGAGCGCCTAGGCGTGGACCCCAAGCGGGCGGAGGTGCTTCACGTGGGGGCCATCTGGACCTTGTCCCTCCTGGAGTGGCTGGGGACGCCGCCCCTGCGGCACCTGCCGGTGGGACTCCGTGAAGGCATGATCTGGGAGGCCCTCAAGCACGGCGGCGCGGCCATTCCGCCCCTGGCCGAGCGGCGGCGCGCCTCCATCGAGCAACTGGCCTCCCGCCTGGATCCCGACCCCGGCCACAGCCGCCAGGTGGTGCGACTGGCCGACGAGCTGTTCCTGGCCCTGCAGCCCCACTTCGAGCTGGGCGACCCCGAGCGCCAGTGGCTGGCCTTCGCCGCACGGCTCCACGACATCGGCTTCTCCATCTCCGACAAGAGCCACCACAAGCACGGGGAATACCTGATTCGGAATGCCGATCTGCCCGGCTTCTGGCCCGAGGAGGTGGATCTGCTGGCCCAGGTAGTGCGCTTTCACCGGGGCAAGGCGCCGCATCACGCCAAGCACGAGGCCTTCCGAGCCCTGGCGCCCTGGCACCGGCAGGTGGTGCGCAAGCTCGCGGCCATCCTCCGCGTCGCGGATGCCCTCGACCGCCGGCGCCACCAGGCCGTCCACCATCTCTCGACGGAGCTGGACGACCAGGTCTTCCGGGTCAGCCTGAACGCCAGCGGCCATGTCCAGCCGGAGATGGAGGCCTTCCTTGAAAAGGGCGCTCTCCTGGCTACTCTGCTGGACCGCAAGCTCGAAGTCACCGTAGGCTGATCTCCTGATGACCCTCGACGACCTCATCAATGACTGGAACGGCCCGCCTTCCAACGATGGCCGGGTGCCTCTGCTCAACGACGAGACCCTGCGGGACGGACTCCAGAGCCCCTCCGTGCGGGACCCAGATATCGCCGCCAAGCGCGATCTGACGCACCGCCTGGCCCGCCTGGGCGTGGACGCCCTAAACCTGGGGATCCCCGGCGCTGGCCCCAAGGCCCTGTCCGCGGTGAAGGCCCTCATGGTCGAGATCCGGGACCATCGTCTGCCCATCAGTCCCAACGTGGCTGTGCGCACCCTGGAGGCGGACCTCCTGCAGGTGGCCGAGGTCCAGCAGCGGGTCGGCATTCCCCTGGAGGCCGGTGCCTTCCTGGGCTCCAGCCCCATCCGCATGGACGTGGAAGGCTGGGACTTGGCCTACCTGGTCGATCATGCCCGCAAGGCCGTGGCCTTCTGCCGACGCCAGCAGGTGCCGGTGATGATGGTGACCGAAGACAGCACCCGCGCCCGGCCCGAGGTCCTGAAGGCCCTCTACACCGCCGCCCTGGAAGAGGGTGCCCAGGCCATCTGCCTCTCGGACACCTGCGGCCACGCAACCCCGGACGGCGTGCGCCGCCTGCTGCGGTTTATCAAGGACGAGGTGGTGAAGGACCACCCTGTGCGCATCGACTGGCACGGGCACAACGACCGGGGCCTGGGCATGGCCAACGCCCTGGCGGCCTTCGAGGCCGGCGCGGACCGCCTCCACGGCAGCATCCTGGGCATTGGCGAGCGCTGCGGGAACGTGGCCCTGGACCAGCTCATGATCAACCTGCACCTCATGGGCCATCCAAAGGGCGACCTGTCAGGCCTGCCCGCCCTAGCGGAGCGCGTCGCCGAGCTCTGCGAGGTCGAGATCCCCGCCAACTATCCAGTCCTGGGCCGCGATGCCTTCCGCACGGGAACCGGCGTCCACGCCGCCGCCATCGTGAAGGCCCTCCACCGGGGGGATGTGGACTTGGCCGACGCCGTCTACTCCGGCGTTCCCGCTGCCCTGGTGGGCCGCCGCCAGGAGATCGAGATCGGTCCCATGGCCGGCCATAGCAACGTCATCTACTGGCTGGAGATGAACGGCTACGATCCCAACGCCGAGCGGGTCGAGCGCATCCTGCGGACGGCCAAAAACAGCACCCGGATCCTCAGCGAAGCCGAGATCAGGGCCGTGCTCTGAAGTCTTAATGTCTCTTCATCCCTTGCGGGTTGAGAAGAGCCCATGGACGTCCCCGGCGCTGAGCCGCCGGATGCCTTCGGCCCAGGCCACCTTGAGGCGGCCATCGGGCTCCCAGCCCAGGCAGGTGCCCTGTCCCTCTTCCCAGCGGAGGGGGGATCCCGCTTCGGGCCATCGGAAGAGTGGTTGAAGATCCTCGCCTAAATTATTCCATGCCTTCGCGATACCGATAGCCAGTTCCACGGTCGAAGGGATGGCTAACCCCAGCTCCAGCAGGCAGGCGGGCGCGATGGGGCGCTCTGGGAGGTCGGGTGCGGAGGTCAGGTTCACCCCCAGCCCCAGGATCAGGCGGGCCCCGACTTGCTCGCCCAGGATGCCGCCCACCTTCACCAGCTGGCCGTCCTTCCAGGCCACTAGGTCGTTGGGCCACTTGAGGCCGAGCACCTGTCCCAGAGGGTCCAGGACGCGGGCGACGGCGCTCATGGCCCGCTGAATTACCAACCCCGGAGCCTGGCCCAGGTGGGGCGGCAGCGCCGCGGACAGCCACAGTCCGGCGCCGATCGGGCTCTCCCAGGAGTTGCCCTGCCGCCCCCGTCCCTCGGTCTGGCCGTCCGCCAGGACCGTACAGAAACCGAGCTGGGGATTCCGGCGCAGGAAGGCCTGGGTGGAATCGACCACGGCGAGGTGGATCAGCGGCTCCATCCCTTACTTCCGCCCGCCCTGGTTCCGGAACCACAAGATGCGGAGCCCATCCAGGGTGAGGTCCGGTGCGATGTGGTTGATCAGGGCGCAGTGGGGGGCGATCACTCGGGCGAGCCCGCCGGTGGCGGCTACCTTGGACCCCGGACACTCGTCGAGGAGGCGCCGCAGGATGCCCTCCACCATGCCCACATAGCCGTAGAAGATGCCGGACTGCATGGCCTGGATGGTGTTCCGGCCCACGAGCCGCTCGGGCTCGGCGATCTCCACCCTGGGCAGCCTGCTGGCCCGCTGAAAGAGCGCTTCAGCGCTGATCTTCAGCCCGGGGCTGATGAGGCCACCCAGGTATTCGCGCTTGGCATTGACCACGTCGTAGCTGGTTGCGGTGCCGAAGTCCACGATGATCAGGGGCGCCCCAAACTTCTCGATACCGGCCACGGCGTTCACTAGGCGGTCGGCGCCCAGCTCCGAGGGGTTGTCGATGAGCACCTTCACCCCGGTCTTCACGCCGGGCTCCACGTAGAAGGCGTCCACGCCGAAGTAGTTCCGCGCCCAACTCATGAGCACAGGATGCAGGGGCGGCACCACGCATGAGATGGCCACGTGCTTGATCTGCTTGGCCTCGATGCCCTGGTGGCGCATGAGGGCCAGGGCCGAGAGTCCGTACTCGTCCACGGTCCGCTCCCGGCTCGTGGCCAGGCGCCAGGAGCACACCAGGGGCGCCTCCGGGCCCTGGGCGAGATCAAAGATCCCCAGGACCACGTTGGTGTTGCCCACATCGACAGCCAGCAAAAGACTCATGAACGCTCCAGGAAAGGTGCGGAACCTCTAGGATCGCCGGGGGTGGTCTGCGCCGCCACCCCCCATTGTGATCTCCCGCCTCGGCGCATCCGGTAGCCTGGACCTTCCGTCAGGAGCCGCCATGCCCCGCACCATGATCGAGCCCTTCCGCATCAAGTCCATCGAGCCCATCCGCATGACCACGCCCCAGGAGCGCCTGGGGATGCTGGAGGCCGCGAAGCTCAACGTCTTCAAGCTGCGGGCCGAGGATGTGCTGCTGGACTGGCTCACGGACTCCGGCACGGGCGCCATGAGCTCCGCCCAGTGGGCCGCAATCATGCTGGGCGACGAGAGCTACGCCGGCGCCAAGAGCTTCTTCCGCCTAGAGGCCGTCCTCCAGGACCTCACCGGCATGCCCCACCTGATCCCCACCCACCAGGGGCGCGCGGCGGAGAAGGTGCTGTTCAGCGCTGTCAGCAAGCGGGGTGAGTTGGTGCCCAACAACAGCCACTTCGACACCACCCGGGCCAACCTGGAGTTCAACGGCGTTGAGGCCGTTGATCTGGTGATCGCCGAGGGACTGCAGCCCAGCCTGATCCACCCCTTCAAGGGCAACATCGACCTGGCGCGGGTGGAGGCGACGCTGAAGGCGGAGGGCCACCGCATCCCCTTCGGCATGATCACGGTGACCAACAACACCGGCGGCGGCCAGCCGGTCTCCATGGCCAACCTGCGCGCCTACTCGGCCCTCCTGAAGCGCTACGGCAAGCCGCTGATCATGGACGTCTGCCGCTTCGCCGAGAACGCCATGTTCATCAAGCTGCGGGAGGACGGCTACCAGGACACGCCCGTGCGGGCCATCTGCCAGGAGATGTTCAGCTACGCGGATGGCGCCACCATGAGCGCCAAGAAGGACGCCCTGGTAAACATGGGCGGCTTCATCATGCTGCGCCACGACGAGTGGCTCGACCCCGTGCGGAACATGCTGATCCTCACTGAGGGCTTCCCCACCTACGGCGGCCTGGCAGGGCGGGACCTGGAGGCCATGGCGGTGGGCCTGGAGGAGGGCATGGACGAGTCCTACCTGCGCTACCGGCTCCGCACCGCCGAATACCTGGGCGAGAAGCTCGAGGCGGCCGGCGTTGGCTTCGTGAAGCCCACAGGGGGCCATGCGGTATACATCGACGCCCGCACGGTGTTGCCGGACATGCCGGTGGCGCACTACCCCGCCTGGGCACTCTGCAACGCGCTCTACCTGGAGGGCGGCATCCGTGGTGTGGAGATCGGCTCCGTCATGTTTGGCAAGCGCCTCGAGGACGGCACTGAGACCCACCACAGCATGGAGCTGGTCCGCCTGGCCTTCCCCCGCCGCATGTACACCCAGAGTCACTTCGACTTCGCCGGCGAGGTCATCGCCGAAGTGAAAGCCAAGGCCAAGGAGATCCGCGGCGTGAAGATCGTCAAGCAGAGCCAGTACTTGCGCCACTTCACCGCCGAGCTGGCCTGGGTCTGAGCTGGGCATCCTACTCCATTGGTTTGAGTTGCCTCTTCCTCCACCCGAAGGGGTAGGCTGGGGGATCGCAACCCGGAGCCGTCGTGATCAAGGGTTATGCCGGTCGCATTCTGGACGTGGACCTGGGGAGCCGCTCCTTCGCCTTCCAGCCGCTGGATGAAAACACCGCCAGGCTCTATCTGGGCGGCAAAGGCTACGGCACGCGGCTGCTCTACGACCTGACCCCGGCCGGAATCGATCCGCTGGGCCCGGAGAATCCGCTGATCTTCGCGACGGGTCCCCTGAACGGCTCCCTGGCGCCCCAGTCCAACCGCTTCGCCGTGGTCTGCAAGAGCCCCCTCACCGGCGGTATCGGCAGCGCCGCCTGCGGGGGCTCCTTCGCCTTTGGCCTCAAGAAGGCGGGCATCGACATCCTGATCGTGCGCAACCAGTCAGCCACCCCGGTGCGCCTAGAGATCGACGGCGACCGGGACAGCGTCACCTTCCTGGACGCCACTGACCTCTGGGGCCAGGGCACCCGGGCCACCCAGGAGGCCCTCGGCAAGGGGCGGAACCACGCTGTGATCGGCCCCGCTGGGGAGAACCAAGTCCTCTACGCCGGCATTGTCTCGGACGAGCGCATCGCCGGGCGCACCGGGGTGGGCGCCGTGATGGGCTCCAAGCGCCTCAAGGCCGTCTCTGTCACCGGCACCCGCAAGCTGGAGCTGGAGGACCAGGAAAAGTTCAACGACTACACCAAGTGGCTTCGAAAGCTCTTCCGGTCTCACCCGGTGCTGGGGGAGAAGCTGCGGCGCTACGGCACCATGGGTATCGTGAATACCACCAATGCCCGGAACATCCTCCCTACCCGGAACTTCAAGTACGGGCACCACGACGACGCCATGAGCGTGTCCGGCGAGTACCTGGAGGACCACGGCCTGGTCGGCGTAAAGTCCAGCTGCATCCACTGCCCCGTGGCCTGTGGGCGGGAGGTGGCGGTGGAGGGCGCGGGCCGGGTCAAGGGCCCCGAGTACGAGACAGCCGCCCTGCTGGGCCCGAACCTCGAGATCACGGACCTGCGCTGGGTCAACGAGTGGAACTTCCTGGCGGACGACTTGGGCATGGACAGCATCAGCCTCGGCGTGACGCTGGGATTCGCCATGGAGCTGCAAGAGCGGGGCCTGCTCCAGGCCGGCCTGGCCTTTGGGGATGCCACCGGCGTCAGCGACATGATCCAGGACATCGCCCACCGGCGGGGCCTGGGCAATGAGCTGGCGGACGGCGTGAAGCGGATGAGCGAGCGACACGGCGGTGCCGCCTTCGCCATGCACGTGAAGGGGCTGGAGCTCTCGGCGTACGACCCCCGGGGCTCCTACGCCCAGGGCGTGGAATACGCCACCACCAACCGGGGCGGCTGCCACGTCCAGGGGGCCAGCATGTACTTCGAGTCCACAGGACCCCTCACCATCGACCCCCAGAGCCTGCGCCTCAAGGCCGAGATCCCGGTGGTCCAGCAGAACCTGGCCTGTGCCATCAACTCCATGGTGCTCTGCATCTTCACAACCTACGGCATGATCCCCAAGCAGGTCCACGCGCTGGATCCAAAGAGCCGTCTGTACCGCACCATCACCTACTTCTTCGAACGCAGCGGCCCCCTGTACCGCCTGCTCATGAGGCTCAAGCTTGCACCCGTGACCTGGTTTGAAAAGTGGCTCACCTACATTACGGGCCAGACCTTCACCTCGGGCCACCTGCAGGAGATCGGTGAGCGGATCTTCAACCTGGAGCGCATGTACAACCTGCGGGAGGGGATCGGCGGCGCCGAGGACACCCTGCCCCACCGGATGCTGCACGAGTCCACCTTCCCGCATCTGGACTCCGGGCATCCCCTGGATCAGCTCCTGCCTCGCTACTACGAGATCCGGGGCTGGGATCCGCAGGGCGTGCCCCTCCAGCGCACCCTGGACCGCCTCCAGGTGCGCACATGAGCATCACCGTCGAGCTGACCTACGACCTGGCCAAGGCGCTGGGAAGCCGCCGCCTCGAGCTGGAGGGAACCCCCACGCTCCGGCAAGTCCTGACGCTGACCCGGGACCGCTTCGGGGCCGAGGGGGCAGCTTTCGACCGGTTGACCCGGGTCACGGCCCTGGTGGTGAACGGCGTAATCGCCAGCCGCACCCACAGCCTGGACATCCCCCTGCAAGCCGGGGACCGGGTGAGCTTCCTCAAGGCCGCCGCCGGGGGCTAAGGGCGGGCTTCCTGGCCCACATCCTCCCAGACTGGAACGGACCAGCGCCGGAGGTCTGAAGTGGCCCGTCAATCGGTCAAGTCGAAACCGAGAGTCAGAGTGGCGGAGGTGGACCTAATGGTAGTTACTGGGATTTTCATTGATCATGAAATTTGCGTCAATTCATCTTGACTCATTTCCTTTTTACCTATGTAGTCTCCTTGACCGTTCTCATCAACCTGCTAGATAAATGGGAGAGATGATGAAAATAAGCACCGGTAGCATCACGAGGGTCCTGGTTCTCGCGTCCATCCTGACCGGGGGTATGACCAGCGTCGCCACGGCGCAAGGCAATCTGCCCAAGGCCACAGATGCGCCAAAAATACTGATGGAAAACGAGAAGGTTCGGGTTTTTGAACTAACGTACAAGCCCGGGGTAAAGAACGAAAACGCCATCTCAACCACGATCAGAGTCGTCCGTGCGTTGAAAGGTGGAACGGTGGAACGGACCTATGCCGATGGCAAGAAGGAAACAATTGTTTGGCAGACAGGGGAAGTCAGAGTGCTGCAGCCAGGCCCAGCCTTCACTAATGTAAACGTAGGCAATTCAGATGTTGAACTCTACATTGTGCTCGTGAAGTAACGCGTTTGCCCGACTCGGTATCAGTGCCGCCCCCGAAAGTGATCCATGCTCCGGTTCACGCCCAGGACGCTCAGCACGACGTCGAAGAGCCAGGGCGGCAGCGCACGGGCCACGGGCAGTGCCAGGATGAAGCGGGGCAGGACCAGCCGGGAACGGTTCCCTTCAACGGCTTTCATGATCCGTCGCACCACATAATCTGGCTGGAGGATGGGCAGCAGCCAGGGGAAGCGGGTGCTGGCCCCATCGAACATCCCAGTGTCGATAAAGAAGGGGCAGACTACCGTGGTCCGGACCGGGCTTCCGAGGCGCTTCAGCTCCACCCGCAGGGACTCGTCAAAGCCCACAGCGGCGAACTTGGAGGCGCAGTAGTCGCTCAGCCGGGAGGTCCCCGCCAGGCCCGCCACTGAGGCCAAGGTGACGATGTGCCCCGTCCCCCGCGCCAGCATGCCTGGCAGGAAGGCCCGCACGGTCCAGAAGTGGGCCAGGGTGTTCACCTGGAAGGTGCGCTCGATGGCCTCATCGCTGCATTCCAGGAGGGTCTTGCCCGACACGATGCCGGCGTTGTTCACGAGGATGTCCACCTCGCCCCGGGTGGCCTGCACCCGGGAGCAAACAGCCTGCAAGGCTGCCCGGTCAGCGAGGTCCACCACGAAGGACTGAGCGTCGCCCCCGAGCTGGCGGAGCTCTACACAGGCCCGCTCCAGCCCCTCGGCGTCCCGGTCGAGAAGCGTGACGCGGGCCTTCCGGCCGACGGCGTCGATGGCCATGAGGCGGCCCAGGCCATGGGCCGCACCAGTGATGAGAACGTGGGAGTCGCAAAATTGGGTCATAGGGAACCACTGGATCGCCAATACCCTAACACCAATTCAGCGCTGGAGCTCTTCCAGGGCGCCCTGGGCGGCCTCCCAGTCGCTCATGGCGTAGGCGAGGTCGGCTTCCAGGGCCTTCTGCTGGTCCAGGCGGGCGCTGAAGGCCTGCCAGTCGGCGGGGTCCATGGCGGCCAGCACCTTCTGGTGGTCCGTGAGCTGGGCTTCCAGGGCCGCAACCTTGGCCTCAGCCTCACCTACCAGACGCTCGGCCCGCTTGAGGGCCCGCTGCTTGCCCTTGTCGATGGGGGTGTGCGGCTTGGCCGCGGCCCGGGGGGCGGGCTGAGCCTTGGTCTGGGGCGGCTCGGGCTTCTTGTCGACCTTCTTGGGGGGCTCCACAGCCCCGCTCCCGGTCTCGTCCTCACTGCCCAGGTCCAGGTCCACCCAGGCCTGGTGCTCCTCATAGCCGCCCTCGCGGAACTCGGCCCGGCCTTCGTGGACGCGCAGCAGCGAGTCTGCCACGCGGCCCAGCAGGTAGCGATCGTGGGTCACCACGATGGCCGCCCCGGTGAAGCTCAGGATAGTGTCCTCCATGGCCTCCATGCTGGGGATATCCATGTGGTTGGTGGGCTCGTCCAGCAGGAGAAGGTTCACGCCGTTGCGAATGAGGGTGGCGATGCTGAGGCGGGCCCGCTCGCCGCCGGAGAGGGCTGTGACGGGCTTGTCCACATCATCGCCCCGGAACTGGAACTTGGCCAGGAAGCCCAGGATGTCCTGCTTGACGGCATTGGGCGTCACCGCATGGATCTGCTGAAACACAGTGTTGCGCGGGTCGAGGTTCCGGTGGTGCTGGTCGAAGTAGCCCAGCTTCACCTGGCTACCCAAGCGGGCCTGGCCGGTGATGAAGGGGATCTCCTCGGCGATGGCCTTGAGCATGGTCGACTTGCCCGTGCCGTTCAGGCCCACGATACCCATCTTCTGGCCGCGCTTGAGCTGGAGTTGCTCCAGGGGCTTGAACAAGGCCTGGCCATCCCAGCCCATGCTGGCGTTCTCCAGCACCAGGGCAATGTCGCCACAGCGCTGGGTCTCGGGAAAACTGAACTTCACCTTGCGGCGGTCCCGCAGCGGGCTCTGGATGCGGTCCAGGCGGGCCAGGTGGGTGCGGCGGCCCCGGGCTTGCTTGGTGTTCTGGCCCGCGATGTTGCGGCGGATGTACTCTTCCTGGTTTTTGATGTAGGCCTGCTGCTGCTCGTAGTGGCGCTCGAGCAGCTCCAGCTCCTGCTCCTTCTTTTCCATGAACTCCGAGTAGTTGCCCTCGTAAGCCCGGGAACGACCTGCCTCCAGCTCCAGGATCTCGGTGGCGATCTTGTCCAGGAAGTAGCGGTCATGGCTGATGACGGCCACGGTGGCGTCCGTGTCCTGAATGAAGCCCTCCAGCCATCGCAGGCTGGGCAGGTCCAGGTGGTTGGTGGGCTCGTCCAGCAGCAGCAGGTCCAGTCCCTGCAGGACAGCCTTGGCCAGCATCACGCGGCTCTTCTGGCCACCGGAGAGGGTCTCCACGGGCCGCTCGAAGTCCGCTGCGCTGAAGCCCAGAGACTGGAGGATGCTCTCGGCGCGGGCGCGGATCGTGAAGCCGTCCAGGTGCTCGAAGGCCTCGGTCACCGTCTGGTAGCGGTCCATAACCTCCGTCAGGTCGCTACCGGGCTCACCCATGCGGTGCTCCAGGTCGCGCATCTCATGCTGCAGGCGCTCCACATCGCCGAAGGCCGCCAGGGTCTCTTCGAGCACGCTGCCCTGGGTCTCGGGGATGAGATCCTGGGCATAGTGGCCCATGCGGATGCCCCGTTCCTTCGTGGGCCGCACCACGGTGCCGGCGTCGGCCTCCAGCTGGGCCAGCAGGAGCTTGAAGACGGTGCTCTTCCCGGCCCCGTTGCGCCCGATGACACCCCAGCACTCGCCCTCCTGGATGGCCCAGGTCACGTCCTTCAGCACCTCCTGGGGGCCGAAGCGCAGGTCAACGTGGTTGAGGGAAGCGAGCATGGAAACTTTCAGCAAGAAGGCCACCGCGAGGTGGCCTTCTGTTTGGTGGAGCCAATCGGGATCGAACCGACGACCTCTTGCATGCCATGCAAGCGCTCTCCCAGCTGAGCTATGGCCCCAATCGGGAAGACCCAGTATCCCACTCCCTCTGCGCCTCTGCAAGCCCAGATCCTAGGGTGTGACCCGTAGCTTCTGGCCCACCTGGATCCGGTCGCCCTTCAGGTGGTTCCAGGTTCGGAGATCGCCGAGCTCGACGTCGTGTTTCCGGGCGATGGCCGCAAGGGTCTCCCCCTTCACCACGCGATGCATGGGCGACGCTGGGGCGGGAGCGGCCTTGACCCCAGCAGAAGCCGTCTTGGCATGGGCAACAACACCGGATAGGCGGACCTCGTCCCCGGGGTGCAGGGCCTTCGCGGCCTCGGGATTCAGACGCAGCACCTCGCTCAGGGTCAGGCCGTGGGTTCGGGCGAGCTTCGCCAGGGTGTCGCCGGGCTTGGCCCGCACGCTGACGGGAGTCTCGCCCTCCGGTTTGACCCGGGGCCTGGGGGCGGCGGCCTCCGGCGAGCGCGGCGCGGGGGCTGGCCTGCTTTCCCGCATTGGAGCAACCGGTGCCGGTGCTGCACTCGGCAGCTCCCGGGACGGGGCGACGGCAGGGGGCTCAGGGGCAGGCTTCTCGCCCTCTTCCGTCGGAGCAAGATCCCGAGGCACGACAGGCAGCGGCGGCAGGGGATGATCGCCGAGCACCTTGGGTTTCGCGCTCTTGGCGGTGAGATCCCGGTCATCCAGGGCCAGCGAGGGGGCGGGCGGCACCAGGAGACGCTTGCCGGGCTTGAACTGCGCGGCTGTGATGTCATTCGCCGTGAGCAGGTCCTCCCCGGAGACCTTGAAGCGCTTGGCCACCTTCGCCAGGGTGTCGCCCTTGCGGACGGTGTAGTTCTGGAAGTCCAGGCGCTTGTTGGCGGGCATGCGGGCCAGCTGCCGCAGGCAGTCCATGGCCCGGCCCGGCGGCACCCGGAGCAGGTAGTTGCCGGGCGGAGTCGAGCCCCGCAGCAGCTCGGGATTCAGGGCCTTCAGGGTCGCGGCGTCCGTGTCGGCGCAGCGGGCCAGCACCGTGAGGCTGGTCATGCTGGAAACCGCCACGGTCTCGTAGGAATAGGGCATGAGCGGCACGATCCGCAGGCCGTAGCGCTCGGGGTTCCGGCCCACGAGGATCGCCGCACAGAGCTCCGGAATGTAGTTCTTGGTCTCGGTCCGCAGCCACCGGGATCGGGCCAGGTCCCAGAAGTTCCGGCTGCCCACGTTCTGGATGGCGCGGTCCAGTGTGAGGGGTCCGGCGTTGTAGCTGGAGGCCGCCAGGTACCAGTCACCGCTGATCTGGTAGAGGCGCTTGAGGTAGCGCGCAGCGGCCCGGGTGGCCTTGATGGGATCGCGGCGCTCCTCTAGCCAGGCGTTGCCGTTGAGGCCATAGATGCGGCCGGTGGAGCGGATGAACTGCCACATGCCCACGGCCTTGGCCTTGCTGTTGGCCTCATTGCGGAAGCCTGATTCGATGACGGCCAGGTAGGCCAGGTCCGCGGGCACACCCTCCTCGGCGAAGACCTGGCGGATCATGGGCATGTACATCGAGGCCCGGCCCAAGGCGTTCTCCATGAAGCCACGCTTAGTGGTGGTGAAGAGACTCACCCAGGTGAGCACCCGATCGTTGAGGTCGATGGGGTAGTCGTAGGTGGCGCCCTTCTCCGCAGCCTTCACCCGCTCCTGCTCCGCCCGCAGTTCATCCCCGCTGAGGGTGACGATCTCCTCGGGAGCCTTCAGCCCCGGCTCGCTCTCCGCGGCTTCCTCCACCCCCACCTGGTCCTGGACGTCCTTCAGGCGCTGCAGCAGCGCCTGGACCTCGGGCAGTTTGAGCAGGTCCAGCGGCCAGTCGGCGGTGAGGACATCGGCTTCGTCCGCACGGTCCGCGGCGGCATCCTCATCGTCGGCCTCCAGCGCGCGCTCCGCCGCCTCCACCAGGGCCCGCAGGCGCAGGACCCGTGTGGAATCGGACTCGACCGCTGGCACACCTTGCGCGACCGCAGCTGCCTGCGGCGCCGGCGCCGGAACCTGTGCCAGCGCCGTCCCCCAGAGGAGGGCGGCCAGGACCGGGAAGGTCACTAGTGGCTTTCAGCGCTGACAAGCGCCTCATAGGCCTGGGCGTCTAGCAGGCCGGCCAGGTCGCCAGTCAGCTTGATCTTCACCATCCAGCCGCGGCCGAAGGGATCCTCGTTCACCGCTTCCGGGTGATCCGCCAGGGTGGTGTTCACTTCCAGCACTTCCCCCGCGGCAGGCAGGTTCAGCTCGGAGACCGTCTTCACGGATTCCACCGTGCCGAACTCCTCGCCCTGGCCGAAGGCGGCGCCCACTTCCGGCAGGTCCACGAAGACCACGTCACCCAGCGCGTCTTGGGCGTAGCTGGTGATGCCCACCAGGGCCGTGCCGTCGGCGGCGGGCTTGAGCCACTCATGGTCCTTGGTGTACTTCAGGTCGGCCGGGAACATGGATCCTCCGAAAAGAGTTGGGAACTGACTTTCCTTGGCCGACAGCTGATAGCTGACAGCCGAGAGCTATTTCTGCCGCTTGTAGAAGGGCGTGGGAATGATCTCGGCCGGGACGGCGCGCCCGCGGATGTCGATCTGGATCGGGCCGCCCATCTTGGCCAGCGCCGTGGGCACATAGGCCAGGCCCAGGTTGATGCCGCAAGTGGGCGAGGGAGCCGCGCTGGTGACGAAGCCGATGGGCTGGCCGTCTTGGACCACCGCCATGTGGTCTCGGGCGATGTCCCGCTTCTCCAGGGTCTTGAAGCCGACGAGCTTGCGGACGGCCGGGGCCGCCTTGGCGGCGAGCAGGGCCTCACGCCCAATGAAGCTGCCCTTGTCGAGCTTCACGATCCAGCCGAGGCCCGCTTCCAGTGCCTGGATGGTGTCGTCGATCTCGTGGCCGTAGAGGGCCATCTTGCACTCCAGGCGCAGGGTATTGCGGCAGCCCAGCCCCGCGGGCAGCAGCCCCTGGGGGGTGCCGGCGGCCATCACGGCGTTCCAGACGGCTTCCGTGTCCCCGGCGGCGCAGTAGAGCTCAAAGCCGTCCTCGCCGGTGTAGCCGGTGCGGCTGATGAGGCACTTGATCCCGGCGACCTCACCGTGGGTGAAGTAGTAGTAGCCAATGGGTGCCAGCGGCGTCGGGGTGAGCGGCTGTAGGATGCTCAGGGCCAGGGGCCCCTGGAGGGCAATCTGGCCGGTGGCCGGGCTCTCGTTCACCACGGTGCAGTCATAGCCGGGCGCGTGTTGCTGCACCCAGGCGAAGTCCTTGTCGCAGTTGCCGGCGTTGACCACCAGCAGGAACTCCTCCTCGTCCTCGCGGTAGACCAGCAGGTCGTCTACAAAGGTGCCGTTCTCGTAGAGGAAGGCCGTGTAGTGGATCTGGCCGAGGACCAGCTGGGAGACGGCATTGGGCGTGAGGTGCTCCACCAGCGCCAGGGCGCCGGGCCCCTTCACGCGGATCTCGCCCATGTGGCTGACGTCGAAGAGACCCGCCTTGGTGCGGACCGCTTCATGCTCGGCGATGATCCCCGCCGGATACTGCACGGGCATGTCCCAACCCCCGAAGTCCACCATCTTGGCGTTCAGCGCCCGGTGTGCAGCATTGAGGGGGGTTTTCATCAGCTCAGACATCAAGGACTCCGTGAGGTCCAGTCTAGCCCCGCCGCACCCATGGTAGAAGACCTGGCAGTCCCCAGCCCAGACTCCACAGACCACTGGCATCCTCAGATGTGACAAGGCGCACAGCCAGGGGAAGCACCAGCACACCGCTCTGGGCTGCGCGGTCCAGCTCTGCGGCATAGCCCGGATCGATCTCCCGGGCCGCATCAAAGCAGTCCACATCGGTGCGATGGACGAACAGGGCGAGGGCGGCGCGGTGGCCCTCACGCACCATGGCCTGGAGCTCTCGCAGGTGCTTGGTGCCCCGCTCCGTGACCGCGTCCGGGAAGAGGCCCCAGGCCCGGTCCTTGAGGGTGGTGTTCTTGACCTCGATGAAGACCTGGCGGCCTTCCCCGTCCAGGGCCAGCACATCGATCCGGCTGCGCTCGGAGCCGTATTTGACCTCGGTGCGGACCTCCCGCAGACCGGGAAGCCCCGGCAGGGCATCGCGCCGGGCGGCCTCGGCCACGACCTTGTTGGGCATGCCGGTCTCCACCCCCACCCAGCCGCCTCCCCGCTCTACCGCCAGCCAGGTGAACTTCAGCTTGCGGTCGGGGTTGGCCGCCCGCTCCAGCAGCACCCGGTCGCCGGGTTCCCAGCAGGTCTTCATGGAGCCTGTGTTGGTGGTGTGGGCCGTGACCACGCTGCCGTCCGCCAAGCAGACATCGGCCAGGAACCGCTTGTAGCGCTCGATGAGAAGGCCCGGGACCAGACCCGTCTTCTCGACCAGGATCATGGCCACTGAGCCAAGATCTGGTCCAGGACTGCCGGCAGATCAGCCGCCACCAGATCCGCCTTGGAGCCATCAACCTTGTGCCCGTAGCCCGTGCGGACCAGCGCAACCTTGCACCCGGCCCGGCGCCCGGCATCCAGGTCGATGGCTTTGTCCCCGACCATCCAGGAGCGGGAGAGGTCCAGGCCATGCTCCTCCGCGGCCCGGACCAGCATGCCGGGATTGGGTTTCCGCTCCGGGTGGTCGGCCACGGCATATTCCCCCTGCCCTTCCTCGTGGTGGGGTGCGGCGTAGATCGCGTCGACCCGGGCGTATTCCGCCGCCAGCAGGAACGCCATGCGGTCCATGACCGCGTCGAAGTCATCCCAGCTGAAGCGGCCCCGGCCGATGCCACTCTGGTTGGTGACGACCACCACGGGAATGCCGAGGGCATTGAGCCGGGCCACGGCAGCCGCGGCACCCGGGATCAGGACGAGCTTGTCAGGGTCGCAAAGGTGATCCACTTCCTCGTTGATGGTGCCATCGCGGTCCAGGAAGATGGCTGGCTTCAAGGCAGCCACTCTGCCACGCAGACATCGAACTGGCGCGGACCTCGAGGTGCCCGGCCGCTCACCCAGAGCAGGCGCTTGCCATCAGGGCTGAAGTGGGGGAAGGAGTTGAAGCCCCCCGTCCAGGTGATGCGCTCCAGTCCGCTGCCGTCCAGGTTGATGCGGAAGAGCTCAAAGCCGCGGCCCTTGCCCTGATCGTCGTGGTGATTGGAAGCGAAGATGATGCCCTTGCCATCCGGCGTGAAGATCGGCGCGAAGGCGGCTCCAGGCAGGTTCGAGACCTGCCGCTTGCCGGTACCATCGGCGTTCATCACCCAGATGTCCATGGCCATGGGCTCGACAAGGTGCTGTTTAAGAAGCCCCTTGTACTTTGCTGTGGCCTCTTCGCCCTTGGGGTAGTTCGTGCGCCAGGCGATGAGCTTCGAGTCGGGACTGAAGACCGCGCCGCCGTCGTAGCCCACACCGTCCGTGAGGCGGAGCAGGTGCTTGCCGTCGAGATCCACCCGCCAGATGTCCACATCGCCGCCCCGCTCGCTCGTGAAGATGATCCACTTGCCGTTGGGGGAAGTGGTGGCCTCGGCGTCGTAGCCTGCGGCCGGCAGGAAGGGCTTGGCGTCGGAGCCGTCCGCATTGGCGATGTAGAGGTCGAAGCCCTGGAACACGGGCCACTGGTACTTGCCCGGCGTGTAGGGCGGCCCCTCAGGACACTCGGGCCCTGCCCCGTGCGTGCTGGCGAAGATGATCTTCTTGTCGCCCGGCAGCCACCAGCCGCAGGTGACCCTTCCCTTCCCGGTGCTGACGCGCTTCTGCTCTGAGCCGTCCGCGTTCATGGTGTAGAGCTGATCGCAGGGATAACCGTCCCGGGTGCTCTGGAAGATGATCTTCTTCCCGTCGGTGGACCAGTATGCCTCGGCGTTGGAGCCGGTGGCCGTGAGCTTAACGGGGTTGCGGAGGTGGGTCTCCCGGGCGTCCGCCAGGGTCATGGTGGGACCGGACTGGGCGGCCAGGAGCAGCGGGCACAGCATGGCGAGCAGCAGGCGTTTCATGGAGACTCCTCATTCACGTACGAACAGGTATCTAGCAGAATGCCAGAGTCGGGGCCTTCCCGTCATTCCAGCGGTAGGCTGATCCGCACCAGGGAGCCCCGTTCCATGGGCAGAATCTCCACCGTTCCACCGTAGGTTTTCATGAGCTGGACGCAGCCAGAGAGCCCATGCCCGGGTCTGCGGCCCGCCTCCATGGGTTCCGGCCGCAGGGTCGGAAAGGGCTCGAAGGCGGCCGACAGGTAGGTGGGATCGATGGGAGCACCATCGTCCTCGACTTCGACCAGGAATCGTCCCTCCGCAAAGGCGGTGCGCAGGGTGACCCGTTCGGGCTCACCTTCCAGGGCGTGCTCGAGAAGGTGACCCAGCACATCGGTGAAATCGGTGCTCACTCCGAAGATCCGGCTCACCGGAGCCGTGAGCGCCAGCACCACCTGCGCCGCGTCGGGCAGCGCACCTGCCGCCCTCGACAGCTCCAGTTCCTCTTGGAAGAGCTCGTGGAGGTTCAGCCACTCCGGGCTGCTGGCCCGGTCCTGGCCCGCGCGCCGGAGCATGGCCCGGACCAGGCGATCGACCTGGTCGAGGGCCCCCTGAATCTCACCCATGGACCGGTGGCACTCCACGCGGTCTTCCGGGGCGGGCACCTCGGGGCGGTCCATGAACTCCGCCAGGGCGGCACTCTCCTGCCTCAGGCGCTGCACCGGCCCCTCCAGGCGCCGGGCCATGTTCAGGAAAAGGCCCCCGAGGGCGGTGTTCTGGTTCTGGTGTCCCAGGGCCCGCTGGGCTTCCTTCAGCTCGACATAGGCGACTTCAATCCCTTCATAGCTGGTTCCCAGGGCTCGGCTGGTCTCCTCCAGGTGGGTGATGAGGCCGGCGTTCTCAAGGCTCACATGGAGCAGGCCCGTGTGCATGGCGGCGAGCTCCAGCTCAAAGGGCTGATAGGCCTCCTGTGCCCGGTCGGCGGCGAGGAGGCCCCAGAGCCGATCCTTGCCCGAGCGGCTGCGGAGGGGGATGAGCAGGGGGTGGGCCAGGGGAGCCCAGAGCTTCAGCTCGATGCCCTGCTGCCAGCAGTCGGACTGCCGGAGCTCCGCGCCGGAGAGCACGGCGCCCCCGCCCAGCGCCTCGGTCCAGGCCACCAGGGGGTGATCCATAGGGAGTACCGGGGTCTCGCAGAAGCCCTCTGAGGTGCGGGCCAGCCCCTGGAAATAGGCCTCACTCTCATGCAGGTGGTAGCAGCAGAGATGCTCGAACTGGAGGTCCCGCGCCAGCTGCTCCAGAACCCGGAGGAGAATGGCCTGGGCATCCCGGATGGGGATAATGTCCTGGCTGAGGGACAGCAGCCGGGAGAGGCACTGGCTCCGCTGCTCCAACTGACCCTGGACCTCCAGCAGCTTCCGGTTGCTCTCCTGGGCCTCCCGCAGCTGCACCTCGAGGTGGTCCACCACCTGCTGGCTGAACTGGCGCAGCGCGGCCTTCTCCCGGCCCAGCTCGAGGTGATCGCGCTGCCCCCCGAGGTAGGCCTCGACCTGGGCGACGAAGACGAAGGGATCGATGGGCTTGGAGATGAAGCCGTCGCAGCCCGTGACCAGGGCGGTCTCCCTGTCGTGGCGCATGGACTTGGCCGTCAGGGCCACGATCAGGGTGTCCGCCAGGTTCGGGTTCTGGCGGAGCTTCGTGGCCACCTCGAACCCGGACAGGTCCGGCAGGTTGATGTCCAGCAGGATGAGCTCGGGCGTCAGCGCCAAGGCCATTTCACAGCCCTTGAGCCCCTCGGCGGCCCAGTGCATCTCGTAGCCGGCCTGGGACAGCAGCCGCTGCACGAGGCGCCAGTTCATGGGATTGTCCTCGATGCAGAGGATGCGGACGGGGCCGCTCATGGGCGCTCACCCTGGAGGGCCGGCATCTCCACCTCGAAGACGCTCCCCTCACCCTTGCGGCTGCTGGCGGTGATGTGGCCGGCCATCAGACCCATGAATTTCTGACTGATGGCGAGGCCCAGGCCCGTGCCGCCGAAGCGCCGGGTGATGCTGCCATCCACCTGCTGGAACGGGACGAAGAGGCGCCCCAGCTCGGCCTCGTTCATGCCGATGCCGGTGTCCTCGATGCGCACCCGGAACACACCGCCGTCCTGGGCGGCCGAGATGCGCACCCGGCCTGCCTCCGTGAACTTGACGGCATTGCCGGCCAAGTTCGTGAAGACCTGGCGCAACCGGTCCGCGTCGCCCATCACCCGGATGGCCCCGGCAGGCCGCTGGTACTCGAGGGTGATGGGTCGGCCCTTGATGAGACCGAGCGCCATGGCCTTCACCTCGTCAAGCAGAAGCACGGGATCGACCTCCTCCAGCAGCAGCTCCATCTTGCCTGCTTCAATCTTGGAAAGGTCCAGGATCGAATCAATGAGACCCAGGAGGGACCGCCCGTTCTGGTAGATGATCTGGAGATCCACCTTCGCCTCTGCGCCCATCCGGCCTTGGGGATCCTGCATCAGCATGCCGGAGAAGCCGATGATGGAATTCAGTGGTGTCCTCAGCTCGTGGCTCATGTTGGCCAGGAACTCGTCCTTGAGATGGTCAACTTCCTTCAGCTTCTGGAAGCTGGCCACCAGGTTCTCGTTGAGGTCCCGCAGCTCCTGGGTCTTTTCATGGACCTTCTCCTCCAGGGTGTCGGCCCAGGCCTTCAGCTCCGTGCGGCTCTGCTCGAGGCCCCGGGTTCGGTCCAGCACCAGCTGCTCGAGGTTAGAGCGGATCTCCTCCAACTCCCAGATGGTCTCCATGAGCTGCCGGGTGCGCTCCTGGACCCGGTATTCGAGCAGCCGGGTCTGCCGCTCGATCTCGTCCCGGGAAATCCGGAGCTTATCGGTCATCACCTCGAAGGAGTGGCTGAGGTCCTGGATCTCATCCCGGGTAGTGACCTTCACAGAGACCGTCTCCAGGCTGCCCGAGGCCACCTTCTGCGCGGCCTCGGTGAGCTCGATCACCGGGCGGAGGTAGCGGTTGGAGAGGAGGACCGCCGCGGCAATGCCCAGCACCAGGGTGACCAGGCCCAGGGTCAGGCTGGCCTTGATGTTCTCCCGCACAGCCCGCTGGGTGCCTTCGGTGGTGAACCCGATGACCAGCGTCCCCACCTGATCGGCCCGGGGCTCCTCGTAGAACACCGGCGCCACCGCCACCAGCATGTTGTCCTCCCGCCGCGCGTAGGTGTGGGAGATGCCGTCCTTCAGGAGCTGCCCCATGGCCCACTCCGGCGTGGTCGGGGTGCTGTCCAGGGCCTCACCCTCGGAACCGAACACCGCGCTGAACCGGAAGGCCGGGATGTTCTGCACCCCCTGGAGCACCCGGGCGATGTCTCGGGTGTTGCCGGCGCTGACAGCGGGCCCCAGGGCATAGCTAGCGGTCTCCGCCACTTGGCGGGCGCTGAGCTCCGCCTGGGTGCGGATCTGCTTCTCCACCCAGCGCGGGTAGTAGAGCAGGTTGAAGGAGATGAAGGAGAGCACCAGGATGCTGATGACGGTGCTCAGCTTGGTCTTGATGGAGAGACGGAACATGCGCGAAGCCCGGGGAATCGCCTTACAGCCTAGCATTCACCCTAGAACTTGAAGAGGTTCACCTCGCGGTTGAGCATGTGGACCTGCAGGCCCAGTTGCTCCACCGCGCCGTTGGAGGCCTCAATGGCCCGCTCACTCTCCAGGGCCTTGCCGAGGACCCGGTTCATCGTCGCCTTCAGGGAAACCACGTGATCCTCCTGACGGGCGAGGATCTCGTGGAGGTGGCTCGCCAGAGCCCGGACCTGCTCCGTGGCCTTGGCGATCTCGTCGCTGCCCGTGCTTTGTTCCCGGGTCGAGTCCCGCACCACGGAAGTGGCCAGCTGGACGTTCATGGCCAGCGAAAGGATGTAGTTGCTCGTCTGCTGCTGTTCTTCGATGACCGAGCGGATGGTCTCCACCTGGTTGTGGATGTTGCGGTTGGCCTCGTGGATCAGGGAGGCCTGTCCGGCCTGCTGGAGGGTCTCCGCATGGATGCTCTCCACCACGCAGTCGGTTTCGCTCACGGACTCCAGGATGGCCTGAAGCGCCACTTCGCTCTGCCCCACCGAGTCGGCGCCGTCCCGGACGGCGTCCAGGCCCAGCTCCACCTGCTGGTAGGCCTTCCGGATCTCCGCCTGGAGGGTGCCGATGATCTGCTGGATCTCCTGGGTGGAGCGGCTGGTCTGTTCCGAGAGCACCTTGATCTCGTCGGCCACCACCGAGAAGCCCTTCGACTGGTCCACCCCGGAGCCACCCTGGGAGGCGATGATGGCCGCGTTGAGGGCCAGCATGTTGGTCTGCTGGGTATGGTCGCCGATGTAGTCGAGGATCTTGGCGATCTCCGCGCCAAGCTGCAGCAGGGTGCGGGTGGTGCCGTGGAAGTCCTGCACGACGCGCTCGATGACCTGGATCTTCTCGCGGTTCCGGGCCACCAGCTCCATGCCCCGGCCCGCGTTGTGGATGACCTTCTTGGTGTAGCGCTGGGCGATCTTCACGCTGTCATCGATGGCGGAGGTGCTTTGCTCCAGGTTCTCGGCGAACTCCTTGGTGTGCTCGGCATGGCCCGCCAGATGGTCGATGTTCTTGCCCACGTTCTTGATGGCGACATCGAAGTCCCGGATGGCGGAGGTAATGCCCTCCACGACCAGGAGGAGCTCATCCATGCTCTGGTTGATCTGCTGGACACTGGCCGCCATCTCCACAATGGTGGTGTTGGTGCTCTCGGAGGCGATGCTCAGCTGCATGGAGCTCGCACTGATGCCGATGGAGGTGTCGGTCAACTCGTTGATCTCGTGGTGAAAAGCTTCGATGAGCTGGCGCTGCCCCGAGTTGGAATGGCGGACCCCATCGCCGGATTCGCGGATAAGCGTGCTGGCCTTCGCCAGGTCGCGGCTGGCGGAGCGAATCTGGACCACCATCCCCCGCAGGCTGCCCACCATGTGGCCGAAGCCCTGCACCAGCGCGGTGACTTCGTCGTCACTGTAGACGGGGTCCAGGCGGTCGATGCGACCTTCGCTCACCCGCTGGGTGTTGCGGGTCAGGAGCAGGAGTGGCTGCTGCACATCCCGCAAAATCAGGGGAATGAAGTAGGCGAGGAAGGCGGCCGCCAGGATAAGGATGGCCAGGTTAGGCCGGAGGGCCTTCCAGATGGCGTCGGCATACTCCGCTTCCGGGATCACGGCTCGAAGCTCCGAGCCATCTGGCAGGGCTTGGACCACCAGGATGTCGCCGCCCCCGGCGGGCTGGAGCCGTGAACCGAGCACCCGGCCACCCCGGGCCGCCGACAGACGGAGCGAGACGCCGCCCCCGGCGCCGAGCTTCAGGGTGCTGAGGAAGGCCTCCAGGTCTTCCGGGGTGGTGTTCATCTCCGCCACGAAAGCCACGGAATCCGCGAGGTTCACCAGCTCGTTCTGGGCATACCGGGCGGCCTTCGCCCGGATGGAGGACTGCAGGGTCAGGCCGGACACGAGAATCGAGAGGAGGAGGACCCCACCGGTGATACCCAGAAAACCGAAGCCGAACTTCGCCCGCAGGCTGGTGGAGAACCGCGCGAAGGAATCGTTGAAGCCTGGCTGCCCCGCCAGCAGCTTGTATAGCTTCATGAGGTTCTGCTTGGCGATGAAGTAGTGGCAGATGGCGCTGATGGCCAACAGGGTGGAGAACATCGCCGCGATGATGAAGCTGATCCAGACACTCTGGCCCAGGTACAGCTTCATCCAGAGATAGGCGGCGGCGCTCAGGCACATGCCCAGCAGGAAATACAGGAGCGAGGAGGACTGCGGGAAGCGGGTCAGCAGCCGGTAGGACTCGATGCCCAGGTCCCGCGTGGCCAGGTGGCGTCCGAAGTATCGGACCTGCAGGAGGTTCCCACCACTGGTCAGCAGAAGACAGCCCAGGGCCACCAGGGCGCCCTTGGGGGTGAATTGGAAGCCCGGCGGTGCCACGAAGACCAGCAGGATGGCCGTCACCATGAACAGCAGAATCCAGATGATGCCTGTCCCCATGCTCAGATGCCGGAGAACCTGCTCCCGGTCAGCCTGCCCAAGCTGAACCCCAGGCTCCGCCTTGAATTCAGGCGGGGATCCAGAGATGGAATCGGGCTGAGCCATATTCCCGTATTTCGGCCAGCCTCCAGCCTGTCTGTAATTCCAGCGCGGTGTCGCGGCCCGTTTCGAAGACCAGGATACCGTCTGCGGAGATCCAGGCCCGGAGCGCTGCCGCCAGGCGGAGCCAGAGGTCCGCCGCCCCCTCGTAGGGCGGATCCAGGAAGATCACCGCCTGCCCGGCGAAGGCCTTGGGGCCGAAGCGGCGGAGGTCGCCCCGCAGGGCCTGGACCGGCAGGCCCGCCACGTTTTTCTGCAGGCAGGTCCAGGCAGGCTCAGCGGCTTCCAGGCACACCACGGGCGCATAGCCCCGGGAGTGGGCCTCGATCCCCACCGCCCCCGTGCCAGCGCAGAGGTCCAGGAAGGCACCCTGGGGCCAGTGCTGGAGGATGGAGAACAGCGCTTCCCGGGCCCGGTCGGACGTGGGACGCACCCGCAGATCGCCGGTCGGAGGCGCCGAAAGGTGGCGCCCCTTCAAGGTTCCGGCCACGACGCGCATGGCTGGCGGCTCAGTAGGCCCAGCGGAGGAGGGTGGAACCCCAGGTGAAGCCGGCACCGAAGGCGGCCAGGGCCACCAGGTCCCCCTTCGCCATGCGGCCCTGCTCCCAGGCCTGGTGCAGCGCCGTGGGAATGGTCGCCGCCGTGGTGTTCCCGAACTGGTCGATGTTCACCATCATCCGCGAGGGGTCCAGCTCCAGGCGCTTGGCAGCGGCATCCATGATCCGGATGTTGGCCTGATGGGGAACGAAGAGCTTGAGCTGGTCCCCCGTGAAGCCGTTCCGGTCCATGAGCAGGCGGCTGTTGTCAGCCATCTCCCGGACGGCCTTCTTGAATACCTCGCTGCCGGACTGGTGGATGTAGTGATCCCGGGCCGCAACGGTCTCGGCCGTGGCCGGACTCGCAGAACCACCTGCAGGCATGTGGAGGAAACAGCCGCCGGAGCCGTCAATACAGTGCTCGAAATCCAGAATGCCGAGGCCCTCATCCACGCGCTCCACGATGACCGCGCCTGCGCCGTCACCGAAGAGCACCGAGGTGGTCCGGTCCTCGAGGTCGATGACAGTGGACATGATGTCGACGCCGACCACCCCCACGCACTTGACTCCCCCAGCGGCGACCAGGCTGGCGGCGGTAGTAAGGGCGTAGAGGAAGCCCGAACAGGCGGCGCTCAGGTCGAAGCCGAAGGCATTGGTGGCTCCGACCATCTCCTGAATGCGGCAGGCCGTCGCGGGGAAGAGCGTATCCGGCGTCACCGTGGCGACAATGATCGCGTCCAGGTCCGTGGCCTTGATGCCCCGGTTGTCGAGGGCCATCTGCAGGGCTGGCGCCCCGAGCTTGGAAGCCCCGGTGCCAGGTTCAACCCAGCGCCGCTCGCGGATGCCCGTGCGGCTCCGGATCCACTCGTCGTTGGTCTCCATGATCTTGGAAAGATCGTCGTTGGTGACCACGCGAGGGGGAAAACACTGCCCGGTGGCGGTGATTCCCGCGGGGGCGGCAAGGCGACGGTTCAAGGGGCCTCCGGAGCGAAACGCTCATTGTCGCACGAAGGGCGCACCTCGTCAGCGCTCACTCCGGAAGCGGCGCAGGAGCTCCAGCAGCCCTTCCACATTCAGATGCCGGGCCGCCGGCCCCTGTAGCTGGACCGAGGCCCCGAGCCAGGCGCGCGCCGGGTCGTCACCCTCCATTTCCTCCCACAACCCGGGCAGGTCATCGAGCGTGCGAACCAAACGCTCAAGCGGCAGGGCCAGACGCGTACGCAGAACCGCCAGAGCCTCGGGAGGCCCCTCTGGCCGCCGGGCACCAGGCAGGTCTTCCCAGGCCAGCACCGGCAGGAACTCGCCCTGGTGGAGGACGACACCCTGAATGCCCGGGAGCCTGCCGGGCAGCGGGGCCAACGGGGAGGGCGCTACCACCTCCCGCAGCTCCCGGGTGGACAGCAGGAGGTCGCGCCCTGCGGCCCTCACCTGAAGCCAGCTACCCGACTCAGACATGGGCCACCCGCCGCATGAGCGAATCCATGGCCAGGCCCAGCACCGCCTCAGGGTCCACCACCCAGAGGACGCCGTCCTCCTGGGGACTGCCGCCCATGATCCCGGGGGTCTGGGCCAGCTCTGGCAGGCTTCGCAGCAGCACGTCCCCCCGGTCCAGCACCTGGTCCACCCCGATGGCCACCTCGAAGCTGCCCCGCCCCGCCGGCCCTCCCTGCTGGGTGAGCACCACGAAGGTGCGCTGAGCCTCGGGCTCCCGCAGGCCAAGGCAGGCCTGGAGGGACTCCAGAGGGATGAGCCTGCCCAGGACTTCGACCCGCACACCGCCGCTCAGGGGGATCCGGCCGGACTGGACCCTGAGGACGCTGGCCAGCGGAATTCCGAAGACCTGTCCCTCGCAGCGGACCTTCAGGCAGTTCACCACCGCCCGGCTGAGGGGCAGCGTGAGGCGGATGAGGCTGCCCCGGCGCGGCTCGGTGGAGAGGTGAATCTCCCCGCCAAGAGCCTCTACCTCCGCTCGGACGACATCCATACCCACGCCGCGTCCCGAGATCTGGGAGGCCTCGTCCTGGGTGGAGAAGCCGGGTTCCAGCGTCAGCCTGAGCAGCCGCTCCGGGTCGGGCCGCTCACCGGCCTCGAGCAGCCCCAGCTCCCGACCGCGAGCCTGGATGCGGGCCAGATCGAAGCCCCGACCGTCATCGCGCAGATCGAAGCGCAGGTTCCGCCCCCACTGGCTGGCCGAGAGCTTCAGGGTTCCGGTCTCGCTCTTGCCCTGGGCCAGGCGCTCCGAAGGCAGCTCCAGGCCGTGGTCCAGCGCGTTCCGGACTAGGTGCAGGAAGGACTCGGCCAGGCGGCTGAGCAGGCTCCGCTCCACCTCGAGCTCACCCCCGTGCAGCTGCAGCCGCACGGGCTTGCCCAGGTCCCGGCTCAGGCTCTTCACCATGGGCTCGATTCGGGAGAAGAGGCTCTCGACCTTGACCATGCGCATCTGCAGGAGGGACTTCTGGACATCCAGCAGGCCAGTCTCCATCTCGGAGAGAAGGGCCCGGGGTGCGTCCAGCTCCGCCTCTTCGAACCGTCGCAGCAGCCGACTTGCGGTGTCCCGGAGCTGGCCCACAGTCATGAGGCGGGCCTCCAGCGCCTCCACCCGCTGGGCGGGCAGGCGCAGGATCTCGGCATCGGGCGCAGGGGTCGCCGGCGCGGAGGGGGTTTCGGGCAAGCGCTCGGGCGCCGGCTCCGGCACCCGAGCCCGCAGGCTGACCGGAATCTGTCCGGGATCCACCAGCTGCCGACTCTCCAGGACCTCACCCCCTTGCACGGGGAGGGGCTCCAGCGTCACCCCTGCCCAGAGCAGCAGGAAGGCGAGGCCATCCCGGTCCGGCGGCAGGTCCCAGGGAAGGGTGGAGATCAGCTCCCCCCGGGTGCCCAGGGCCTCGCTGATGGCCCGGAGGCGCTCATCGAAGGTGCTGTAGTCGAGGCAGATGCCGAGCCCATGGATTGGGGTCCCGGCCAGGAGAACCGCCGTCACCCGCGTCCGCTCATAGTCAGACAGGGCCTTGAGCGTCTCCGGGGGTAGGTCCAGGAGGGTGCTCAGATCGTGGGCTTGGCCCTCCGTCGGGCGGGCCATGGCCTCGAGTTCACCGATCTGCCGGCGCACCGACTGGAGGTAGTCCTCAGGCTCCGGCCGCCCCCGGCGGAGGCCTTCGAGCCCCGACTCGAGGGCGAGCACACCCGCCTCTAAGGTCTCGATCAGGGAGTCCGTGGAGCGCAGCCGCCCCTTGCGCATGAGGTCGAAGATGTCCTCCAGGCGATGGGCCGCCCGGCTGAACACGGGATACCCGAGCATGCCGGCCATCCCTTTCAGAGTGTGCGTCGTCCGGAACAACGCATTCACCGAGGCCTGGACCACATGGGCTGGCTGCGGCTCCTTCAGGGTCGCGAGGGTCTCCCGGGCCTGCCCGAACAGGTCCTCACACTCCGCCCAGACATCGTCGAAGGACTGATCCAATGGCACTCCCGGTAGATCCCGAATCGGCAGGCGGCCGCCATCGCTGGAATCTGGGCGCTCCCGATAGACTGATCCCATGCGCACCCTCGCTGTCCTCCCGTCCCGCTTCCAGGCCTCCCGGTTCCCGGGCAAGCCCCTGGCCCTCATCGCCGGCCGGCCCATGATCCAGTGGGTCTTCGAGGCGGCCCAGCGCGCCCGGGGCGTGGACCGAGTGGTGGTGGCCACCGATGACGACCGTATCGCCAGTGCCGTGCGGGGCTTTGGGGGTGAGGCCGTGATGACCGAGGCCGCCCTACCCTCGGGCACGGACCGCGTGGCAGCAGCCCTGGCCACCCTGGGCGAGACCTACGACTGCGTCCTGAACCTGCAGGGCGACGAACCCGCCATGCATCCCGAGACCGTGGCCGCGGTGGTGGCGCTCATGCAGGCACATCCGGACCTCCCCATGGCCACCGCCGCCTGTTCCTTCGCAAGCGTCGATGAGCTGTTCAACCCCAATGCCGTGAAGGTGGTGGTGGATGACCGACAGCGGGCGCTCTACTTCAGCCGCAGCCCCATCCCCTACCTGCGGAATGCCACCATCTTCGAGCAGGACTTCCGGCCCTGGATGACGCCCGGCCAGCTGGCCCATTTCCGGCGCCACCTGGGCCTCTACGCTTACCGGCCCGAGGCCCTGCAGGCCTTCACCCGGCTGCCGCAGCACCCGCTGGAGCAGTTGGAAATGCTGGAACAGCTCCGGGCGCTGGCCTCGGGCATGGCCATCGGCGTGGCTGACACGCCCCATCTGAGTCTCGGCGTGGACGTTCCGGGTGATGTCCCGGCCGTCGAGGCCCTCCTCCGGGAGCGGGGCCTGGCGCGGTAGACTGAGGGACGGGGCCGAGGGTCCCGTTCATCGCCAGGAGTCTTCGTGAGCCACCATAAAGTCGTCGTGATCGGAACCGGCCCCGCAGGCTATACCGCGGCCCTCTACACCTCACGGGCCAACCTGGAACCACTGGTGCTCGAAGGCGCCCAGCCCGGCGGCCAGCTCACCATCACCACGGAGGTCGAGAACTTCCCCGGCTTCCGCCACGGCATCGCCGGCCCGGCCCTCATGGATGAGATGCGCGAACAGGTCCTCCGCTTCGGAACCGTGATCAACTCTGAGACCGTCCTGAAAGCCGACCTCCAGGCCCGCCCCTTCCGCCTCACCACGGACAAGGACGAGTACACCGCCGACGCCGTGATCATTGCCACTGGGGCCTCGGCCAAGTGGCTGGGAATCGGCAAGGACGAGGACCTCTCCCGGTCCGGCGGGGGCGTCAGCGCCTGCGCCACCTGCGATGGTTTCTTCTACCGGGGCAAGGAGATCGCCGTGGTGGGTGGGGGCGACACCGCGGCCGAGGAGGCCATCTTCCTGACCAAGTTCGCCTCCAAGGTCCACCTCATCCACCGCCGCGATCGGCTCAGGGCCTCCAAGGCCATGCAGGACCGGGCCCTGGCCAACGAGAAGATCCATCCCGTATGGAACAAGACCGTCCTGGACGTCCTCACCACCATCCTCGAGACCCCCATGGGCGAGAAGGTCGAGAAGGTCCGCGCCCTGAAGCTGCAGGACACCCTGGACGGCTCAATTTCCGAGCTGTCCATCGATGGCCTCTTCGTGGCCATCGGCCACCAGCCCAACACCAGCCTGTTTGCGGGCCAATTGCCCATGGACGAGACGGGCTACCTGCAGGTGGAGAAGGGCTCCAGCCGCACCTCGATCGAAGGCGTCTTCGCCTGCGGCGATGTGCAGGACCACACCTATCGGCAGGCCATCACCGCCGCCGGCAGCGGCTGCATGGCCGCCATCGACGCCGAGCGCTGGCTGGTCGAAAAGGGCCTCGCCGAGTAGGGCATCGAGATCATAATCTAGTCGATTTTTTCGGCATCAGAGTCTAATTGGACTTAACATGGTGTGGCCTCTGCCTATGGCCATCTCATGAATCTACTTGTCATTTCCCGACATGCCGACCTCGTAGAGCGCCTTCGCATGGCCTTCGAGGGGGCTGGGCACAGCATCCTCCAGGCCGGGGACCCCCTGGAGGCCCTGGCCAAGGATGCCTGGGGCGAGGTCCAGGTCCTGGTGGTGGACTCGACCGGGGAGCCCATGGACGGCTTCCGGCTCTCGCGGTTGCTGCGCGGTGAGGCCCGGGTGCTCTTCCAGAACCTGCCCATCTTCCTGATTATCGATCACCCTCCCAGCGACCAGGAACGCCTGGCCCTGAAGGACAGCGAGGGGGACGGGTTCATCCTCACCACCAGCAGCATCCAGCAGCTCCTGAACCGCCTGGGTCCCGTGATGGCCGGGGGGCACACCAAGGCGGGGGGCCAGCGGGTACCTGTGCTCGGGGTGGGCCTCCAGGGGGACCTTGCTCAGCGGGCCCGGGAGATGCTCCAGCACATCGGCATGGAGCTCTACACGCCCCCCGCTCGCAACGCCGCGGAAGCCCAGCAGAGCCTGAAGTCCCCCGTCCTCTTGCTGGGGCTCTCCGCCGGCGGCGTGCCGGGCGCCCTGTCCGTGCTGGCCCGGCTGCGGGATCAGAACCACCTGCTGTATACGATTCTGGTGGGACAGGTGAAGACGGAGGCGGACCAGCGGAAGCTGATCCTCGCGGGGATCTCGGACTGGGTGCCCCTGCCCCTCCCAGCGCCCCGGCTGATCCATGCCTGCCGTCGCGCCATCGAGTTCCTGCATGCGCGGCGCGTCCAGGCCGAGTACGAGTCAGCCCTCCATGACCTCCGTGCCCACCGCAGCCTGCTTGAGGTCGAGGCCGCGACCCTGCGCAACGAAGTGCTCACGGACCCGCTCACGGAGCTGCTCAACCGCCGCGCCTTCGACCAGAACATGGAGCACGCCCTGCGGCAGTGGGAGCGCCACCGCCGCGCCTTCGTCCTGCTTATCGGGGATGTGGACCACTTCAAGCTCATCAACGACCGCTTCGGCCATCCGGTGGGTGACGAGGTGCTGCGGCAGCTCTCGGTCCGGCTCCGGTCCGCCCTGCGCAAGTCTGATCTGGCCTTTCGCATCGGGGGCGAGGAGTTCGCCGTCCTCCTGACCGAGACCAGCCTGAAGGCCGGGGCCGAGGTCGGCGAAAAGCTGCGTAGCCGCATCGATGAGGAACCCATTCTGCTGCCCAACGGCCAGACGATCTTCCCCACCATGAGCTTCGGCGTGGGTGGTCCCGGGGCGACCACTATCTCTGAACTGCTGTCCCAGGTAGATCAAGCGCTCTACCGGGCCAAGAGCCTGGGTCGCAACCGGGTGGTGGTCTTCGGGGGCCTCGAGCCTACCGCGCCGCCGGACAGCAAGCCCTAGACCCGTGCGGTCAGTAGCGGAAGCTGAAGAGGTCGCCTAGACCGCGCAGGGTCAGGGTGAGGTCCACCCGGTCCTCCCTGCCTCCTGACAGCAGCGAGGTGTTCAGGGCCACGTGGGTGAACTTGAGCACATAAGCCACGCAGGGCTCCACCCAGGCCAGGGCCACCTGGCTGGAGGCGAAGCCGTGGTTCTGGTAGTCGTAGCTGGCCGTGAACTCCAGCCGACAGCGATCGTCCAGGAAGCGCTGGATGCCGCCGAACTGAATCCCCCTCTGCCGCACCAGGAAGCTGTTGATGCCCGTGGAGAAGTAGGCGAGGTTGAAGCGGTTTCCCTCGCTGCCCTTCACGTCCACGCTGACCGCATTGTCCGAGCCGCCCGTGCCGAGGTCCGAGGAGCGGCGCAGGCTGATGCGCCAGCGGTTGTCCGGCTCCACATCGAGGTCCGTGTTCACGGAGGACCAGCCCTGCTTGTAGCGCCCGTCACTGAGGATGATGGGCGTCAGGTGGAAGCGGGTGGACACCGTCAGGCGGGCGAGATCGGTGAAGGTCACGCCGGATCCCGAGCGGCCCAGGATGTGCTGCTTGAGGCCCAGCTCGAAGCTGCGCTCGCCGGAGGCGCTGTCGTTGACGCCGGGGTTCGAGTCCACGCTATCGAAGCGCGGCACCACGCCCACCTGGCCGTAGCGGCTGGTTTCGGTGAAGCCGAAATAGGGCTCGGCCACGTGCTTCAGCTCACCGTGATAGCCCAGGAGCGAGACGTCCGTGAACGACCGCCCCACCTGGGGGCCTGAGAGCCGCAGGTGGCTGGAGAGAAGAAACCTTGAGGCGGCTGCCCCATCCACCTCGAAGGGACTGGTGGCGGGGTTCACGCTGGAGCCGTTCACCCCTGTCGCGGGATCGAAGACCGGCGAGGCCAGCGTATTGCTGTAGTGCGTCCCCCGGCCCATGAACTCGAAGTCCGCCCGGAACGGACCCCACTGACCCAATCGCCCGTGCAGCCGGGCGTTGGCGTCCTGGCGGTCCCAGGCATAGCCCTGGTCGTTGCCGGTGGCGCTGCCTTCAATGCGGTAGGCAAACCGCCCCAGGCGAACGCCGCCGTCCAGGTAGAGAGGTCCCAATGTGGGCACAGGGAAGAACCGGAACTCGGCCTGGGGCAGCGTCTGGCGGCGCAGTGACGCCGGAAAGTCGTTGCTGTAGAACGGGTCGCCCTGGTCCTTGGTGAAGAAGAAGCTCCGCTGCTCGGCGGCGGACAGGCTGAGGTTCCCGAAGCTGAAGCTGCGGCCCAGGTAGAGCGCCGAGTCGAAGCTGGTATTGCCCAGGTAGCCGAGGCCCTTCCCGAAGTCGGCGTCGACGAGGTTGTCCGAGGCCTGGTTCACATCCGCGGTGAGCTGCCAGCCGTCCTCCCGCTGCCAGACCTCCTTGAGGGTGTAGCGGTAGCGGGTGGTGTCCAGGCTGCGCTGGTGGATGGTCTGGCCGGAGAGGCTGCCTTCATGGGTCAGGTCAGGCCGCCAGCGCAGGTCCCCGCCCAGCAGGGTGCCCTCTTTGCTGAAGTATTCCGGCGCGAGGGTGAGGTCCGCGGTGGGACCGAGCACCTGGTAGTAGGTCAGCCCCACGGTGGTGCCGAAGGCGCTGGACAGTCCCAGCGTGGGCGGCAGCAGGCCCGAGGCCCGGTTCGCCTGGGCGGGGTAGATGGCCCAGGGAACGTAGTAGTAGGTGGGCACCGGCCCCAGGTAGATGAGCGCGTTCTTGAGGGTGGCGAAGCCGTCCAGATCCACCTTCAGGCTCGATAGCTTGGCCCGCCAGCCCGGCTTCTCTTCCGGGCAGGGACTCAGCTCCACCGCGTCGAAGGCCCAGGTCCGCAGGGTGGTGAAGGCCACATGGCCCGAGCGCAGGGTCCAGGTGGGCGGCAGGTCCATCTGCAGGGCCCAGGCTTGGCCCGAGCGGGTGGTCCAGCCCATCTCCAGCCGCTCGCAGCGCAGCCTCAGGTCCGGACCTTCCAGGCGGATGTGGCCCTGGGCGACGAGGCGCCCCTCCCGGAGGTGATACTCGATGCGGTCCGCCAGCAGAAGGAGGCCCTCCGCCTGGATGGCGCCCTGCTCCAGCACCCAGACATCGGCGGCCTCGCGCACCCGCTCGCCGCGCCAGTCGAAGGGCACGCGGGACGTGCCCGGCCCACCTTCGAGGCTGAAGGGGCGCAGAGGCAGCAGCTCCGCGGGGGTCGGCGCATCCAGGAGCTCCAGCACCGGCCGGCTTGGCAGGCTCTGGGCCTTCAGGAGCACCGTTCCGGTGCACAGGAGCAACGCCACCCCGATCCGGCGCATGGGCCGCTCAGTGGTGGTGCGGCAGCAGCCGCGCGCTTAGGAGGAAGATGCCAACACCGGACAGCAGCGCCACGGTGCCGCGGAGACCCGAGACCTTCTGCACCTCAGGCAGCAGGTCTGAGCTGGCCACGTAGAGGGCCAGGCCCGCGGTCAGGCCCAGGATCGGCCCGAGGGGCAGGTGCATGAGGGACTGGCCGGCGGAACCTACGAGCGACGCCAGCGCCAGGGTGCCGGCCGCGAGGAGGGCCGCCCGGTTGCCGAAGCCGCGCACCAGGAAGATGGAGGAGATGGTGCCCCCCTCCGGGATCCGGTGCAGCAGGATGCCGAGCACCACCAGGGGGCCCAGGTTGGTGCTGGTCGAGAGGGCCGCGGCGATGGCCACGCCATCCATGAGGCTGTGCAGGGAGAGGCCCACCAGGGCCAGCACGCCGCTCAGCGGGCTCCCGTCCTTGTGCGTTTCTTCCCCGTAGTGGAAGTGCATCGTGATGCCGTGTTCCATGACGTGGACCAGCAGGTAGCCGCCCAGCACCCACAGCGCGTTGCCCTCGCCCCCGGTGGCTTCCAGGGATTCGGGGATGATGCGCACCAGGGTCAGGGACAGCAGGTAGCCGGCCGCCACGCCCGAAAGCAGGCGCATGAACTGAGCCCGTCCTTGCAGGAAGCGCACCACCCCCCAGCCACCCAGGAGGGTGGCCAGGGAGGCGAGGGGCGCCAGCCAGTAGACGGACACAGGCGGCTACTCAGCCTTGGGCTTCTTGACTCGGGTCGCCTTGGGCTTGGGAGCTTCCGCGACGGGAGCCTCAGCCTTGGGCTTCTTGGCAGGCGGCACCTTGACCTTGGGCGCGGCCTTCTTCTTCAGCGGCTTCTCGGCCACAGGCACAGGCAGGGGCACGGCCACGGGTTCGGGAGCCGCCACAGGAGCAGGCTCCGGCGTGGAGGCCACCTTGGCCCGGGGGGTGCGCCGGGGCTTGCCGGGGGCAGGCTCGGCCGGGGCGGCCACGGCAGCGGCGCCAATCCGGGGCCGGGGGCTGGGCGTCAGCAGGCTGGCGACCAGGTCGGCCGAGAAGGTGGGCGGCTCCGGCTGGGAGTCGTCCTGGAACTCGGAAGACTCGGCACCCGTGGCCTGGGTGGCACCTTCGGCCCGGTCGGCACCGCCCTTGCGGCGGCGACGGCGGCGCTTGCGCTTGGTCCCATCGCCCTTGGCCTCGTCCGCGGAGTCCTCGGAGCTCTCCTCGGACTCTTCATCCTCGGGCTTGGCGCTCTCGAACAGGGCACGGAGGCGCTCCCGCTCATCGAGGGCCGCCCGTTGCACATCGCGGCGGTCGTATTTGAATGCTTCCTTCTTGGCGTCCTTGGTGTTTTCGCCCAGGGCCTTCTCGAAGGAGATGGGGCTGTCGCCACCCAGGACCACGGTCTCGTCCTCGGGGGAGCCCTTCTCGCGGGGCGGCTTGGGCGTCGTCACCTTCTCGACCGGGGCCTCTTCGGCACGCTCGATCTCGGCGGCCATCTCGCCGTAGCTCATGGACCAGTCGGCCTGGATGAGGATCCTGGCCTCGCTCTGCTCTTCCATGGCGATCAGCTCACGGCGCTTCTGGTTCAGCACCGCCGCGGCGATGGAAGGGGCCAGCTTGATGCGGATCTCGCCGATGCCGCCCTTGGCCAGGATGCCGTGGACCCGGCGCATCACGGACAGCACCAGGGCCTCCATGGTCTTGACCTTGCCGGTGCCGGTGCAGGTGGGGCAGGTCTCGTGGTTCACGTGCTGGAGGCTGGGGCGGATGCGCTGGCGGGTCATGACCAATACGCCGAAGCGGTTGATCTTCCCGACTTCCATGCGGGCCTTGTCGGCCTTGAGGCACTCGACCAGGCGGTCCTGCACGGCGCGGATGTGGCTCTCGCGCTTCATGTCGATGAAGTCGATGGCGATGAGCCCCGCCAGATCGCGCAGGCGCAGCTGCCGGGCCACTTCT
>CAIMQW010000083.1 GCA_903843705.1 uncultured Holophagaceae bacterium | reverse complement strand
CGTTCACAGGGCAGACGTTCTCACAGGGCGCGCTGTCGCAGTGCTGGCAGAGCATGGGCTGATGGACCACCTTGGGGTTCTCCAGCTCACCCTCGTAGTAGCGGTCGATGCGGATCCAGTGCATCTCGCGGCCCTTGGCCACCTGCTCGGGACCCACGATGGGCACGTTGTTCTCGGACTGACAGGCCACCACGCAGGCGGAGCAGCCCACGCAGGCGGCAAGGTCGATGACCATGCCCCACTTGTGGTCCGGGAACTTCTGCTCCTCGTAGAGCGACACCAGCTCCGGCTGGTGGTGGTGCCCCTGGGGGTGGTGCAAGAACTCGTCCATGGTGAGGGAGCGCACGATGTCGCGGCCCTCCATGCGGTGGTGGCTCTGGGTGCGGGAGAGCTCCTTCTTGCCACCCGCCTTGGCCAGGCGTGCGTCGGGGCGGACGTTGGCAGTGGCGGGATCCAGACCCAGGAACGGGTAGGCATTGGCGCCCACGCCCTTGGCGACCCCGCCGGTGGTGCGGCCGTAGCCCAGGGCGAGGGCCAGCACACCCTTAGCCTGGCCAGGCTGGATCACTGCGGGCAGCCGGAGGGAGGTGCCCTCCAGGGTCAGAGTGACGAAGTCGCCTTCCTGGATGCCCAGGGCCTGGGCGTCCTGGACGGACACGGCCACTGGGTTGTCCCAGGTCATCTTGCTGATGGGATCCGGCGTCTCCTGGAGCCAGCTGTTGTTGGCGTGGCGGCCGTCTAAGGTGGCGAAGCCCGGGAAGAGCACCAGCTCCAGACCCTCGGCGCGCTTCGCCGCGCGCCCGGCGGCACTGGCCACGGAAGCGCCCTTGAAGGCTGGCGCGGCTGACTTGGCGTCACCCTTCACCAGGCCGTCGTGCAGGGCCTGCTCGAAGGTGCCGCCCTGGAGCACGGCCTTCTCCCAGCGCGCCCGGAGGTAGGTGTGGTAGTCCGCGGCCGGGGCAGCGCCCAGGGCCTTGAGGGCTCCCAGCAGGACATCCTCGCCCTGGCGGGTGTCATAGAGGGTGCCGACTGTGGGCTGCTGGAGCACTGCGGCGCCGGGGGTGCTGTAGTCGCCCCAGCTCTCCAGCCAGTGGTTCTCGGGGAGGAGCAGCTGGCACTGGGCGGCGGTCTCGTCTTCCATCAGGCCGATCCAGGCCCGCAGGGGCACCTTGGTCAGGGCCTCCTTCCAGGCGGTGGCTCGGGCATAGGTGAAGGCGGGGTTCACATCCCAGAAGATCGCGGCGGCGTAGCGGCCCGCAGCCATGCCCTGGACGGCAGCCTCGACATCTTTGGTGGTGGCCAGGGGCTCGGCGGGGCTCAGGGCCAGGGCCTCGGAACCGAGGATGGCATTGAGCAGGTGGGCGGCCTGGTGGGCTTCGGCGGGCATCTGGGCGCCACAGAGCACCACGGCGTTGCGGCCCGCGTGACGGAGGTCCTGCACCAGGTTCGCCCAAGCCTGGGCGGGCACCTCGGCACCTTCGGGGAACCCGGCAGCCAGGGCCGACAGATCCGTCCCGGCAGGGAGTGGCAGGCCCTTGGCGGCCAGCTCCCGGGCCAGGGTGAAGGCCAGGGCCGCCAGGCGCGAGGGCGCCACGGGGTAGCGGTGGTCCGCGTTGGTGCCCGTCAGAGTCAGGGGACCTTCCAGCACCCAGAGGCGGTTGATGGGCTCCTTGGCGTGCTTCAGGCGGCGCTGGGCACCCCAGGCGGCCAGCGCTTCGGGGTCCTCGCCGTTGAGGAAGTCCGCGCCCAGGGACAAGATCACCTTGGCCTTGACCAGGCGGGGCTGGATGGCGACGCTCTGGCCGTAGCTGGCGCGGGTGGCCACCTCGGCGGCGTCCCCGGCGGCGGGCTCGTAGGCCAGGTGCTCCAGGGTCGGCAGGGCGGCCTTCAGGTCGGCCAGCAGGGCCTTCCGGGTAGGAGAGGCAACAGCGCCAGAGATCAGCAGCACGGGCTTGCCCGCGGCCTTGGCTTCCCTGAGGGCCCCATGGAGCCGCGCCTCGGCCTCAGTCCAGCCCACGGTGCGGCCCTCGGCCTTGGGAGAGCGCAGCCGATCGGGATCGTAGAGCCGCAGGACATCGGCCATGGCACGGGGACTGGTCTTGCCCTTCACGCCGGGGTGTTCGTCGTTGCCCGTGAGGTGGATGGGGCGGCCTTCCCGGGTCTTCACCAGGACGGGGTAGACTCGGCGGCCTTCCTGGAAGGCGCTGGCGTAGTAGTTGGCCACGCCCGGGGTCACTTCCACGGGGCGCTTGGTATAGGGCACCACGGTGCCCTGGCCCTTGCGGTCACAGCCGACGGTGGCGGCCAGGGCGGCGGCCGCGCTCACCAGCCCCAGGAAGTCGCGGCGCGATACCCCGCTCTGGGGGGGCAGGCCGTGGACATCGTCGAAGGCCGGGACGGCGCCCGGCAGGAACTCATCGTGGGCGGCCTGGCGGGCCTCCGGTGTTTCCACGCGCTCTTCCAGCGTGCGCCAGAACCGGGGCGCTTCCACGGGGCCATGATCGGGGAGTCGAGTCTTCATCGGGTCATCCACGTCGCTTGATGGCATGTTCGGGGGGCGTGACAGGAATTCGCTGGAGGGCCAGGGAAGGCGTCTCCGACGGGGTGTCCCGGTCAGATGAAAAGACCAGGCTCAGGGCCTGGCGGCCCAGCAGGAAGGGGCCTGCCAGCAGGGCGGCGGCCCGGTCGAGAAGGGGTTTGCGGTCGGCGTCGGCCATGGTCGGTCTCCCCTGGGTCCTAGCGGTGGCAGGCGGCGCAGTGCTCGGCGCCGCGGGTGATCTTGGAACCCGGCGGCAGCGCCGCGTGGGGGTCGCGATGGCAGGCCAGGCAGTTGCCCATGCGCATGCCCATCTCGCGGGTAATCACCTTCATGGTCTGGACCTCGCCGTGGCAGCTCTGGCAGGCGATGCCCGCGTTCACGTGGGGCCGGTGGTCGAAGAAGACATGGTCCGGTAGGGTGTGGACCCGCTGCCAGGGCAGGGGTTCGCCGGTCTGGGCGATACGGGCCAGCTTCTGGATGGCTGGGCGATCCGCCTTGGTGACCTTGTGGCAGCCCATGCAGAGGTCCACGCTCGGGATGCCCGCGTGCCGGGACTTGTCGACGCCCGAGTGGCAGTACTGGCACTGCATGCGCAGGGTGCCGGCATGCAGCTGAT
>CAIMQW010000082.1 GCA_903843705.1 uncultured Holophagaceae bacterium | reverse complement strand
GGATGTTCGTGGCAGGTCTCGCACTTCACCTTGGCCGGTTTCTCGGCGTGGGGTAGCCGCGTGATGCTGGTGTGGCACCCCGTACAGCCCATGCTGGCGTGCTTCGACGCCTCGAACTGGGTGATGTTGACATCGTGGCAACCGGCGCAGTCCTTTGCGCTGGGCGGCGCCGCGGCAAGCACGACGGAGAGCAATCCAGCAAAGAGCAGGCGCATAGCTACCTCACAAGTCCTCTATACCCTACCCGAGTTCGGACAAACCTGTGACAGGGCGGTGATCTGGATCACCGCAACCCGCCAGGTACAGCAAAGCGCCGGGGGAGTGACCCGCCCGGCGCCTGTTCTAAAACCGAGTCAGCGGCTCACTTGCCCTTGTAATCCTTGAGCCAGTTCACGTCGACCTCGGCGGCCTTCTTCTCGGCCTTGGTGGCCTTGAGGAACTTGCCGCGCTCGGTCATCTCGCCGTCCTTCTTGACGGGGAGGGCGGCGTGGCAGGCCTTGCAGTCCTTGACTTCCGCGAAGCCGGCTTCCTGGGCCTTCTTGACAAAGGGCATCTTCGCCTGGGCGGGGATGGCAAGGATCAGCGCGGCCGCGGTGATGAGGGTGGCGAAACGCATGGTATCTCCTGGGACGGTTCCCGCCGAGCGGGATGGGTTGGGAATGGCGTTGCAACAATGATACCGGAATACCCGGGGTTCTGCACCGGGTCGTCCTGTTTGAGAGGCCTTGGGTCTGCCCCGTTCATCGGCAAGTCCAGGTAGCTCTCAAACTAATAATTGGATCTATAGATTTTCCTCGGGGCCGGACCGGGCCTCAGAGCACCAGCGTCTCCTGATACTCGCCAAAGACCCCGCGGAGGGCGTCGCAGGTCTCGCCCACGGTGGCCTCCGCCTTGACTGCGGCCAGGATGAAGGGCATCAGGTTGTCGGTGCCGGCCGCGGCCGTGCGCAGGGCGACCAGGCAGGCGTCCACAGCGGCCTGGTCCCGGCCGGCCCGGACGGCGGCCACTTCCCTGCGGCGCACGGCGCCGAGGGCCTCATCCACGCGCAGCAGGTCGGGCTTGACCTCGCCTGTGACCTCGAAGCGGTTCACACCCACCACGACCTGCTCGCCCCGCTCGACGCCCTTCTGGAAGGCGTAGGCTGCGTTCTGGATCTCCCGCTGGGGGAAGCCCTTCTCGATGGCGCTCACCATCCCGCCCAGCTCGTCGACCTTCGTCAGCAGGGCCAGGGCCCGGGCCTCCAGCTCATCCGTGAGGGACTCGATCAGGTAGCTGCCAGCGAAGGGATCCACCACATCCGCCACCCGGGACTCGAAGGCCAGGATCTGCTGGGTGCGCAGGGCGATGCGAGCGCTGACCTCGGTGGGCAGGGCCAGGGCCTCATCCCGGCTGTTGGTGTGCAGGCTCTGGGTGCCGCCGCAGACGGCCGCCATGGCCTGCACGGTGGTGCGGACGATGTTGTTGTCCGGCTGCTGGGCCGTGAGGGTGCTGCCCGCCGTCTGGGTGTGAAAACGCAACATCTGGCTTTTTGCATCGTCGGTCTTGAAGTGGTCCCGCATGATCCGCGCCCAGATGCGCCGGGCGGCCCGGAACTTCGCCACTTCCTCGAAGAACTGGTTGTGGGCGTTGAAGAAGAAGCTTAGGCGAGGGGCGAAGGCCTCCAGCTTCAAGCCGGCATCCAAGGCGGCCTGCACGTAGGCAATGCCGTCGCCCAGGGTGAAGGCGATCTCCTGGGCCGCGGTGCAGCCCGCCTCGCGGATGTGATAGCCCGAGATGGAGATGGTGTTCCAGCCGGGGACCTGGTCCGCGCAGAAGGCGAAGATGTCTGTGATGAGCCGCAGGCTTGGGCGGGGCGGGAAGATGTAGGTACCCCGGGCCATGTACTCCTTGAGGATGTCGTTCTGGATGGTGCCGCCCACCTGGGCCCAGCTGACGCCCTGCTCCTCGGCCACGGCGAGGTAGAGGGCCAGCAGCACCGCGGCAGGCGCGTTGATGGTCATGCTGGTGGTCACCTTGTCCAGGGGGATGTCCCGGAACAGCGTCCGCATGTCGTGGATGGAGCTGATGGAGACACCCACCTTGCCGACTTCGCCCAGGGCCATTTCGTGGTCAGGGTCCATACCGATCTGCGTGGGCAGGTCGAAGGCCACGGACAGGCCCGTGGTGCCCTGGGCCAGCAGGTAGCGGTAGCGCGCGTTGCTCTCCTCCGCCGTGGCGAAGCCCGCGTACTGGCGCATGGTCCAGAGCCGGCCCCGGTAGCCCGTGGGCTGCACGTGGCGCGTGAAGGGGAACTTGCCGGGGGCCCCCAGGTCGAGCAGGGGATCGTGGTCAGCGAGGTCCGCCGGCGTGTAGCTGTTCTTCAGGGGAATGCCCGAGCTGGTTTCAAAGGACCGCTGCCGCAGCTTGGCGGGATCTTCCTTCACCGTGAGCTGCGTCCGCACCTGCTCGAGGAAATCCTTCTCGTACATGGAACCTCCCAATCTTTCCACCTTATCGCCCCGGACGGTCCCAACGCTACACTGGCCCCTTCCCCGGAGCCCGCCATGCCCCTGCCGCCCGCGCCTCCCCCCCAGATCCAGCTGCTCTCGGGGGCCGATATTTGGCTGGGCCAGGGCCTCCTGAAAGGCCAGGGCGTGCTGATCAAGAAGGACCGCATCCTGGCCGTGGGCGCCGTTGAAGCCCTTGCGAAGAAGCACCCCACAGCAAGGCGCGTGGAATTTCCCGGCGGCACCCTGCTGCCGGGACTCATCGAGGGCCATGCCCATGTGGGGGGCCTTGGCGCCCTGAGCCGCCAGGTGGACCTCACGGGACTGACCAGCCTGCCGGAGACCCTCCGCCGCATCCAGGACTGGTCCGCCGCCCACCCCCAGGGCTGGCTCCAGGGGCGAGGCTGGGACCAGAACCGCTGGCCGACCGTGGCCTACCCACGGGCCCTGGACCTGGATGCCCTCACGGGCGCGCGGCCGGCGATCCTGGAGCGGGTGGATGGCCATGCCGCCTGGGTGAACACTGCGGCCCTCGCCATCGCCGGCATCGGCCCCGGCACCCCCGATCCCGAGGGCGGGCGCATCCTCAAGGACGCCACCGGCTGGCCCAGCGGCATCCTCCTGGACACCGCCGTGGAGCTGGTGCGGAAGCACCTCCCCGAGCCCACGGCCGGGGAGCGCGAGGCCCAGCTGAAGGCGGGCCTGCTCGCCCTGCTGTCCGAGGGCTTCACAGCCGTGGCGGACATGGGCGTGGACGGTCCCGAGCTGGCCGCCTACCGGCGCCTCGCCGCCGCAGGCACCCTGCCCATCCGGGTCTTTGCCTACCTGAGCCACGACCACGACCTCATGCTCCGCGAGTTGAAGAAGAGCCGGCCCAAGCAGGTGTCCTTCTTCCAGGTCCAGGGCGTGAAGTTCTACCTGGACGGCGCCCTGGGCAGCCGGGGCGCCCGCCTGCTGGCGCCCTATGCCGACGAGCCCAGCACCCGGGGCCTCTGGGTCACGGAACCCCGCAAGGTCGCCGCCGACGTGGCCATCACCCTCCGCGCGGGCTACCAGCCCGCCATCCACGCCATCGGCGATGCCGCCAACCGGGCGGCCCTGGACCTGCTGGCCAAGGCCGCGAAGAAGGCCAAGGGCGCCCCGCCCCCGCGCATCGAGCATGCCCAGATCGTCACCGCCGAGGACGCGGCCCGCTTCGGCAAGCTGGGCGTGGTGGCCAGTGTCCAGCCGGTCCACTGCACCTCGGACCACAGCTGGACGCCCGCCCGCCTGGGTCCCGAGCGCCTGGGTGAAGCCTTCCCCTGGCGCAGCTTCGCCGCCGGGGGCGCCCTGCTGGCCTTCGGCAGCGACGCCCCCGTGGAAGATCCCAACCCCTTCGTGAGCCTGGCCGCCGCCGAGACGCGCCAGGATCCTGAAGGCAATCCCCCCGGCGGCTTCCTGCCGGGCCAGCGCCTGTCCCGCGTCGAGGCCATCCGAGCCTACACCGCGGGCAATGCCGCGGCCCTGGGCCGCGACAAGGACCTGGGCACCCTCCAGAAGGGCGCCGTGGCCGACCTGCTCTGGGTGCAGGCGCCCCTCGCCGACCTCAGCCCCGAAGCCCTCCGCAAGCTGCGCCCCGGCAGGCTCTGGGTGAATGGCGTCGAGGTCAATTTGGTTAAATGAAAAGGCAAAAACTCTCGCAGAGAAGGGACGAGATGGCAGAGGTGCGCGGAGAAAGAGCCTCTGAGGATCAGTCCTCTGCTTTCCTCCGCGCCCCTCCGCTTCCCTCGTCCCTTCTCCGCGAGAGTGGTTATCAGTAAAGCCATGGCGAGAGAGCCGTCCCCTCTGGGATACTGATGGCATGAGCCTCCGCCCCGCCACCCCCCTCCTGGCCCCGTCCCTGCTGTCGGCGGACTTCACTCGGCTGGGCGAGGAGCTGCGCTTCATCGAGGCCTCGGGCGCCCAGGTGGTGCATGTGGACGTCATGGACGGCCGCTTCGTCCCCAACATCACCATCGGCCTGCCCGTGGTGGAGAGCCTCCGCAAGGCCACCACCCTGCCCCTGGACTGCCACCTGATGATCGTGGAGCCCCTGCGCTACGCCGCGGACTTCGTGAAGGCGGGCGCCGACTGGGTGAGCATCCACCAGGAGGCGGATCCCCACCTGCACCGCACCCTGGCCTCCATCCGCCAGGCGGGCGGCAAGGCCGGCGTGGTGCTGAATCCGGGAACGCCCGTAGAGGCCCTCGTGGACCTCGTCGGGGACTTCGACTTCGTGCTGCTCATGAGCGTGAACCCCGGCTTCGGCGGCCAGAGCTTCATCCCCCGGGTGCTGGACAAGGTGCGGCGGCTGGACCTCCTGCGCAGCGAGCGCGGCGTGCCCTTCTTCATCCAGGTGGACGGTGGCGTGAGCCTGAAGAACGCCGGCGACCTGGTCCGCGCGGGGGCCGACTGCCTGGTGGCGGGCAACGCCGTGTTCAAGGCCGAGCAGCCGAAGCAGGCCGCCGCGGACCTGCTCAGCGCGATGGCGGCAGGCCGCACAGCCTGAGCTTGTCGGCCCGGCGCAGGCGCTTGAGCTGCCGCTCGCGGCGGAGGGCGTCGCCCTTGCTGGCACAGGCCTCCTGGAAGACCAACTCCAGCGGCGTCCGGCCCCGGGTGTACTTGGCGCCCTTGCCTGCCTGGTGCTGCGCCAGCCGGGCGGCCACGTCGAGGGCGATGCCGCAGTAGAGGGTGCCGTCGCCGCAGCGGAGCAGATAAACCGCCCAGAGGACGCGCGAGGTCAAGGCTTCAGCCCCAGGATCTCCCGGAGGCGGGCCAGGGCCTCGGGCTTGCCCTTGCCCCGGGGGAGGTGGAACACCACCAGGGTAGAGCCCCGCCCGCCTGCGACCCAGGCGCTGGTGGCCCCGGGCACGCCAGGCACGCTGGCCGTGGCGGTCTTGAACCACCAGTTCTCCTTGCCGAACAGGGCGCTCACCTCGACCCAGGTGCCCGCCAGGGTGCGCCGCCCGAAGGACGCCACCTCGGCGTTCTCCGGCTGCAGCAGCCACCGGAGAAAGCCTTCGGGGCTGGTGCGGAGCAGGTCGCCGTCACCCACCCAAGGCGTCGAGAACTCCGGCAGGCTGGCGTTTACCGGGAGGCGCCGGCCCAGGAAGGGCTCGAAGACTTCCGCCACGCGGTACCAGGCCACCTCAGGGCCGTAGTCCTGCAGCCAGCGGACCCGCGTCTCCGCGATCCAGGCCAGGAAGGCCAGATCGCAGTCCTCCGCCAGGGCCTTCGCCAGGGTGACCGTGCCGTGGCCCGGCGGGGTCCCGCAGGTCAGGGAGCCGGCGGTGCCCTGGCAGCGAAACTTCACGTTCCCTGTAGACCAGGTGGAGCCCTCGACGCGCAGCCACACCAGCTTGGCGAGACCGCCCATGGGGAAAATCGCGCGCCCCTCACCGAAGGTCTGGATGTCCCCGCCCTCCAGCGCCAGGGCCAGACCTTCACCCGGCCTGAGCACGGGCGTGGGAACCGTGACCCCGGGCTGGGCGGTAGCGGGTTGCGCCACCAGCGGCAGGGCGGCGCAGCAGGCGCAGAGCAGGGCCTTCCGGAAGACCCTCGGACCCGGCCCGCTCATGCCACCCACCGTGCCCCCATGGGACCTCCGCGCTGGGCCGATGCTACCAAGAATCCCCGGCGGCGATGCCCCTCCCTGGCAGACTGGTGCCATGTCGGACCGCCGTGTGCTCGTGAACCTCCGGGGGCTGTGGACCCCCGATCCCGCCCGGGCCTGGGCGGTGGACCGAATTCCGGACGCGGCCCTGGCCTTGTCCGGGGGCCGCGTGGCCTGGCTGGGACCCGCTGCGGACCTGCCCGCCGCCTGGGCGGACGCGCCCCGGGTGGATGGCGGCGGCGCCTGGGCCACGCCCGGCTTCGTGGATCCCCACACCCACCTGCTCTTCGGCGGCAACCGCACGGGCGAGTTCAACCGGCGCCTGCAGGGCGTCAGCTACCAGCAGCTCGCCGCCGAGGGCGGCGGCATCCGCGAGACGGTGCGGGCCACCCGCGAAGCTTCCCTGGCGGAGCTGGTGGCGGCGGGGGAAGCCCGCCTGTGTGCCTTCCGGGAGCGCGGGGTGGTGCACCTGGAGGCCAAGACCGGCTACGGCCTCGAGCTGGCCACGGAGGGGCGGCTGCTGGCGGCCTACGCCGAGCTGCGGCGCCGCGGCTGGAGCCTCGATGTCACCCTGCTGCCCGCCCACGACCTGGCCCCGGAGTTCGGCGGCGACGCCGAGGCCAACGCCCGCGCCGTGGCCGAGGACTGGCTGCCGGAGCTGGTCGCCCAAAACCCCGGCGTGGCGCGGTTCTGCGATGTGTTCGTGGAGACCGGCGTGTTCAGCGCCGCCCAGGGGCGCCGCATCTTCGCGGCAGGCAAGGCCCTTGGCCTCGTTCCCCGGGTCCACGCCGATGAGCTGTCCTGGACCGGCGGCGCGGAGCTGGCCGCGGAGCTGGGCGCCGCCAGCGCGGATCACCTGATGTTCTGCAGCGAGGCGGGCATGGCGGCCATGGCTGCGGCCGAGGTCACCCCGGTGCTGCTGCCAGGCACCACGCTGTTCCTGGGCATGCGCGACTGGGCCCCAGCCCGCCGCATGATCGAGGCCGGCTGCCGGGTGGCCCTCGCCACCGACTTCAACCCCGGGTCCTGCCCCTGCCTGGACCCCCTCACCATCCTGCGCCTGGGCTGCCTGCAGCTGCGCCTGACCTTCGAAGAGGCCCTCACGGCCATGACCCTCCACGCCGCCCGCAGCCTGCGCCACGCCGACCTCGGCCACCTCCACCCCGGTGCCCGCGCCGAGGTGCTGCTCTGGGACGTGGACGACCTGCTCGAGCTCGTCTACTGGGTCGGCGAGCCGTTCCGACCGAGGTATCCTCCAGGCTGAAGCCCACTGAATTCACCGCAGAGTGCGCGGTGAATTCAGATATTTTTTTCATCTAAAAACAAAGCCCCGGTTTTCCGGGGCTTTGTTTTTAGCAGGGTGCGGCCTACTGCTCGGGCCGCTTCGAGGCCTCCTGCACGATGTGATAGATGCGCTCCTTGGCCCGGAGCTTGATCTTCTTCAGCTCGACCTCTTCCAGGGACTCCTTGGCGGAGAGGCTGGGCTTCTTCTGGAGATCACCGAGCCGCGTGTCGGCGGATTTGTGTTCTTCCATGAGCTTGCGGAATTCAAAATGATCTTTCATCAGGCGCTCCTGAATTTCTGGGCGCAGGAAATCCATGAATCCTCCATGCCAGGGCGGGTCCGGTCCGGGCTCCGCAGGGTGAGTGGGTTGCCCAAGGGTAGGACCACCCTGCGGGCCGTCAAGGGCTATTCAGGGGTTCTTTGGAACTCGTTTGACTTCTGGACCTTCCCTGGGATCGTAGGCCCATGGTTCTGGCCGTCGAGGGTCTGGTGCTGCAGCGAAGGGACGGGGTCCACCTGCTGGGCCCCCTGGACCTGAGCCTGGCCCGTGGCGAGCGCCTGGGGCTGGTGGGGGAGAGCGGGTCCGGCAAGAGCCTGCTGCTGCAGGCCCTATTCGGGGCGCTGCCGCCAGGGGTGGTGCTGACCGCCGGCGGGGTCCGCGCCTTCGGTGTGGCCATGGCGCACTCGGGTCCCGCCCGGAACCAACTCCGCGGGTCCCGGCTGGCCTGGGTGCCCCAGCAGCCGGGCCAGGCCCTGAACCCCCTCCTGACCCTGGCCGAGCACCTGGCCCTGCCGCCCAGCCTCCACCGCTAGGAGTCCCCCCAGGCCGCCCTAGCGAGGCTGACCCCGCTTCTGCCCTGGCTGCGCCTGCCCGCGGACTCGGCCTTCCTGGCGCGGTTCCCCCACCAGCTCAGCGGTGGCCAGCGGCAGCGGCTCGTCCTGGCCATGGCCCTCTCCTGCGATCCGGAGCTGCTGGTGCTGGACGAGCCCACGGCGGCCCTGGATGCCACCGTGCGGCAGGCGTTTCGGGAGCTAGTGCTGGAGTTGCACCGCGAGCGCGACCTCGCCTTTCTCTGGGTCACCCATGACCTGACGCTGGCGGCAGACGTCTGCGACCGCTTGCTCGTGCTCTAAGGCGGCGAGCGGGTGGAGGCGGGACCCGCAGCTAGGCTGCTGGCGGCGTTCCGCCGGGAGCCCTCCCAGGAAACCGGCTTTCTGCCTGCCCCCCAAGACCGCCCCGCGGGCTGCCCCTTTGGCCCCCGGTGCCCCCGGGCGAAGAGCAGCTGCCGCCGCTGGGCGCCCTGGCGGGGTACCCCGGGGGCTGGTCTGCGCTGCCAGCGCCCGCTGGATGCTGGCATCGGGCCGTGAGACCATGGCATGCAAGGTCCCGCAGGCTGCGGGTCCGGAAGAGGGCTAACCATGCTGACCTTGCCTCTGCCGCGCGCGCTGACTTTCGATGACGTCCTGCTGGTGCCGGGCTACTCGGAGGTCCATCCCAACCTGGTGGATCTGAGCACCCGCCTGGCCCGGGACCTCGGTATGCGCATCCCCCTGGTCTCGGCGGCCATGGACACAGTCACCGAGAGCCGCATGGCCATCGCCCTGGCCCAGATGGGGGGCATCGGCATCGTCCACAAGAACCTCAGCCTCGAGCGGCAGGCCGAAGAGGTGGACAAGGTGAAGCGCTCCGAGTCCGGCATGATCACGGACCCCATCACCATCGAGCCCACGGCCCCGATCCGGGAGGCCGAGGCCCTCATGGCGAAGTTCCGCATCAGCGGCGTGCCCGTGGTCGAAGGCCACAAGCTCGTGGGCATCCTCACCAACCGCGACCTGCGCTTCGAGACCCGCTGGGACATCCCGGTCTCCGATGCCATGACCAAGGACAACCTGGTCACGGTGCCCGTGGGGACCACCCTGCAGGAGGCCCGGGCCATCCTGCAGAAGCACCGCATCGAGAAGCTCCTGGTGGTGGACGGCGATGGCCAGCTGAAGGGCCTCATCACCGTCAAGGACATCGAGAAGTCCACGGAGTACCCCAACGCCTGCAAGGACGGCATGGGCCGCCTGCGCGTGGGCGCCGCAGTGGGCGTGGGCAAGGAGCTGCTGGAGCGCGCCGCGGCCCTGGCCGAGGCCAAAGTGGATGTGCTCTGCCTCGACAGCTCCCACGGCCATAGCCAGGGCGTGGTGGAGGCGGTCAAACGCCTGAAGCAGGCCTACCCGTACCTGCCCCTCATCGCTGGCAACGTCGCCACCTACCAGGGCGCCAAGGACCTGGCGAACGCCGGCGCGGACGCCGTGAAGGTGGGCATCGGACCGGGCTCCATCTGCACCACCCGCATCGTCACCGGCGCGGGCATGCCCCAGATCACCGCCGTGGCCGAGGCCAGCCGCGCCTGCCGCGAAGGCGGCATCGTCTGCATCGCCGATGGCGGCATCAAGTTCAGCGGGGACGTGGCCAAGGCCATTGCCGCGGGGGCCGACTGCGTGATGATCGGCAGCCTCTTCGCGGGCACCGACGAGGCGCCGGGCGAGACCATCTTCTACGGCGGCCGCACCTTCAAGTCCTACCGGGGCATGGGCAGCCTGGGCGCCATGAAGCAGGGCAGCAAGGACCGCTACTTCCAGGAAGGCAAGGACGACACCAAGCTGGTGCCCGAAGGCATCGAGGGCCAGGTACCCTACAAGGGCCGCATGGCCGACTTGGTCACGCAGCTCATGGGCGGACTGCGGGCCGGCATGGGCCTCAGCGGCGGCACCTCCATCGCCGACTTCCAGCATAAGGCCACCTTCGTGGAGATCAGCGGCTCCGGCCTCCGCGAGAGCCACGCCCACGACGTCATGATCACCAAAGAAGCGCCGAACTATCGGATGGAGTAGCTTGCTGGCTGTCGGCTGTCAGCTGTCAGCTCTCGGCGAAAGAAGGCCCTGGCCCGGCTTGGTGGACCGTTTCTGACCCTGGGATGGGTGGCTGTCAGCTATCAGCGATAGCTGGCCGAATGGGCCTGACCGTGTGGGTCGGTGCCCATCCTTGGCTGATAGCTGATAGCTGATAGCCGACAGCTGACGCCCCCCCCGCTAGACTGGTTTCAGCTCAGGAGCCCCCATGTCCCTCCTTGTGAAGAATGTCCGCCTGATCGATCCTGCGCAGGGTCTTGATGGGCTGGGTTCCCTCCTGGTGGCGGATGGGGCGGTGGCGGCCATCGGCGCGGGGGCTGCGGCCCACCCGCGAGCTGAGGAGGCGGAGGTCCTGGACGGTGGCGGTTCGGTCCTGACGCCGGGCTTCATCGATCTGCATGTGCACTTCCGGGAGCCCGGCCAAACTCGCAAGGAGTGCATCGAGACCGGCAGCCGGGCTGCGGTGGCCGGCGGGTTCAGCTCAGTGTGCGCCATGGCCAACACCAAGCCCGTGAACGACACCGTCGCCATCACGGAGCTGATGCTGGACCGCGCCGCCAAGGCCGGCCTCTGCCGCTACTTCCCTATCGGGACCGTGAGCCGCGAGATGAAGGGCGAAGAGCTGGCGGACATGGGCACCCTCAAGGCCGCGGGCTGCGTGGCCTTCTCGGATGACGGCCTGCCCATCTCCAACACGTCCCTCATGCGCCGGGCCCTGGAATACACCCGCTGGCTCGAGGTTCCCGTAGTGGCCCACGAGGAGGACCGGGATCTGGCCGGCAAGGGCTACATGCATGAAGGCGCCGTGAGCGCCTCCCTGGGGTGCCTGGGCATCCCGGCCGCAGCCGAGGAGGCCATGGTGGCCCGGGACATCGTGCTGGCGGAGCACACGGGCGGGCACCTGCACCTGGCCCATCTCAGCACCCGGGGCTCGCTGCGCATGGTGCGTGAAGCCAAGGCCCGGGGCCTGAACGTCACCTGCGAGGTCACGCCCCACCACTTCGCGCTGTCGGACAAGGAGCTCATGAAGTTCGATGCCGACTTCAAGATGAACCCACCCCTGCGCACCGAGAGCGACATCCAGGCGATCCTGGAGGCCCTGGCGGACGGCACGGTGGATGCCATCGCCACCGACCACGCCCCCCACGGCTGGGACGACAAGGAAGTGGAGCTGCCCGTGGCCGCCTTCGGTGTGATCGGCCTGGAGACCGCCCTGCCCCTGGCCATCGAGGTCCTGGTGAACCGCGGCGTCCTCTCCCTGTCCCGGGCCATCGCCCTGCTCACCAGCGGGCCCGCCAATGCCTTCCACCTGGACCGCAAGGGGCTCGGCAGCCTCAAGCCCGGCGCCCCGGCGGACTTCGTCCTCTTCGATCCCGAAGGCCGGGTGCAGGTGGACCGTGCCTTCATCCAATCCCGCTCCTACAACACCCCGTTCAAGGGCTGGAGCCTGCCGGGCAAGGTGCTGAGCACCTGGGTCGGGGGCCGGAAAGTCTGGGGCTGAGGCCCCCTCCGAGCGCCAGCGTCCGTCTGCTCACCGGGCCTTGGGCCCTGGGGAACTGGGCTGGGTCTGCCCCACGACAAAGGCCGTCACCTGGTGGTGAACCTCACGCAGCGCCTCGGGACTGAGTTCCAGGAGCTGCTCCCTCGGTGGCTGGCCTCGAGCGTCGGCCAGTCTCAGGGAGAGCAGATAGAACGTTCCCTCCCGGGCGAGCCCCCAGGTGAGCACCCGATCTGCCCTGGGCTGGGAGCCATCCCCGCCGCCAGGCCGGTGGAGCCGCTCCGGAGGCAGGAGCGTCACTCCCTTGACGGCGGCCAGATCCTGCTCCACCTGGCGGGTCAGGGCCGCCGCGAAGTAGTCGACGGCGGGGTCCCCGGTCTCATTGCGCAACGGAGAGACAGCCACCACCGGCACTGGGGGGCGCGTGGCGAGGACTCGGGTCGCCAGCACGCCGAGGAGGGCCATCACCGTGAGGGACGTCACCCAGGGCACCCACCGGCGGCGGCCGAGGGCCACCGCCGGTGGGAGCGGAAGGACACCGGAGAGGGGCCGGAACACGGGCAGGGGAAACGAGACCTGGGGCTGAGGGGGGCGGCCGGGGAGGG
>CAIMQW010000081.1 GCA_903843705.1 uncultured Holophagaceae bacterium | reverse complement strand
CGGGATTTTGTGATCTCGATCGGGGTTCATAAAACCACCTTTGAGTGAATAATAGGGACAGCCCCCTGGGTTGCCTGTCACCTGCTTATTCACCAAAGGACCTCCCATGCTCCTGGATACCCGTCCAATCCTCGACGCAGCGCCGTGCTCCAGCCGCCGCCGGATCGGTGCCGGCTGGTTGCTCACCCTGGCCCTCCTGGCGGGCCTGCTGCTGGGTGCCACCCCGGCCCAGGCCGCTGGCCCCAAGGCGGTCAAAGAGAACTGCTTCGACTGCCACAGCGACACGACCATGACCAAGGACGTGGCGCCGGGCAAGGCCAAGTCCCTGTTCGTGGATGAGGCCAAGTTCGGCGGCTCGGTCCACAGCAGCATGGGCTGCAAGAGCTGCCACGCGGATATCAAGGACCACCCCAACGATGGCGTGGATCCCAAGCCCGTGAAGTGCGCCACCTGTCACTCGGAAGAGGACAAGATCTACCAGACCAGCATCCACGGCATGAGCAAGTCCCTGGGCGCCTCGGGTGCGGCCACCTGCGTGAGCTGCCACGGCAACCACGACATCGTGTCCGTCAAGTCGCACCAGTCGCCTGTCTACAAGATGAACCTGCCCAAGACCTGTGCCAAGTGCCACGCCAACAAGAACCTGACCGATGAATACAAGATGATGTACCCCACCGTGGGCTCCCAGTACCAGGAGAGCATCCACGGCATGGCGCTGCTGCAGAAGGGCCTCATCGTGGCCCCCAGCTGCAATGACTGCCATGGCGTCCACGACATCAAGCGCAGCGTAGATCGCAGCTCCCCCATCAACCACGCCAACGTGGCCAAGACCTGTGGCAAGTGCCACGTCACCGTGGAGGAGATCTACAACAAGAGCATCCACGGTCAGCTCCTGGCCAAGGGTGATCCCCGCGGCCCCGTTTGCGTCCAGTGCCACTCGGCCCACCAGATCGAGACGCCCACCGGCGGCCACTTCAAGTCCGGCAGCGACATGGTGTGCGGCAAGTGCCACGCCGACCGCCTGGAGCACTACCGCGACACCTACCACGGCAAGGCCATGGCCCTGGGCAAGACCAACAGCGCCAGCCATGTGGCCGCCTGCTACGACTGCCACGGCCACCACGATGTGCTGCGCACGGCGGATCCCAACTCCCGCCTGTCCCCGGGCAACATCGTCAACACCTGCAAGCAGTGCCACCCCAAGGCGAACCCCAGCTTCGCCCGCTATGCGCCCCATGCGAACCCCATGGACCGCAAGAACTTCCCCGAGCTCCACTACGTCTTCATCGTCATGACCACGCTGCTGGTGTTCACCTTCACCCTGTTCGGCGGCCACACCCTCTTCTGGCTCTTCCGCTCCATCTGGCTCTACCGGCATGACTCCAAGCAGTTCCGCGAAGCCAAGCTCAAGATCCAGGAAGATGACGAGCAGTTCACCCGCTTCCAGCCCTTCGAGCGGTTCCTGCACATCCTGGTGGTCACGAGCTTCCTGCTGCTGACCATCACCGGCATGCCCCTGAAGTTCTACTACGCCGACTGGGCCAAGGCCATCTTCAGCCTCTTCGGCGGCGCCGAAGTGGCCCGGACCCTCCACCACTTCGGGGCGGTCATCACGTTCGTCTACTTCGTCCTGCACGTCAGCGCGACCGTCAGCCACCTCTGGAAGCGTCGCCGCTTCCTCTGGAACCCGGAGACCGGCGTCTTCGAGCCCATGCGCATCTTCGCGGCCATGGCCCACCCGGACTCCATGATCCCCACCAAGCAGGACCTGAAGGACTTCGTGGACCACAACCGCTGGTTCTTCGGCAAGGGCCCCCGGCCCGAGTTCGACCGCTGGACCTACTTCGAGAAGTTCGACTACCTTGCCGTGTTCTGGGGCGTCTTCGCCATCGGCGTCTCGGGCCTGATCATGTGGTTCCCGGTCTTCTTCAGCAAGTTCATGCCGGGCTGGATGATCAACGTGTCCCTCATCATCCACTCGGACGAGGCCCTGCTCGCCTCGGGCTTCATCTTCACGGTCCACTTCTTCAACACCCACTTCCGGCTGGAGAAGTTCCCCATGGACACCGTGATCTTCTCGGGCCGCATCTCCAAGGCCGAGATGCTCCACGAGCGCAAGCGCTGGTATGACCGCCTGGTCGCCGAAGGCCGCCTGGACGAATACCGCGTGAAGGACGAGTGGGAAGCCTGGAAGGGCATTGCTCGCGCCGCCGGCTACATCTTCTTCGGCGTCGGCCTCGTGCTTCTCGTCCTCATCATCTACGCCATGGCCTCCCGCCTCGGCCACTAGTCTAGGCTGCACGATTCTCGGGCCGCCCGGTCACCCAGGAACAGCTGGGGACGGGCGGCCCGGTTCATGCATAGGGTTTCCTTGACCGGTCGTTGCGGAGGAATTCCGGACCTCTGTGACTCGAATCACGGACATTTCAGGGGCCAGCAAGAGACAATTCGATGACAAACTTTTCAGCTCCTGTCATCGTCCTTCAGACGAACTGTTCAGGTGCCGACGCCGCCCAGCCGGGGCAAACATCTTCCAACCCCCTCTCTGCTTTCCAGGATCGTTGCCTGGGAGCCCTAACCACAAGGACACACCATGCGCCGCATCACCCTCCTGACCGCCGCCCTCATGCTTCTCCTGGCCCCTGCCGCCATGGCCAAGCCCACCACCGTCAAGGGTGCCAAGTGCACCGTCTGCCATGACGGCGCCCCCAAGGACAAGAAGTTCAATGCCGCCACCAACAAGATGTTCCCCAAGTTCAAGGAAGACAAGTGCAAGGACTGCCACGGCTGGGCCGACGGCAAGCTGACCACCACCAAGAAGTAGCTTTCTTCCCTCAGGGGATCGAAAAAGGGCGCCGGAGTGATCCGGCGCCCTTTTTCGATTAATTGAGAGTTGGTTCACGGAATTTTCTTGCTCCGGTCTTGTTTTAGAGTATATTGAGACACAGAATCCCATGGATCGGAGGCGCCGATGCTGTACTGGCGCAAGGCATTTCACTCCACCGTGCACGCGATCGATGCCGAGCATGCGCATCTGTTTGAGCTCTTCAACCGCCTGGAGACCCAGGCTGGGCTACGGCGGGCAGGGGACCTGGACGAGGCCAACCGCAGCATCGGGGACCTGCTGGACTACGCGGTGGACCACTGTGCCCGGGAGGAACGGGCCATGCGGGAGGCCGGCTATCCCGACCTGGAGCACCATGCCGGCCACCACACCTACCTGCAGGAGGCCTTCATCGAGATCCTCCGCGCGCTGACCGCGGGGCAAATCACCCTCATGACTTTCGTCCAGCTCACCCGGGGCCAGCTCATCAAGCACTTCATGCGGGAGGACTTCCGCTTTGTGAAGTGGCAGCGGCTGCAGGACAGGCGCGACCCGAAGGGCTCAGGGGCCGAGCGCAGGTACTTCGGCGAGATCCTCCTGCGGGCCCGCGCCGCCCAGCCCCAGACAGGGCCCCAGCGGTAGGTGGCAGAAAAAAGCTCTTTGCCACCAAGACACCAAGAAAAACTGCGGCTGTGCAGTTCTTGGTGTCTTGGTGCCTTGGTGGTGAGTCTTTTCTTTTGAGTGCAAACCGGGACTACAGCCCCAGCAGGGCGCGGGCTTCGGCTTCCATCTGGTCCAGCTGGGCCTTGCCGCTGCGGGACTGCAGGTAGACCTTGAGCTTGGGCTCGGTGCCGCTGGGGCGGAAGGCGGCGAAGGCGCCGCTCGGCAGGCGGAACTTCAGCACATTGCTGCGGGGGATGGGCAGGGCGGCGCCAGGGTTGTCGGGTCGGTCCAGG
>CAIMQW010000080.1 GCA_903843705.1 uncultured Holophagaceae bacterium | reverse complement strand
TTAGAAACAGCGCGGGAATCCTCATCTCCCTTTAGGGGATCGAGATGAGAGCGTACTTTTGAACCGATTTCGCCTTTTTTACGCTATAATAAGAACGCGATGATCGTTTCCCGTATTTACCCCATCACAGATGTCCGCCCCTCAACGAGGTGGGCGATCCGTGAGGGCCAGATGGAGGCGGGTCGGCTCTGGACCGCGATTTGCGGTATCCACCGCGAGGCGCGCAAGACAGAGACGAAGTGGCCCAATCGAGACGCTCTGCGCTCTGTCTCGAAGGGCACCCAGTTCGCCCTGCACAGCCAGACCATCCAGGCCGTGGTCGAGTGCTTCGTGACGACCATCGATACGACCAAGCTGTTGCGCAAAACCCACCCTCAGATGGGGATGCGCTACCCATGGAAGGAGAAGCGGTTCTACCCGCTGATGTGGCCCGCCCAGGCGGTCCACGTTGAGGCGACCCGCATCGTCCTGCCCATGGGGCGTGGCCGGAAGTCCCTGGTCATCCCTCGGCCAACGGGCTTCCCCGACACTCCTGGCGGCATTCGGCTCTGCTGGAATGGCGCTGGGTATGACCTCCACATGGCTGTCGAGGCTCCTACTGAAGCCCAGTCCCAGGCTACCGGTGGCGTTCACGCCACGGTGGACCTCGGGGAGATCCACCAGGCTGCTATCGCCACCAATACGGGCAAGGCCCTGGTGATCTCGGGCCGCGGCATCCGGTCGATCAAACGCTACCGGAACGTGGCCCTGGGCCAGATCCTGCGCCTTCGATCTCGTTGCGAGAAGGGCTCCTGGCGCTACAAGCGGCTGGGCTGGACGATCAGCCGGATCATGCACCGGACGCTCCGCCAGGTCCGGGATCTCCGGCACAAGGGCACCCGGAAGGCCATCGACTTCTGTGTGGCGAACGCTGTCTCCTCCATCTACGTCGGGAACCCCGACGGGGTGCGCAAGCGGCCCTCCGGCCGCAAGCACAACCAGCGGATGAGTCAGTGGGAATACGGCAAGGACAGGCAGTATCTGGAAGAGAAGTCTAGGAAGGCCGGCATGGAGTGCTTCAATGGAACGGAGAGGGGAACCTCCAGCCATTGTCCTTCGTGCGGTCATCGTCACCGTCCCAAGGGACGGAAGTGGGCCTGCAAGAAATGCGGGTTTCGGGGCCACCGCGATGTGGTGGGCGCCGTGAACATGCACCCTCTGGCCTATGGAGAGAAGATCGCGTTCCCCTCACAGATCACGTATCGACGAGCTGGCATCACCCAGGGGACCAAACAGCCCCTGCGGAGCGCCCGTCGTAGTCGCCCGGATCCGGGCCTCGGGACCTCTGGCCCCGTGTTGTCCAGGTTTGCCACCGGCCCAACCACCCAGATTGCTGGGAGCCCGCAAGGGCTAGGGCAAGCCGAAGGCTTACACCTGGAAGCCCATCCCCTTTAGGGGATTGGGAGGATCACTGGCTTCCGGCGGGCAGCGCCGCTCAGATTGAGAAGTAGCGGGCCTGCGGGTGCCAGGCCACCAGGGCGCTGGTGGTGTATTCGGGGTCCATCTGGTGGCTCTCGCTGAGGCGGACGCCGATCTCACCGCCGCCCAGGAGGTCCAGGATGGGTCCATTGCCCTCGAGGTCCGGGCAGGCGGGGTAGCCATAGGAATAGCGGGAGCCTTGGTAGCCCTGGGCGAAGAGGGCGCGGCCTGGCAGGTCCTTGCCCTGGATGCCCAGCTCCCGGCGGATGCGGGCGTGCAGAAGCTCCGCGTAGGCCTCCGTGAGCTCCGTCGCGAGACCGTGGAAGGCGAAGTAGTCGGCGTAGCCGTCTTCCTTGTAGAGCCGGGCCGCGTGGTCAGCGGCGGTCTGGCCGAGAGTCACGAGCTGTAGGGCCAACACATCGGTGCCGTCGGCCCGGAAGAAGTCCGGGAGGCTGAGGCGCCGGCCCGCGGCCTGCCGGGGGAAGGTGAGCCGGGCCAGGGGCCGGGTCAGATCGGCGGGATCGAAGACCTGGAGGGCATCGCCCTCGGCGCGCACCGGGAAGTAGCCGTAGCGGGCCCGGGGTTCCAGCATCGGCGCGGCCGCCAGGCGAGCCTTCCAGCGGGCCAGCTGGGGCTCGGCCTTGTCGCGGAGCACCGCGGCGAAGGCCTCATCAGTCTGGCTCCCCTGGGCAAAGCCCCAGCGATTGCGGATGAGGGCGAACTCGTCGAGGTGGCCGAAGAGCTCCTCGGTGGTCGCGGCGTCTTCGCGGACGCCCCAGAAGGGTGGCGTCGGCGGAGTCTCCTCGTGGCGCACCCAGCTGCTCTGGCCGGAGGCCGAGAGCGGCACAGCCGCCCCACCTCGCCGCAGTATTTTGATCTCTCCAGACGCAACCGCGGCTGGAGCAGCCGCCGGGACACCGGAGGAGTCACCCGCCACCAACGCCTGCATGTGCCGCAGCCCCTCGAAGGCGTCTTCGGCGTAGAAGACCGGTCCGGCGTAGGCCCGGCGGCAGTCGCCCTCCACGTAGTCGCGAGTAAGGGCGGCGCCGCCCAGGATGACGGGCACCTTCAGCCCCTGCTCCTCCATGAAGTGCAAGTTCTCCTTCATGATCACCGTGGACTTCACCAGCAGCCCCGAGAGGCCGATGGCGTCCGCGGGCCAGGCTTTCAGCTCCTTGAGGATCGCCTCGATGGGCTGCTTGATGCCCAGGTTTCTTACCTCGAAGCCGTTGTTGCTGAGGATGATGTCCACCAGGTTCTTGCCGATGTCGTGGACATCGCCCTTCACCGTGGCCAGGAGGATGCGGCCCTTCTGGTAGCTGCCGCCCTTGGGTAGGTGGGGCTCGATGCGCCGGATGGCGGCCTTCATGGCCTCGGCGCTCTCCAGCACGAAGGGCAGCTGCATCTCGCCGGCGCCGAAGCGCTCACCCACCACTTTCATGGCGCCCAGCAGCACATCATTGATGAGCAGGAGGGGATCGTGGTCGGCCAGGGCCTCTTCCACGTCCAGCAGGAGGGCCTGCTTGGCGCCATCCAGGATGCCGTTGCGCAGGCGCTCCAGCACCGGCAGGTCCGTGCGGGTATCGGCCACGACAGCGGCCTTCCGCCCGCTGTAGCGCGCCAGGACTTCCTTGAGCGGATCGTAGCCCTCGGCCCTGCGGTCGAAGATGAGGTCCTCCACGATCCGCCGGTCCTCGGGGTCGATCTTCGCCACGGGGATGACCTTCGAGGCGTTGAAGATGGCCATGTCCAGGCCGTGGCGTACGCCGTGGTAGAGCATCAGGGCGTTGAGGACGTGGCGGGAGGCGGGATTCAGGCCGAAGCTCACGTTGCTGACGCCCAGGATGGTCAGGACCCCTGGCAACTCGGCCTTGATGAGCTTCAGGGCCTCCAGCGTCTCGATGGCGGAGCCGCGGAACTCCTCCTCGCCGCTGCCCAGGGTGAAGGTGAGGGGATCGATGATGAGGTCGCCGGGGTCCAGGCCGTACTCGGTCACGGCGAGGGCGTAGAGGCGGCGGGCCACCTCCAGCTTCTGCTCCCGGGACTTGGCCATGCCCCGCTCATCGATGGTGAGGGCCACCACGGCGGCGCCATAGGTGCGGCAGAGCTCCAGGATTCGCCGGGGTCGGGCGTCGCCGTCTTCGAAGTTGATGGAGTTGACCACACACTTGCCCGGGCTGCGCTGGAGGGCCCGCTCGATGACGGCGACCTCTGTGCTGTCGATCATCAGGGGCAGCGAGATTTGCGTGACCAGGCGGCCCAGCAGCTCGTCGGCGTCCCGCACCTCGTCCCGGCCCACATAGGCCACACAGAGGTCCAGCAGGTGGGCGCCCTCGCGCTGCTGCTCCTTGGCCAGCGCGATCATGCCGTCCCAGTCCTCGGCGGCCAGCAGGTCGCGGAACTTCTTCGAGCCGTTCGCATTGGTCCGCTCGCCCACGATGAGGGGCCGGGGCTCCTGCTGCAGGGGCACGCTCTGGTAGAGGCTGGCGGCGCTGCGCTCCAGCTTCGGGGACCGCTGCGGCGCGTTGAGCCGCTCCACACCTGGCGCCAGGGCCCGGATGTGGTCCGGAGTGGTGCCGCAGCAGCCGCCCAGGATGGCAATGCCGAACTCCTTGGCCGCGTGCAGCACCTTGGGTGCGAACCCCGCGGGATCCAGGGGATAGACCACTTGGCCGCCCACGTTCTCGGGCAGCCCGGCGTTGGGCAGGCAGCTCAGATAGAAGGGGCTGGACTCGCTGAGGGTCTGCAGATGCGCGTGCATCTCGTCGGGGCCCGTGGCGCAGTTCAGGCCCAGCACGTCGATGCCCAGGGGCTCCAGGCTCGTGAGCACTGCTGAGATATCGGAACCCACCAGCAGGGTGCCCGTGGTCTCCACCGTGGCCTGCACCCAGAGGGGGACCCTCCGGCGCTTGGCGGCCATGGCCTCGCGGGCGGCCCGGACGGCCACCTTGATCTGGCCCAGGTCCTGGCAGGTCTCGATGAGGATGGCGTCGGCGCCGCCGTCCAGCAGGCCATCCATCTGGACCCGGTAGGAGGCCAGCAGCTCGGCGTAGCCCACGTGGCCCAGGGTGATGAGCTTGGTGCCCGGGCCCACGGAGCCAATGACGAAGCGGGGCCGGTCGAAGCTGCGGGCCACTTCCTTGGCGATGGAGGCGGCCTGGACGTTCAGTTCGTAGGCCTTGGTTGAGAGCCCAAAGTCCCCCAGCACCAGCGGGTTCGCGCCGAAGGTATTGGTCTCCACCGCGTCCGCCCCGGCCCGGTAGTAGCTCTCATGGATCTCGCGGATCCACTGGGGGCGTCGCTCCGTGAGCAGGTCCACACAGCCCTCGAGGGCCGCGCTGCCGTAGTCCTCCAGGGTCGGAGAGCGCGCGAAGATCTGCGTCCCCATGCCGCCGTCCAGCAGCAGCACTTTTTCACGGAGGAGGGCGTCAAGGGTTGTCATGTCAGAGTCCGAGGTAGTCCACGGCGATGTCGCCATGCACGCAGACTTGGCAGGCGAGCCGCTGGTCCGGCGGCGCGTCCAGACTGCGGAGGTAGTCCCGCTCCTCGGAGCCGGGGTCGCTGCAGTGTTCCAGGCCTTCGGCGATGCGCACGCGGCAGGTGCCGCAGGAACCAGTACGGCACCCGAAGGTGATGTCGGCGCCGGCGGCGTCGGCAATGCGCTGGAGGGTGGTGCCTGCCGGGGCTTCCACCAGCAGGTCCTCGAGGAGGAAGTGGACCTTCACCATGGGGCCTCCGCCTTCGGCAGCAACGGGGCCACCAGCTCGACCTGGCCGAAGGGCGCCGAGAGCTGCAGGCCGCGGACCCGGGGCCGGATCAGATCGATGACCTCCCGGGCGATGTCCAGGCCTTCCTTCAGCTGATCCTCGGCGGTGGTTCGGCTGGCCATGCGGGCGAGCACCGAGGGCGGCACGTAGGCGCCGGGGACCTCGTTGGCCATGAACTCCGCGTTGCGCAGGCTCTTGAGGGGCCAGATCCCCGCGATGATGGGAATGCCGCCTTTGCCGTCAAGCGCTTCGGCGAAGTCCAGGAAGCGGAAGAGGTGGTCCGCGTCGAATACCGGCTGGGTGATGGCCCACTGCGCACCGGCCTCCACCTTGTAGCGGAAGCGGGACTTCTCCCGCTCCAGGTCCGGCGCCACGGGATTGGCGCCCACGCCCACGCTGAAGGAGGTGGGCTTACCGATGGCGGCGCCGCCCAAGTCCAGCCCGGTGTTCAGGCGCTTCAGCATGTTCACGAGGCCGATGGCGTCCACATCGAAGACCGCCGTGGCCTGGGGGTAGGGCCCCAGCTTCGGGGGATCGCCCGTGACCGCCAGGATGTTGCGCAGGCCAAGACCTGCGGCTCCGAGGAGGTCGCTCTGCATGCCCAGCAGGTTCCGATCACGGCAGGCGTAATGGAGAATGGTCTCCAGGCCCACCTGCTGCTCGATGATGAGGGCCGTGGCCAGGGCGGACATGCGGGCCATGGCGCGCGGTCCGTCGGGCACGTTGATAGCGTCCACGCCCAGGGCCTGACACTGGCGGGTCTTGGCCACGAGCTTGTCGTACTCCATACCCTTGGGCGGCACCAGCTCCACCGTGTGGATGAACTCGCCCTGGGCAAGCTTGAGGCTGAAGCGGCTGCGGTAGGCGAAGGGGACCTCGGGCTGGGGCTGCTCGTGGGGCTTGAGCTCGAAACCGCCACCAGCCTGGACGAAGGCCCGCTCCTGGCGGAAGACGCCGCGCATGGCCTTGATGTGCGCCGGAGTGGTGCCGCTGCACCCGCCCACTGCTCGGGCGCCGGCCGCCAGGGCCCGGCCCGCGAACTCGCCGAGATACTCGGGGGTGGCGCCGTAGATGAGCCGGCCGTCCACCATCCGGGGCATGCCCGGGTTCGGCTGCAGCGCGATGGGCTTCGCGGTGACGGCCATGAGGCGCTCCAGCAGGCGCAGCTGCGGGGCGGGGCCGTTGCCGCCAATGAGGCCCACCATGTCGGCGCCCCAGGTGTCGATCTGCTTGATGAACCACTCGGGCTCGGCACCGAAGAGAGCCTGGCCCTCCTCGTTGGGCGTCATGAGGGCGGCGATGGGCAGGTCGCTGAGCTCCTGCACGGCGAGCATGGCCTGCTGGATCTCGTGTAGGTCTTCGAAGGCTTCCAGCACCATCAGGTCCACGCCGGCTTCGATTAGCACGGCGGCCTGTTCGCGAAAGCAGGCGCGGGCCTCGGCGAAGGAGGTGGGTCCCCAGGGCTCGATGCGGACGCCGAGGGGGCCGATGCAGCCCGCCACCCAGGCGACGGCGCCTTGCTGGGTCACGGCCTTCCGGGCCAGGGCCACGCCCTCCCGGTTGATCTCGGCCAGCTGATCTTCCAGGCCCCTGGCCGCCAGCTTCAGGCGGTTGGCGCCCCAGGTGTTGGTGGTGAGGACCTGAGCTCCGGCGGCCAGGAATTCCCCGTGGATGGCCAGCAGCAGGTCCGGGGTCTTGAGGTTGCACTCTTCGAAGCTGCGCTGGAGGGTGATCCCCCGGTCATGCAGGGCCGTGGCCGTGCTGCCGTCGAAGAGGAAGCACTCGCCCGCGTCGAGGGCCTGCTGAAAAGTTTTCTGGGTCATGGCTGCGCCTGGTGAAAGGCAGTCCTGGGGGCGGCTTCCAGAGGGTCGAAGGTCAGTCTCCTGCGGTTCGGTATCTTCCCCCCGGAGCCCGGGGGCAGGATTTGGCACCTTGCGTTCGCAGGTTGCCAAGGTTTCACAGGGCCTTTCCCTCCACCTTTCTGGATAGCGTTCTGGGGACTGCCAAAGATCTAAGAATTAGAATGATAGGGATGGGCCGGATGCGTCAAGCCAGGGGCGGCGCAGAGCCTCACCAGGCCAGCAGGCGTTCGACTTCCAGTCGCACGCGGGCGGGACCTGGGAGGAAGGCCGCTTCCAGGGTTGGGCTGGCGGGCGTAGGGGTGTCCGCCGCACCCACCCGCAGCACGGGGGCGTCGAGCCAGGGGAAGCAGGTCTCGCTGACCCGGGCGGCCAACTCGGCGCCAGGGCCGTAGGTTCGCGAGGCCTCCGTGAGCACGAGCACCCGGTGGGTGCGCTTGGCCAGCGCCGTGATGGCCTCGTCATCCAGGGGCCAGAGGGTGCGCAGGTCCAGCACGGCCACATCGAGTCCCGCGGAGGCCTCCAGGGCCACCTGCTGGGCGGCCCCGTAGGTGAGGATGCAGGCACGCTGGCCCTCCTGGCGCAGGGCGGCTTCGCCTAGGCGGGCCGTGGGCGCCTCGTCCCACTGGTCCTTGAGCCGCCGATAGAGGTGCTTGTGCTCCAGGAACAGGACGGGATCAGGGTCGTCGATGGCGGCCCGGAGCAGGGCATAGGCGTCACGGACGGTGCCGGGCGCGACCACCTTGAGGCCAGGACTGCCGAGGAAGTGGCCCTCGGGGTTCTGGCTGTGGAAGGGGCCGCCGCCGTTGCCCGCCCCTGCGGGGCCGCGGAACACCGCAGGTACCGAGGCGCCCCAGCGCCAGTGTGCCGGGGCGGCGAAGTTCACCATGAGGTCCGAGGCCAGCATGGCGAAGTCCATGAACTGGAACTCCGCCACGGGCCGCTGGCCCATGAGGGCCGCGCCGATGGCAGCGCCCACAATGGCCTGCTCGGAGATGGGTGTGTCCAGGACCCGGTCCGGCCCGAAGCGGGCCAGCAGGCCCTCGGTGGCCCGGAAGGCGCCACCGTAGGCGCCGATGTCCTCGCCCAGGCAGCAGACGCGGGGGTCCGCCTCCATGGCGTCGCCGAGGGCCTGACGGATAGCCTCGAGATAGGTCCCCGAGAAGGCCGTCATTCCTCTTCTTCCAAGAGGCCCCGCTCCGCTAGCCAGGCATCGTTGAAGATGCTGCTCAGGTAGCGCCCCGCTCCATCAGGGAAGACCGTCACGATGCGGGCCGGGCGTTCTTGCGCCGGCAGGCGCTTCGCCACCTGCCGCACGGCCCAGAGCGCGGCGCCACTGGAACCGCCGCCCAGAATGCCCTCTTCCCGGACCAGCTTGCGGGCGTGGTGGAAGGCCTGGCGGTCCGTCACCTGCACCATGTCATCCAGGACGCTGAAGTCCATGGTGCCGATGAGGAACTCGTCGCCCAGTCCCTCCAGGCAGTAGGGTCCAGCCTTGAGCTCCTGTTTGCCGCGGAAGTGGTCGAAGAATACGGAACCTACGGGGTCCACGGCGATGACCTTGATGGCTGGATCCTGCTCCTTGAGGTAGCGGCCCACCCCGCCGATGGTGCCGCCGGTGCCGGCACCGGCCACCAGATAGTCGATGCGGCCCTCCATCTGCTCCCAGATCTCGGGGCCCGTGGAATGGTAGTGAGCGGCGTTGTTCTCGCGGTTGCCATGCTGGTCCGGGAAGTAGCAGCCGGGGGTCTCCCGGGCCAGGCGCGGGGTGATGTTGTTGTAGCTGTCCGGGTGCTCGGGCGGCAGGCTCGTGTCCGCCTTGTGGACCTCGGCCCCCAGGGCCAACAGCTGGTTCAGCTTCTCCTGGGAGATGGTGTCGCGCACCACCACCTTGATGCGGTAGCCCTTTTGGATGGCCATGAGGGCCAGACCCATGGCGGTGTTGCCCGAGGAGTTTTCAAGTATGAGGTCGCCCGGCTTGAGGCGGCCGTCCCGCTCGGCAGCCTCGATCATGTACTTGGAAATGCGGTCCTTGCTGCTCCCCATGGGGTTCATGAACTCAAGCTTGGCGAAGATCTCGGCCGGGAGGCGCTCGACGACGCGACGCAGCCGGACCAGCGGCGTGTTGCCGACGGCCTCCAGGACGCTGCCGCAGGGCTTCCGATAGAGCATGGGGCTGCCTCCTGCAGCCAGTATGACCATGCCGTGGCCCCCGGGTCACGTTGACAGCCGACTTCCTCAGGACTGACGCCCCTCCAAAGCCCTCGCGCCCTCAGCAGATCGGTTGCCCGACCTAGGCCCGCCCTCCCCAGCGCTTGCCCTTGGCAGTCCAAAGGCGGTGGCGCTCAGGCCGGAAGACGGTGCCCCTTCTCCGAATGAGGGCATCGGCGAGCTCATCTAGGTCGTAGTAGACCTTGCCCCGGCACTTCCATTCCCACCAGTCAGGACCGGACTGGACGATGACAAAGCTGCTTCCCGCCCAGAAACCGCCTCCGTTGGGGGTCCGGGTCGTCAGGTTGATCATGGTTTCTTCGGGTCTCATCCCACACCCCCCGAAAGGAAGAACCAACAAAAGAGGCCGGATACTGAGGGACACAGGATGAGTTCCCGCCAATCGCCCGTGCTGACCGCCACCGCGAGGACAGGGATTTGGTAAACACAACATAGATCGGCTGCCGTTGGTCGCAATGCTTTTTTCAAAGGCAAAGGCAAGTAGAAGCTGGTCTAAATCCAACGATCATGTTTAGCGGGTTCACGGAATCCTTCCAACCCACGGATTGGTGGGAGGGCCGAAGGCTGGACCCGTGCTTTATTGCGCAATCGAATGACGAATAATTAGCGAATAAGGTGGTATCCTACGATCATGGCGCGCAGGGTGCTCAAAAAGCGGAAGCAGGAGTCGGTGGAGCCTAAGCTCCCGACGCGCCGCATCACCTTCCGCATCTACCCGACACCGGGCCATCCTGGATTCAGCCCCAGGCGAGTTCCTCTCGAAGCTGACATACAAAGCCGCAGAAGCTGGGTGTCAGTTGGACTGGATCGAGTCAAGGAAGTGGAAGCCCAGCCAGACCTGTCCAGGCTGCGGTAGGCAGGAGAAGAAGCCTCTCAAGCTGCGGGTTCATCTCTGCCCGGAGTGCGGCCTCCAGGCCACACGGGACCACGCCTCGGCCCTCGTCATGTTGAATGTCGCCCTTACGGGCAAACCCTGGGAATCAGGGTTGCGTGGAGCCAATCTCCTGCCTCCG
>CAIMQW010000079.1 GCA_903843705.1 uncultured Holophagaceae bacterium | reverse complement strand
GGCGCAACCCCGGGGCCGTGATAACCTTGTCGATTGCCGCGTTCGCGCGGAAGCCATGGAGAGTTGTCCGAGTGGTTTAAGGAGCACGCCTGGAAAGTGTGTGTAGGTCAAAAGCTTACCGAGGGTTCGAATCCCTCACTCTCCGCCAACTGAAGCCGCCGAAAGGCGGCTTCTTTGTTGGCGGAGAGTGAGGGATTCGAAGTCGCTGAATTGCTGGCAGGTAGGCGCCCCTTCCGACAGACCGGGGGGCTGTCGGGAGGGATCAGCGCCGTGCCAGCAATTCGTGCGGCCGGAGGGGACGCCGCGAAGCGGTGGCCCCGGAGGGAATCCCGCAGCCCAACCCGCCACACGCCTCGGCGGAGGCGGAGTGTGAGGGATTCGGAGTCACTGAATCACCGGCTTTCGTTCTGGCCCGGGGAGACTGCCCGGGGGCTGTCGGACCTGCGACAGAAGTCCCAGCGCAGCAGTGGCCCTGGAGGGTCACTTGGTGAAGCAGACCGTGTCCGTGAGGGTCCTGCTGTAGGCGGGAATGAAGACGCTCGCCTCCATGCAGTAGGGCCCGGCTGACAGGCTAGGCAGCAGGTCGAACCCGTTGTCCATGTCTGGTCGGACCTTTGCGGTGGTCGTGGCCACCACAGCGCCGCTGGCGTTGCGGAGGGTGATGATCACCACAGCCCCGAAGAAGGCGGGGTCCGGCTGGATGGCCCAGGGTGATGTCCCGGGGGGGTTGCGGGTGGTGAGATCCGACTTGCCGATGACCAAAAAACCGGTGACGCTCCGGTCGGCCATGTCGTGCCGGATATAGCCCCGACCCGCACCAGCGTTCATGGTCACGAGGTCGATGCCGATGGGGAGACTCGCGGGGTTTGCCGAGAACAGCTTCGTGCCATCGACCCATAGATCCCTGGGCGTGCCGAGCACCATCGAGGCCGCGCAGCAGGCCTTCACCATGGCGCCGAGGCCGGCCTTGCCCTGCCACAGCCCTTTGTTCCACTCCGTGAAGAGCTTGCTGTAGAACGCGCTGTCCGCCCGCCAGAGGGCCGCGTAGACCATGCACGCATCATCGATGGCGGCGGTGTTCATCCCATAGTTGTTCGGCCAGGCGGAGTGGATGACTTCGGGCCGGATCGATGCGTAGGCCGCCAGGTAAGCCGGGTCATCCAGCAGGGTCACGATCTCGGCATATCCGGCGATCTCCTGCGCCGAGAAATACTGCATGAAATCTGAAGACCGAAGGGAGTAGAGCACCACCGAGGCGATGGACTGGCTCAGATACTCATTGAGCCGGAACAGATTGGTCTCAGCGTCTGTGGTCAACCCGCTGTAGCCGGGCACATAGAGGTGAGCAACCTCGACCACGTACCAGCTGGCCCAGTAGAGATCCATCCTGGGCTTGGCATCGGCATAGAGGTTGTCGAGGGAACCACCCCAGGAGCGATGGCGGGTCGGATCGTAGATGAGGTTGAACGACTTCACGGGCGCGCTACCGATAAGGTTGTTCAGCACCGCGACCAGGTGGCCGTGGTATTCGCGAATCCAGGTTTCTTCGTCCGCAGTGAAACCCGTCACACTGACCGTGATATTGCTGGCCGTGGGCAGTGCGGGGGCCACCACAGAGAGAACAAGGCCCACAGAGGCCGATCCCCCCGGGTTCGATGCGGTGATGACATAGGTGGCCTGGGCTGAAGCCACCGTCGGGGTCCCTGTAATCACCCCCGTGGTGGGGTTCAGGACCAGCCCCGCCGGCAAGGTCGGACTGGCTGTGTAGGACACCACGGCCCCACCGCCGCTGGACGGTCCGTTGGCCGTGATGGCCGTGCCCTTGGTATAGGTCGCGGGATTGGCGAAATAGGTCAGGGCGGAAGGCGCCTGGACTGTGGGTGTGCTGGCCCCGCCGCTGCCGCCCCCGCAGCCGACCGAAAGGAGAAGGGTCGCCACCAAGGGAAACCGCATCCAGCTTGGCAATCTCATGATGACCCCAGGGTAGGACATGCCTCCCCTAGTCTGTCACGGCCTGGATTACGCTGCAGAAAGCGGTCGGTGGGTCATAGGCATCACCTCTTTCCCCGTAGGGTGTCCCAGCACCCAGGCCTTGCGGCAGGCCGGGTCTGTCACACTCTGCCCATCCCGAGGAAGTCCTGACCTGAACGGAATTGAAACCCCTCGGGCAAAAGAGTTGTCGGTCATCAGCCTGAGCTTGCCAAACGAGAAGTCGTAGGAGCATCGAATGAAGAGACTGGGCGCCGTTCTTCTGCTGGTTGGTCTTGTGGCCTGCGGTTCTCCTACCGCCACCCCTCGACGCGATGACGGCAGGACCCAGCCCATCAGCCCCGTCATTACGGGCAATCAACCGCAGCCAGGGGCAGCAATGCGCCCGCAGTTCCCTGCGCCGATCAAGCGTTAGCGTCAGCGCCCCACGGCCGTCGCTGACTCCAACCCAGCGGGGATTCCGGCTCGAGTTCGTCCACCGCTGGGACGCCACCAAGACCAGCTTTGCCTGGACCGCCATCTACGAGGTGAAGGACGGCCTCCTCAAGACGGTCTGGTTCCTCTAGCCGCGCGCAGCGGAACCAGGCAAGCCCTAGTCGGCGAGAATCCCCAAGCTCTCAGACCTACTTCTTCGTCTGTTTCTCCTGCTTGGTTTTTGATTTCTCTACCTGCTTCCCGGTTTTCTGTTTCTGGCTCTTCTCTTTGTCCTTCTTGCCGCCCTTGTCGCCCATGATGTCCTCCCGGATGGTTGGTGTTCTCACCTGAAAAAAGATGTTGGCCCCGGTGCGTCTGCAATGCCAGTCCCATCTTCATCTCTTTTTTGGGTCAGCTGCCCACCCCCCCACCTCCTGCCCAGGTGGCTTCTGGTTTTGGCGGAAGGGGTCAGACCAGCAGACACTATTTCACGCCTACCGCCCCATCCTTGCCCGACAGCAGGCGCATCTGGATGCGAGGCCCTTGGCTCCCACACCACTGGGGAGCGGTTGGGCCACCATTAAGGCACCGATATATTCAGTATGAATTGCGTCTTTTTTCCTGTCTGTCCTGTGTGATCTGGGTTGAAATGAGATCTGAATCCCATGGGGGCTTGAAACTGATGCTGAAAGCTACCGTTCGAGGAACGGCCTTCTTGCTCACCGGGCTGCTGGCGATTGGCCAGTTGTTCGCTGGCCATCCAACCTTACAGGATGTTTGGGCAAGACATGATCAGACCCTGATGGGGACACTCGGGAAGCCCGTTACCAGGGATTCATCTCAGGACCATGTCTTCAAAGGCAAGGCTGGACGCACGGTGCACGGGATAGATGTCGGCCCTGAGGCCGTGCCTGCCATCCTCTGGTGGAATGGTGGTCCAGGCGTACCCGCTGATGCTGCCTGGGACTCCTATTGCTTCGATCAAGCGGGCCGCTACAGGCACCTTGGAATTGATTCACCCGGAACCGGTCTCTCTTCCTGGGTGGAAGGCTGGAGACCGGAGGACACGGTTGATGATGCGGCGGCCTATCTGCGCCTGCGGGGCATCACCACACCAATTCTGGTTGTTGGCTACAGCTGGGGCTCGACCATGGCCTTACTCTTCGCGCAGCGGCACCCAGAGCTGGTTAGCGGTGTTGTGATCGGTGGCGTCTGGGCGAATACGAGGAAGGAGGTTGAGGCCTACCTGGGGGTCAACGGGAATCGGATCTGGATGCCAGGGTTATCGGAAGTCTTCCGTGGCAGCGTGAAGGGTCCAATCACCGCCAGCAGCATCCATGCAGCGATTCGTGAGGGGCGTGGCTGCAAGGCCTTATGCCTGGCCTATGGTGCTGCGGAGACCCTTCAGACAGCCGAAGGGCGCATCCCGCGGAAGGCGTCGATCGACCCGATAGATGCCTCCGTGGTGAGTCCCATCAACATCGCCTCCGAAACTGACCCTGACATTCGGTTTGCCTTTATTGAATCGGAGATGATGGCCAGAGGAGAGCAAGGTAAGTGGTCCTTGAAGCTTCATTTCCCGAGATCACTCGATAGGGTGCCGATCATCATCGTCCAAGGGCGTTTTGACCAGATCTGCTCAAGAGAGGTTGCACAGAAGGTCCTCCGTGCCTGGCCTTGCAAGGACAAGCTGCTGGTCCCGATGAATGGCGGGCACATGTCCTTTGGCGCACCCCCCAAGGAAACCCTCGAATGGGTGGGTCTTGCGCTGACGGAAACCCAGAGCGCCTCATTGCGAAGGGCTATGGGCCTTCACTATGGAAACCGCAGTGCGCTGTTCGGTGCATCCATCGACTGCCTGATGAAGACCAACCAATCCCCTCAGTGATCCTGCCCTGTCAAGGTCAGGGCAACCTGGCCATGACTGTTCGACTTGATACCCAGGGTGTAGCGCGGGTGCAAGACTTCGCTGAGGGTTGCCTCGGTGGAATTTTCACATCACTTCATTGAAATTATTATTTGCATCAATGAATTGTCGACCTATGTTGGGGTCTCCGGCCTTCGGCGGGTTCCTTGTCCAGCCTTACTGCAGCCTAATCATGAATCAGGAGAAATGACCATACGAGTAGCCAAAGAGGATGTTGATATCAGGATGGAGATTCCGGGTGCCGTCATTCGCCAGCGAACTGAATTTGGAGACGCTACGGGATTAGGCAAGATCAGCGGTGAATACTTCAGCCTCTCGGCGGGTGTAGATACCACCCCCCTGTTCCAGGGACTGGATGGCGATTTGTGCCAGTGCCCGCTATGGGGCTTTGTCTTGCTTGGCCAACGCACCACGACCGACGCGAACGGCGTGCAGGAGACCGTCCACGCAAATGACCTGTTTTACTGGCCACCGTGGCACAACATAAAGGTCGAGGCAGACGCAGACATCGTCATGTTCAGTCCTCAGCGCGAGCACAGCCATGTCATTAACCACATGATCGAGAAGGTTAAGGGCTAAGCTAGGGAGCCCCGAAACAGCACCTACCTGCTCGAGGCCGCTGCGCCCGGCCCGGTCGCAGCCAGCTTGCCGCCCGCCAGTTTGCCGCGGAGCACGGCGCCTTCCAGGGTCAGGGCGCCCGCGCTGTCAGGCCGATAGAACAGGACTGCGCCCGAGAAGCCCGGCCGAGCCAGAGCCGGCTCGCCTAGGGCGCGGATCGAAGAGAGGAGGGTGGCTTCGTCCGTCGTGAGCAGGCGGCGCGAATCCAGGGACTCCCGCAGGGCGGCCCAGTCCCCGGCCGGTGCCGGCCAGGGAACCGCCAGCAGGCCCGTGGCATCCAACTCGGCGAGGCCGCGGAGGTAGGTCAGATCACCCACCTCGATGAGGGACGGCTCCCGGCGGCGGGGCGAGTCCCCGGAGAAGGCCCCTGGCACCAGGAAGGCCAGGTCCGCAGGAAACGGCGGCAGGGCGCGCCCTCCGGCCAGGCGGGCGTTCCGGACGACCAGCGTGGTAAGCGCGTCCCGCTCGTTCAGGGGAATCTGCGGGTAGGCCGCAGCAGGGACCGCCTCGAGGGAGCCATCGGCGAGGGCCGTGAGGGACCCGGCCAGGGCCACGAAGTTCAGCCGGACGAGCCGCGCGGCCTCCTCCGAACCCGCCCAGCCGCCGGTCTCGATGAGCAGGGTGGCGGTACCCCACCGGGTCATGGAGTCGCCGAAGGCCCGGGCCGTGTAGTCCATGTCATAGCGGGCCACGTGGCCCGGCGCGAGGGTCTCCACCAGCTCGCCCACCCGCACCGCCAGCTGCTTCGTCCGGCGGGTGCCAGGTGTCTCCGTCAGGGCCTCGTCGCCGGGCACCGACAGCAGCGCGATGGCCACCTGGTCGCCCGTCAGCCCGGCCCGCAGGTAGGGATTCTGGTTGTGGAGGTTGTAGCCGATCACAGGCTGAACCCGGTCCCGCAGCGCCTTCAGGAAGCGGCCCTCGGGGGAGGCCAGCCGCAGGGCGTCGCGGTTGATGTCGATCTCCTGGGCATTCCGGCGCTGGGTGCGCTCAGCCCCGTCCGGGTTGAGCATCGGGATGATCCAGAGGGTCAGCTTGGAGAGCACCTGGCGGACCGCCGGGTCGGCGGGGCTGGCGCCAAGCCAGTTCAGGAGGTCCAGGAGCGCGGCCGTGGCGGTGGGTTCGTCCCCGTGCATTTGGGACCAGAGGAGGACCCCCGTCGGGCCCTGACCCAGCCGGAGCGCCGGGATCTTCCGCCCCTCGGTGGAGACGCCTTCCTCCACGAGGGTGATGAGCCCGGGATGCCTCTGCTGGAGCGCAGCCAGAGCCGCCCGGAGTTCGCGGTGCTTCATCGCCCAGGGATCCGGTGGCGACACCCGCACCCGGGGCCAGACATCCCAGAGCGAGTGGGCCTGGGTGGCGACCGGGGCGGGCTGAGCGGCCCCGGCGGCGCTGCCGCAGAGCAGCAGGATCAGGGCGGCAAAGGCGAGGGTGCGTCGCACGGGCGCTCCCTACCGGACCGCGGGTTCCAGCAGCTTGATCGACCCGCGCACCGCGTCGATCTCCGCCCGCACGCCGACCGGCACCGTGAACTTGTTCTCGATGTGCCCGATCATCGCGCCCTGCCAGGCGGGCACCTTCAGGGGCCGGAGGTGGTCGCTCAGGACCTCTTCCAGGGTCAGCGATCCCTGCCCGTCCCCCGGGAGGCACTTGGTGCACTTGCCGAAAATGACCCCTGCGACCTTGCCCAGCACCCCCGCGAGCTTCAGCTGGGTGAGCATCCGGTCCACGCGGTAGATGTTCTCGTTGGTGTCCTCAAGGAACAGGATCTTCCCGGACCAGTCCGGCAGATACGCCGATCCGAGCATGGCGGTGAGCACCGTCAGGTTCCCCCCGACCAGCACCCCCGTGGCGATGCCGGGCGTGATGGTCTGGATCCGGTCCTCGGTGACGACCAGGCCCTTGCCGATCACCGCTGGGTTGGTCAAGGTGACGGCCTCGGCGTTGAACAGGACCCGACGGACGTAGTCCAGGGAGTAGGGATTCCAGGTCGAGGTGCCCACGGGGCCGTGGAAGGTGATGAGCCCGGTCTTCGCGTAGATGGCGGTGAGCAGTGAGGTGATGTCGCTGTAGCCGAGCAGGATTTTCGGGTGGGCCGCGATGAGCGGGTAGTCGAGCAGCGGCAGCAGGCGGTTGCAGCCCCACCCGCCGCGGATGCACAGGATGGCGTCCACCGAGTCATCGCCGAACATCGTGTTCAGGTCCGCGGCCCGGTCCGCATCCGTCCCGCCCAGGTAGCCGTAGCGGTCGAGAACATGCTTCCCGAGCTTCGGCTTCAGGCCCAAGGCCCGGACGGTCTCCTGGAGGATGTCGAGTTCCTCGGTAAGCCAGGTGGCGCTGGCGGGGCTCACCAGGCCCACCGTGGCCCCGGTCAGCAGCCGGCGGGGCCGGACCGCCGACAGGGAGGCACCGGCCCCGAGCAGGCTGGGCACGAGCTGGGTCGAGAGGGCGGCGAGTAGCGTGGACTGCAGGAAGGAGCGGCGGTTCTGAGTCATGGAAGCTCCCGGAGGCTGGTAGTGGAACATGGGGCCTTTCACCGAGGCAAATGGAGAGGGGTTCCGTTGCCGGGTGGCCTTTTTCGAAAGGAAAGAGATTGCCTGGAATCAAAAGAGCCGCACCTGAATAATAATGGCCCATGTCCTCCCAGCCCCTACCGGATCCCAAGGATCAGCCCACGGCCATCCTCCGGGATGATCTTGTCCTGGAACCCGTCTCGCGGTCCTCGAGCATCCCTGCCGCCCTGCTCGCCTGGGACCGCTACGAGGTCTTCGAGGTGCTGGGCCAGGGCGGCATGGCGAAGGTCTACCGAGCCCGGGACCGGAAGCTGAACCGGATGGTGGCCCTGAAGTTCATCCGCGAGGAGCACCAGGGCGGCGCCCGCATCCTGACCCTGGAGGCCCAGCTCCAGGCCAGCCTGGACCACGAGAACATCGTGAAGGTCTATGAGACCGGCACCTTCGACGGCCTGCCCTTCATCGCCATGCAGCTGGTGCAGGGGGAGACGCTGGACCGGGTCTGCACCGACGACCTCCGGGCCCGGGTGGGGCTCCTGGTCCAGGTCGCCCTAGCCCTGGACTCCGCCCACCGACAGGGCATGGTGCACCGGGACCTGAAGCCCTCGAACATCATGGTGGAGGCTGTGGATGGGCGGCTGAAGCCCTACCTCATGGACTTCGGCCTGGCGCGGCTCACCAACGTGGCCGGGCAGACGAAGGCGACCTCCATCGTCGGCACCCTGGCCTACATGTCCCCAGAGCAGGCCGAAGGGAACCGCCCCCTGGACATCCGCACGGACGTCCACGGACTGGGGACGCTGCTGTACGAATTCCTCTGCGGCCACCCTCCCTTCATGCAGGAGTCGTCGTCCTCGCACGTGGAGATCATCCGCCGCCTGCTCGACGAGGAGGCGACCCCGCCCAGCCGCCACCACCCGGAGGTGCCCCGCGACCTGGAGATCATCGCGCTGAAGTGCCTGGAGAAGCAGCCAGAGCGCCGCTACGCCACAGCCGCAGCAATGGCGGAGGATCTGCAGTGCTGGCTGGAAGGTCGGCCCATCAAGGCCCGCCGGACCAGCCTACTTGAGCAGGCCCTCAAGGGTCTCCTGCGCCTCCGGAAGAACCGCCAGGCCTGGCTCACCACCCAGACGGCCGGGCTGGCCATCCTGTTCCTGCTCGGGCTGGGGGCCTGGACCCTGTGGCGAGCGCGGCAGCGGGCAGATTTCGTAGCCCAGATGGGCATGACCCTGATCCGGCTCGAGGAGATCGTGCAGGCCTCTGAGATGGGGCCGCTCCACGACACGCGCTCGGACCGCCGCCAGGTCAATGAGCTCCTGAATCACGTGCGCAGCGATGCGGCCCGGTACGGTTCCTCGATGCGGGCCCCTCTGGCCTACGCCCTGGGGCGCTTCCACCTGGCCCTGCACGACTACGAGGCAGCCCTCGAGGACCTCCAGGCGGCCTGGGACCTGGGCTTCCGGAACCCCGAGTCTGCCGAGGGCCTCGGCACGGCGCTCGGCGAGGTCTACCGGCTCCGCCGCCAGAACCTGGAGCAGCTGAAGGACCCTGAGCGCCGCAAGCTGCAGGAGGGACAGCTGAAGAAGACCCTGCAGGAACCTGCCCTGGCCCACCTCTCCGAGGCGCAGGGGGGGCGGCCTGAGGATCAGGACTACCGCTCTGCCCTGGCCGATGCCTTCGCCGGGCGCCATGAGGCGGTGCTGGCCCGCACCAACCGTCTCCTCAAGGAAGCGCCGCTGGGCTACCGCTACCTCAAGCTTCGGGCCAGCGCCGAGATGGGCCTCGCGACCCTAGCCATCGACAAGGGCGACCATCCGGCCGCGCTCCTGCGCGTGAACCAGGCCTGCCAGAGCCTCCAGCAAGCCCTGGAGATCGCCCGCAGCGACAAGGAGAGCTGGCTGAACCTGGGCCGGGCTGCGGATCACCTCATCTACCTGAGCCGGTTCCTGGGCGGCAATGCGCGGGAGAGCTGGACCCTCGGCATGGGGGCCTGCGCCAAGGCGCGCAGCCTGGACCCGGCGGACCCCTCGCCACTCCTCCAAGAGGCCGAGCTCATCCGGAGTCTGGCCCGGGCGGAGGAGGCGAAGGGCATCGACCCCCGTGGCTCTTTCGGGGAAGCCATCGCCCGCCTCGATCAGGCCCTCCTGCTCTCGCCCGATAACCTGGAAGCCCGGAGGAAGCTCGGGTTGCTCTACTGGAGCCTGGCCAACGTCGCTGTGGATCACCAGCAGCCCTGTCTGGAACTGCTCGAGAAGGCCGAAGGCCACCTCCGCCGGTTGCTGGCCCAGCGCCCCGGCGATGTGTTCGCGGTGGCCATTCTGCTCGACGTGATCTTCGACCAGTGCCAGGACCGGGACCGCCGGGGCGAGGATGTGCTACCCAGTCTTGACCAGGCCATCCTGGTCTTCGAAAAGAGCCGGGAGCTGGAGCCCACTAACGGCCGAATCCAGAACGTGGGCGTGATCCTCCACATCCAGCGCGGCGCCATCCGGGGGGCCCGGGGCCAAGATCCCCTGCCTGACCTGGACCGGGGTCTCAGCCTGGTGGACGAGGTCATCGGCCGGAACCCCGCCTATGTCTCCGCCATCTCCAATCGCTCTCTGCTCCTGCGTCTGCGGGCTGAGCAGAAGTGGCGCACCGGCACCCCCTATGAGGCCGACCTAGAGGAGGCCCTCGCGACGGCCCAACGGGGGATGAAGGTCCGCGCCACCAATGACACCCTCCTCAACCTGGGGGCGGCCCACACCCTGCGGGGGACCCTGAGGACCCGAGTCGGCGGGGATCCACGCAAGGACCTTGCCGAAGCCCTGGAGCATTACACCCGGGCCGAGCAGCAGGATCCCCGGAACCCGTCCATCTTCTATAACAAGGTCGAGGCGCGGCTGATGGAAGCCGAGTGGCTGCTGCGCCAGGGCCGCAGCGCGGCGGAGGTCCTGCGGGCCTGCCGCCGGGATCTGGACCACGTGCGGCCCATGGCCCCGGAGTCCCCGGACCTGCTCATCAGCCAGGCCAAGGCGCTTGAGATGGAAGCCTTGGAAGCGGCACGCGCCGGTGGCTCGCCGGCCCCCCTGCTGAAGTGGGCGCTGACCACCCTCGAACCTTTCGAGAAGCAAGCCATACAGGTTCCCGAGCGCAGGGCGCTCCGGGCGCGCATCCTCCGGCGCCTCGCGGACTGCGAGCGTGGCCCCGGCGCGGAGAAACTCCGGGAGCAGGCCCGCGTCCTCCTCGTCCGGGCCCTGGCCGAGAACCCCTTCCTGACCAGCGAATACGGGGGCGATGCCGGACTTCGGCCGGGCGGCTGAGCCTCAGGGCGCCTTGAATAGCATCGTCACGTGCAGGGCGTCGTCCTCCCGGGTGACGCTCACGTTGTCGCAGCACTTCTTCGCGAGGGCCACCATCTTCTCGTTCTGGGGCAGGATCTCCGCCACGAAGCCACGGACGCCCCGGGTCATAGCGTGGGCCATCATGTGGGACTGCAGCACGGTGCCCAGGCCCGTGCCCTGCCAGGCGGGATCCACCATGAACGCGGTCTCCGCGAGGTTGCTCGACAGGTTCAGGAAGTAGCAGCACTGGGCCACCACGCACTCGTTCTCCCGCTCGCCCGTAACCGCCACGAAGGCCACCTCGCTCTCGAAGTTCAGGTTGCACAGGCGCTGCACCTCATCGCTGGAAAGGGCCAGCACCCGACGGAAGAACCGGGTGTAGACGTCGTCCTTCGACAGGTGGTGGAAGAGGCCCCGGATGGCATCGCCGTCGCTGGCCTTGGCGGGGCGCAGCAGCACCTGGCGGCCCCCCTTGAGCATGTAGGTGCGCTCCTCCTCCACGGGATAGCTGCGCAGGTTCTCCAGGCGCTGGTCCGCCGGCAGGTAGCCCAGCTGCTTGGCCTCGTCCATGAGCCAGGGCCGGAACTTCGGGTGGGCTAGCTCGATGAGGGCGATGGTCCGCTCCCGGATGGACTTCCCGAAGAGGTAGGCAATGCCATATTCGGTGATGACGTAGTGGACATCCGTGCGGGCGATGCTCACGCCCTCCCCCGCCAGCAGCTGGGGGCGGATGCGCGACATGGAAGCGTCATCGTTGGTGGAGGAGAGGCAGACAATGGGCTTCCCCCCAGGCGAGCGCGCCGCGCCGCGCAGAAAGGCCGCCTGGGCTTCCAGGCCACCGTAGAACTCGCCGTCGAGCTGGTCCGTGCAGACCTGGCCCGTGAGGTCCATGGTGAATGCCTGGGTGATGGCGACCATGCGGGTCTGGGTCGCAAGCGTGTAGGGATCGCAGACCGTCTGGATGGGCTGAAGAGAGAAGAGCGGGTTGCGGTGAACCAGGTCGTAGAGCCGCCGGGTACCCAGGAGGAAGCTGGCCACGATGCGGGTCCGGGCCATGGACTTCAGCTTGCCGGTGAGGATGCCCTTCTCCAGCAGGGGGATCACGGAGTCCGTGATCACGGCGGAGTGGATGCCCAGGTCCTTGCGGTCACCGAGGTACTTCAGCGCCTGCTCGGGAATGCGACCGATGCCGATCTGGAGGGTGGAGCCGTCATCGATGATCCCGGCGATGTACTGAGCGATGCGCTCCACCACCGCGCCCTTGGCAACCGGATGGATGTACTCGATCACCGGTGTGTCCACGAGTACCAGGGCGTCGATCTCGCTCACATGCAGGGTGGTTTCCCCCATGCTCCAGGGCATGGCCGGGTTCACTTCCGCCAGCACCAGCTTCGCCTTCTCCACCGCCGCGGCCACGATGTCCACGGAGACCCCCAGGCTCACATAGCCGAACTCGTCCGGCGGGGTGACCTGGATGAGGGCCACGTCCACGGGGATGCGGCCCAGCTGGATGAGCTGGGGCACCTGGGCCAGGGAGATGGGCACGTATTCCGCGAGGCCCTGCCGGATGGCGGCCCGAATGTCCGAGCCCACGTAGAAGCTGCGGTGCCGGAACCGTGTGGTGCAGCGGCCCTCGGCGTCATGGGGTACGGTATCCGTGGTGATGAAGTGCAGCAGCTCGAGGTCTGCGGGCGGCCGCTTCATGGTCTCCAGCGCGGCCACCAGAGCCCGGGGGCTGGCGCAGGCGGTACCCAGGAAGACGCGCTGGCCCGGCTGGATGCGGGCCACGGCCTCCTCGGCCGTGCAGACCTTGCTGGCGTAGCGCTCGAGGCTGGGCAGCATGTTCGGCTGAGTCATGGCGGCGCTCGCAGGAAAGGCTCGCGCGCCGCTGGGGCACGGGAGGTAAAAAGCAGTCATCAAAAAGGAGTCTGGCGCCTATTCTGTGGTCCTTCGCCCCTGGCGCATAGAGGCAATTCCGGGGCGCTATGATGTCCGCACGGAGGTCCGAGTGGCCAGATCGTCCATCGTGGTGCTGACCGGGCCTGGGATCTGCCCGGATGGTGGCATCATGGCGGCCCACGAAGGGGACTCGTTCTGGGAGCGCCAGCTCCTGGAGGAAGCGGCTGTGCCCATGGCCTACCGGCAGGACCCCCTGCGCGTCCAGGGCTTCTACAACGCCCGGCGGCGGCGGCTCGCGGCCCTGGAACCCACCGCCGCGCATCGGGCCCTGGCCCAGCTGGAGGCAGCCTGGCCCGGGGACTTCCTGCTGGTGACAGCCAATGCGGACGACCTCCACGAGCGGGCGGGCAGCCGGGCCCTGATCCACCTCTTCGGGGAGCTGCTCAAGGTCCGCTGCACCGAGTGCCACCACGCGCATCCCTGGGCAGAGGACCTCGACTTCAGTTCCTGCTGCCCCTCCTGCGCCACCCTCGGCCAGCTGCGGCCGCACCTCGTGTGGTACGGCGAGCCGCCCCTGGAGATGGAGCGGATCCATGCCGCCCTAGCGCAGTGCACCTGCTTTCTGGCCCTCGGCACCCCGGGCCACCTCCACCCGGCGGTGGGCTTCCTGGAGGAGGTGCCCCCCTTTGCCCGCACCCTGGTGCTGAGCGCAGAGCCAGGCGCAGAGCCCGACGGCTTCCAGGAGCGCCGCGCCGGCCCCGCCCTGCTCCGAGTGCCGGAGCTTGTGGCGGAGCTGCTGGCGGGCCTGGCTTAGGCTGCCACCCGCCCCCGAGAATCCGCCGTTAGGCCACGCTCATGGTCCATCCCGACGGAGGAGAGGACAGCGGATCCCTCAGACCCACACTTCCTGGGTGGAGGATCTTCCTCCCCGTCCCCCGAAAGGAAGCTCCATGCACCTCTCATTCCTGCTCTTCCCGCTGCTCGCCGCGCTGCCCCAGGCGCCGGAGGCCCAGCCCTCAGCTCCGCCGCGCCCCGTCTCGCCCATCCTGCTGGCCCTGGACCTCAACAGCGACGGCATCCTTGACGCCGGCGAGCTTGCTGCCGCAGCCAAATCCTTGCTGAAGCTTAATAAGAACGGAGACGGGCAGCTGACCCCCGCTGAGTACCGCCCGCCTCGTCCCGACGGCCAAACCTCCGCGCCGCTGCTGCTCAAGAAGCTGGACCGCAACGGTGACGGCCGCCTGACGCCGGGCGAGTACCGTCCCATGCCGCAGACGGGTAGCCGCCCCCGGGCTGACAGACCGTAAAAGCACCAGCGGTATGCAAGGGGTATGCGGGTCTGCACGCCTAATCGCTTGCCCGATCCCGAACAGCCACCAACACTTGGCTCCAGGGTCTGCCCGCGAGGCGGCACCCCCTGGAGCCTCGCCATGGACACCCGGAACAGCGGATTCAACACCAAGCTCGTCCATGCGGGGATTCCCGACGACGCCCACGGCAGCGTGGTGACGCCCATCTACCAGACCTCCACCTTCGCCTTCCGGGACGCCCAGCAGGGCGCCAACCGCTTCGCCGGCACAGAGGGCGGCTACATCTACACCCGCATCGGCAACCCCACCACCGTGGCCCTGGAGGAGAACGTCGCGCAGCTCGAGAACGGCTTTGGCGCCACGGCCATGGCGAGCGGCATGGGCGCCGTCAGCACGGTCTACCTGGCCCTGCTCAGCGCCGGGGACCACATCGTCAGCACGGACTCGGTCTACGGCCCCAGCCGCGGGCTCATGGAGAAGCACATGAGCCGCTTCGGCGTAGCCTCCACCTACATGGACACCTCCCTCCTGGCCAACCTGCGGGCGGCCATGCGACCCAATACCAAGCTGGTCTACATCGAGACGCCGTCGAACCCCGCCATGTCCGTGACGGACATCCAGGCTGCGGCGGACATCGCCCACGCCGCGGGGGCCCTGCTGGTGGTGGACAACACCTTCGCCAGCCCGCACCTGCAGAAGCCCCTGGACCTAGGCGCCGACCTGGTGCTGCACTCCGTCACCAAGTTCATCAACGGCCACGCCGACATCGTGGGCGGGATCGTGGTCTCCAAGACTGAGGCCCTGCACAAGCAGATCCGGGCCATGCTCATCAACCTCGGCGCCAACATGGACCCCCACCAGGCCTACATGGTCAGCCGCGGCCTGAAGACCCTCGCCCTGCGGGTGGAGCGCGCCGAGCAGAACACGCACCAGGTGGCCCCCTGGCTGGAGGCCCGCCCCGAGGTGGCCTGGGTGCGCTACATCGGCCTGCCCAGCCATCCCCAGCACGCGCTGGCGGGCCGCCAGATGACGGGCTACGGCTCCATGATCGCCTTCGAACTGAAGGGTGGCACGGAGGCTGGCCGCATCCTCATGGACAACGTGCACCTGGCAGGCCTGGCCGTCTCCCTGGGCGGCGTCGAGACCCTCATCAGCCACCCCGCCTCCATGACCCACGCCAGCATGCCCCGGGAGGCCCGCCTGGCCGCCGGCATCACGGATGGCCTGGTGCGCCTCTCCATCGGCATCGAGGACGTGGAAGACATCCTGGCCGACCTGGAACAAGCCCTGGGTTGTATCAAGGCCTGAGGCCAGAACCGCTACTTGCCCGGCATCTTCTGAAGGTCCATGCGCGTGGCGCGCTTGGAGAGGGCCGTGTGCAGCTTGTCCAGGTGGGCCTTGTCGTGGCACTTGCCGCAGGTGGCGTCCATGTTCTGGCGGGCCACCCGGGAAGCGGGGTCCTTGCGGGACAGCAGCTCATGGGCGTGGCCGTGGCAAGTCATGCAGGTAGGGGCGTGGTCTTTCCCCTTCTTGCGGGCCATGCCATGCACGCTGTTGGCGTATTCCTGGCCCTGGTGGTCATGGCAGCGCACGCAGTTGGGCGGGGCCATCTTCTCGGGATGGGGCAGCTTCTTGGTGGCCGTGTGGCAGGCGAAGCACTGGAGCCCGCCGTGGGCGCGGGTGCGGAACACATCCAGCTTGATCGTGTCGTGGCAGGCCACGCAGTCCTCGGCATCCGGGGGCGGGGCTGCAGCGAGGGCCGTGGCCAGGATGGCAGCGAATAACAAGCGCATGGGGTCTCCCTGGAAGGCTGGGGACCACCCTAGCACAAGCTTTATTAGGCGGCGTAGGTCTTGTAGAAGTACCAGGCGGCCAGGATGAAACCGATACTGATGACGCCGCGGCGGACGGTGGTGCGGCCGACCCGGTGGGCCATGTGGGAACCGAAGAGTCCGCCCAGACCCGCCGCAACAGCCATGAAGCCGACGAGGGCCCACTGCACGTTGCCAGGGTGGCGCAGGTATTCCATGCCGAGGAAGAGGAAGATGGCGATGCCATTGATGCACAGGGCCAGCAGGTTCTTGAGGCCGTTCATCTGGTGGATGTCCGTGAGCCCCAGGAGGCTCAGGGCCGCCAGCATGAGGATGCCAATGCCGGCGCCGAAGTAGCCGCCGTAGATGCCCACAATGAACTGGAAGACCATGGCGCCGATCCACCAGCCCGTGGTCCGATCGTGGCTGCCCATCTTCTTGAGGAGCTTGCCGACGGGATCATTGGCCGCCAGCAGCACTGTGGCCGCCAGGATCAGCCAGGGCACCAACTGGTCAAAGAGCTTCTGGGGCGTGACCAGCATGGCCCAGGCGCCCAGGATGCCGCCCAGGAGCGAGACAGGCATGAGGCGCAGGGCGAAGGCCTTGGTGCCGGCGAGATCGTCCCGGTGGCCCCAAAAGCCGCCGATGGACCCGGGCCACAGTGCCAGAGTGCTGGTGACGTTGGCCTGCTGGCCCGTGAGGCCGATGCCAAGCAAAGCGGGGAACGACACCAAGGTGCCGCCCCCCGCGATGGAATTGATTGCCCCGGCGACAAAGGCCGCGACCATGACGGTGATGATGTGTCCGATATGCATGTCATCTAAGATGACATGCCGGACGGTCCACTAGAAGGCCGCTACTTCCACTTGAAGGGGAAGGCCGGTTTCTTCGTTCCGAACTCAGGCGGCCACACGGTTTCATGCTTGCCGTTCTGGATCTGCTCCACCAGCATCTGGTGCTTGTTCTGGTTCGTGTAGCCGTTGAAGTCCACGAAGGCCACTTCGCCCATGATGCCGTTCCACTTGCCGTCGCGCAGGGCGCCGCGGGTCTTCTCACGATCGCCGCCAGCCTTCGCAGCCGTCTCGGCCATCACCATGAGCGAGGCGTAGGCGTTGGCGGCGTGGTAGGGCACTTCCTCCTTGCCGAACTTGGCCTTGTAGCGCTTGCCGAAGTCCTTGGCGCCGGGCCATTTCACATCCGTCGTCCACTGGGTGCTGGAGAACACGTTGTTGGAGATGGCCTGCTCCCGCGCGAACTCCGAAGAGGCGAAGCCCGCCCCCGCGCCCAGGAAGGCCTGGGGCTCGAGGCCCACTTCCCGCGCCTGCCGCATGAGCAGGATGCCGTCGGCCACGTAAGACACCATGAACACGAGGTCGGGCTTCAGGCCCTTGATCTTGGCCAGGGTGGAGCGGTAGTCGGGCGAACCGGAGGCATAGGCCTCCTCCATCACCACCTGGATGCCCACCGCGGCGGCGTAGGCCTTGGCGGACTTGGCGCCTGAGGTTCCGAAGTCGGTGTTCTCGTTCAGAATCGCCATGGTCTTGGGCTTGCCCAGCTTCTGTGCCATGGAGATCAGGATCGAGGCGTAGTCCTCGGTGGTGGCGCTGAGCCGAAACACATACTTCTGGTTCTGCCGGGTGATGTCTTCCTTGGAGGCCACCGGCACCAGGAGCGGCACCTTGTACTTCTCGGCCAGCTTGGAGACAGCGTTGGCGCAGGCGGAGCTGTAGGGCCCCACCACGGCGGCCACGCGGTCTCGGGTGACCAACTTCTCCATGGCCGACATGGAGACCTGGGGCTTGCCCGTGTCGTCCTCAATCACCAGTTCGACCTTGATGCCCTTCTTCTGGAGATCTTCCAGGGCCAGCTTGTAACCGTTGCTCATGTATTCGCCGATGGGCGCCTGGGTGCCCGTTGCGCAGTTGATGATGCCGATCTTCAGGGGTGTCTGCGCCTGCAGCGCGAGTCCAAATGCGAACAGCGAGGATAGGATCCTCTTCTTCATGCATGCCTCCAAGGCCGATGGATGGGGTTTGGTAACCCCAAACCTACCATGAGCTGAGGGCAATCCTTAGAGCTGCTCCAGGTGGATCCAGACCAGGCTGACGCCACCGGGATCGGGCATCAAAGTCAATTCGGCGGGACAGTCCTCCACACGCAGCAAGTGACTGGGTCCGAGGTGGAGATTCCAGCGGGGCACCGACAGGCCACCGGCGGCAACAAAGACCAGATGGGTGCCAGCAGCCAGGGCCAAGGAGAGTTCGGCCGCCGGATGAAGCACCTGCAGCTCGACCTGGCAGCGAGCCGGATCGACCATCAGGTTGAGGTCAAGACACGGCCCTTCCAGCAGTGTGACTGTGGCGGGCCAGTCTCCAGAGAAACGGAGCGGCACCAGAGGCTCATCCAACACGACGCTGCCTCGCTCACCAAGCTCGACCCGAAAACCCGCGCCCGCGAGCAGCAGCAGCCAGCGTTCCCGTCCCGGGAAGGCCGAAAAGGGTCCGGAGGCGGCCACCTCCGCCGAGCTTAGCCGCCACAGGAAGCCCGTCTCCAGCGTGGCGCCGGGAGGCTGAACCGCCAGCTCCAGGGTCATGCCGAGGCCATTCTTCCAGGGCATCCTGCGCGCTTCGGCTGGGGTCGTCCGCTGCCACAGCATCAGAGGCCTTCCAGTGCCTTGGCTTCTTCCTTGCTGAGGCGCCGCCAGGGGCGGGGCACTAGGCCTGGAACTTTCGCCATGTACTGTCCATAGGCCGGCCCGAACCGGGCCATCAGCTTGCGCTCCTCCAGCCAGGAACCCACGACGAAGTAGGCCGTGATCGCCAGGGCGGAGACGAACATCGCCGTGCTCATGTCCCGGGTCCAGAGCAGCACCAGGGACAGGGCATACCAGGGATGGCGCACATGCCGGTGCAAGGCCGAGATCCTGAGCGGCTCCTGGTCCCCGATGCCCGGGCGGCGCTCCCGCAGCTGGCGCAGCCCCAGGAACTCGCCCAGGTCATAGGTGCCGGGGCAAACCACCAGCAATCCAGCCGCCAAGAGGGCCAGCCCGTTCATCAGCCAGGCCCACACGCCCTGCCAGCGCCAGAGCCAGGGGCCCGGATGGCTCGCCAGGAGCTCCAGCACCGGCAGGAGCGCCACCAGCGCGACCAGGTTGTAGGCCAGGCGGTAGGCCGGCACCCAGCGGGGGGCGAGGGCCGCCACCCGGGCCTTGAACCCAACCGCCGCCAGCAGCGAGTGCACCGCCCCGTAGGCGGCCCATGCGAAGGCCAGCCAGGCCAGGTGGACCGCGTCGGAACCCATGGGGTGATTGTGGACGAAGCGGGAACCCCTAAGGGGGTGTCTGCAAATTCACATAGCAACATCTCCAAACCGCTGAACCAGCAAACGTATTAGGGCAACCTCAATCCAGGCCAAGCTGCTGGCTACGGTCGCTTCGAAATCCCGGCACAGCCTCCGATATCTCCCAAGCCATGCGAAGGTCCTTTCCACCACCCAGCGATGGTGCAGAACCTGAAAGGCAGGGACCGTCACCACAGGCGCTTCCCCTTCCGAGGCC
>CAIMQW010000078.1 GCA_903843705.1 uncultured Holophagaceae bacterium | reverse complement strand
TGGACCCTCAATGTCCGCCCGAGGAAGTCCCTCGGCTGGAAATGCCCCGCAGAGCTTTTCCTTCCAGAAGGCGCTTTTGATTTCCAGGCCTTCTGGTCAAACCCACCCAAGCCTGTTGCACTTGGAACTTGAAACCGCCCAGGGATGCATGGGATGAAGGGGATGACAAGCAGCCCGTCCATTTTCGAACGATGTTAGAGAAAGGCGGCGTCACCCCGTTGTTTCAGACAGCCCCCGGATCTCGGCCTTGATGTGGTCCATCTCCTGGCGCTCGATCCTCCGCGCGGGGACGCCGCCCCAGGTCTCCCCCGCTCCCACCCGGCTGCCCGGCAGGAGCACGCTCTGGGGCAGGACGGTGGCGTCGTCGCCCACCACCACATCCCCCATGACACAGCAGCCCAGGCCCAGGGTGGCCCGGTCGCCGATGGTGACTGGGGCGATGACGAAGCTGCCGCCGCCCCCGTAGTGGGCGAAGATGCGCACGCTGCCCCCCAGGGCGGCGTCATCCCCCACGGTGATGAGCTGGGGATCACTGATGTATTCCGTGTTGATGAAGGCGTGGCGACCGATCTTCATGCCCATGGCCTTGAGGAACCAGATGCCGAAGGGGGTCAGGGTCACGAAGGGCAGGAAGGTGAAGCGCACCAGATAGAAGAGCCCGTTGTGCAGGAACCAGGGCAGGGCGGCCAGGGTGTAGTAGCCGCCCTTGAAGGGCTTCACGCGGGTCGGCAGCACCCAGTTGTAGAGCGGCACCACCACCAGCAGGACCAGGCCGAACAGGAAGAAGCAGAGGGCCAGGGCGAAGCCGGCGACCAGCCATGACAGGACGCCCGGCAGGTGGAGGGACCAGGCGTGCACGCGGGTCCAGAACCAGAGGGCCGGGGCCACCGCCAGGCCCAGGGCCGTGGAGGCCAGCGTGTACATGAGCAGGACCGCCACGCCGTAGGCCACCCGCGAGAAGCGTCGCAGCAGCCGATCCAGCCAGTTGGTCGGCGGAGGGTTTTTCGACTGGTCCTTGGCGAAGGGTTTCATGCCTCCAGCCTAACCAAAGCCACGGGTAGCATGGAGGAATGGATCTGCTCCTGCTTCGCCTTTCCGCCCTCGGCGACATCCTCCGGGTGCTGCCGGCCTGGGCCAACCTGCGGGCGGCTTTTCCGGAGTCCCGGTTCCGGGCGGTGGTGGAGGACCGCCATGCCTTCCTGCTGGAGCCGCTGCCCTGGCTGGAGCCGGTGGTGGTGGAGCGCAGGCGCCTATCGAATCCCCTGACGGCCCTGCCTGAGCTGCGCCGAGTGGCGGACCTCGTGCGCGACGCGGAGGTGAGCCTGGACTTCCACGGCATCCTCAAGGCGGCCCTGATCCCGCGACTGGCGGCCCTCCCGGAGCGCTGGGGCGACGGGGTCACCAAGGAGTTCGCCGGGAACCTGCAGACCCACCCGCTGCCCTTCCGCCACCAGACCCGCTACGACCAGGCCCTGGGCCTCGCGGAAGCCTTCGGCCGCAGCCGGGGCATCGAAGGCCTCAGCCGCTTCGAGCCCGTGCTGCGCACCGTGGAATTGCCGGATCCCGGCCCCATCTGGTCCGGGGAGGCCCGGCCCAAGGTGGTGCTGGTGCCCGGCGCCTCCCGCCGGGGCGCCATCAAGCGCTGGCCCCTGCGGCACTGCCTTTCCCTGGCGGCGCTGCTCAAGGACCGCTGCGAGCTGCGCTGGAGCCTCGGCCCCGAAGAAGAGGACCTGCGCGCCTGGCTGCCGGAAGCCAGCGGCGTTGAGGCCCTGCCGCGCCTGGGCTTCTGGCAGCTGGCCGCGGCCCTGCGCCAGGCCCAGGCCGTGGTGGCCCCGGACACGGGGCTCCTGCACTTGGCCGTGGTCCTGGGCGTGCCCGCCCTGGGCCTCTACGGATCGAGCGACCCGATGGTGGCGGGCCTCCCCGAAGGCGCCGGCCGCGTCCTGAGAACCGGCATCGCCTGCTCCCCTTGCCGCGAACGCGCCTGCCAGCGACGGCAGTGCCTTGAAGAGCTGGCACCCGGTTCTGTTGCCGAGGCGCTTATGGGATTGCTGGCCGCGCGGTGAACCGGGCGTTGCGCTGGGGTCTCGCGAAAAGACGAGATGGACGCGGAGAAAGGCAACAGGGCGGGGCTCTTTTGCCTTTATCACCGTTCCTCACCGGTTAAAAAATCCCTGACACTGAAAGCCGAACGGCCCATCCCCTTCATCCCTTGTATCCCTGTAATAACTGCTTTTTTGACAGGGATACAAGGGATGAAGGGGATAACGGAAAAAGCCTAAGTGGGCTTTTGGCCGTGGGTTCGCAGGATGGCCTGGGGCCGACAGCCTGTTTAGAACTCACCACAGGCGACCGGGATGTGGCACCCAAGCCGGGCCCTCGGGGACAGAGACCTTGCCCTGTTCGTGTGGATCAAGGTTCCCTCGAATTCCTGGGAAGTGACTCGAGGACCAGGGTGCCAGTGGCGCAGGATGAGATGGAATTCCCAGGCCCACTATCGCTGGCATTGCCAAAACAATATTCAGATATTCTGGTCGGATGCAACACGTTCAATCTGTTGTCCGGCTTTACCACACCATCTTGTCCCACCTGAATTATGGCCTCCTCGTGGTGGGGGAAGACGAGGTGATCGTATATGTGAACCAGCGATATTGCGATCAGTTGAGCCTGGCCTTGCCTGCCAACAAACTCATCGGGCTCACGGCCGAGGCCACTTTGACCCATGTTCTGCCAGCCTATGAAGATCCGCCCGGGACGCTGAGGCTCATCCAGGAAATGGTCTTACGCGGTGGACCCGTTCTGGGCGTCGAGACACGGTTGAAAAATGGGCGAGAGATCCTTGTGGATTTCGTACCCATCGTTGTCGATGGCCAGATCCATGGACGAATCTGGCAGCACCGGGACATCACGGAACGCAAGCAGGCCGAGCGTGAGCGGGAGCGTCTAAACCGCGAGCTGCAGGAGGCCCACTCCCGCATTAGAGTGCTGGATGGACTGCTGCCGATTTGTGCCACCTGCAAGAAAATCCGGAACGATCAGGGGAACTGGGAGCAGATGGAGGGGTACATCACCCGCCGATCCGAGGCAGAATTCACCCACGGCATCTGCCCCGACTGCAGAGTACGGTTCCTTGCAGAAAGGGAACCGCCCAGGTAAGGCTTCCCCTGGACGCGCAGGGCCCAGTAGCTCAGCCTGCGCCTTCCCCTTGCCCTTGGCGATAACCCGCGGCAGGGCCAGGGCGAAGCCGGTCACGAGGGTGATCATCCACAGGGCCCAGACGGCCAGGCTGAAGGTATGGAACTGGCGCATGAGCTTCGCCTGCTTCAGGGCCAGCACGACGGTGGCCCAGCTGGAGTGCCCCAGCATGACGAGGATGGCCCCGACCCCAAGCACCCCATGGAGGTTCAGGCTGAACCCGCCGGAGATCATGGTCATCAGGGTGGTGGCGATCACATCCACGACGAAGCCAGACCAGAAGAGCCTCAGGTGGCTGGCCTTCAGGATCCGGGCCCGCCGCTCCGCGAAGGTGGCCGTGGTGTAGAGGGCCGCCGCCAGGAGGATCCCAACCACAGCAGCAAGGGTCATGGGCTTCACGGCGGGGCCTCTCGTTCCGTTCAATTGTGCCCTTTGTGTTCTTTGTGGTTCGACTTTTCTTGAAAAGATGGATTAACCACACCTGATTATCGGCGACCCTCAGCCTGAGAGCCAGGTGTCGGGCCTCCCCAAAGTATAGGCGTTGCATCGATTTTCTTCGGATGTGACAAGAAGTGTCCACCACCTGAACCGATGATTTCGGGGGTGAACGCGACATGCCGAGATACGACATCCAATTCCAGAAGGGCCTCTCCCTCCGGGAGTTCATGGCCCGCTACGGCACCGAGG
>CAIMQW010000077.1 GCA_903843705.1 uncultured Holophagaceae bacterium | reverse complement strand
GAGCCAATGGCTTCCTTGTGCCTCACCCCCTCGCCTCAGCTCAGGGGGAACTTACAGAAATTGGTGTACACGACCGAGTATGTCTGGCACTGCCACATTCTCGAGCACGAAGAGCACGACATGATGCGCACCCTGGTGGTGAAGTAACCCCAAGCACCAGGCCAGCAGCCAAAAAAGAAGCGGGGGCGACCCCGCTTCTTTTTTGGCTCGGTATAGAAGACGTCAGGCTAGGCCCGGGTCCACCGCAGGACGGGCTTGCGGGCGGCGGTGGTCTCGTCGAGGCGGCGCAGGGGCGCCAGCACGGGCGCCTGGTGCAGCAGGTCCGGGTTCTCCTCGGCCTCCTTGGCGATCTGCAGCATGGTGTCGCAGAAGGCGTCCAGCTCGTCCTTTCCCTCGCTCTCGGTGGGCTCGATCATGAGCGCGCCGGGGACGATGAGCGGGAAGTAGATCGTCGGCGGGTGGTAGCCGTGGTCGATGAGGCGCTTGGCGATGTCCAGGGTGTGCACATCGTGCTTGGCCTGCAGCGTGTCGCTGAAGACCACCTCATGCAGGCTGGGCGAGTCGATGTGCAGCGAGTAGGCCCCCTTGAGCCGGACGCGGATGTAGTTGGCATTCACGATGGCGCGGAGCGTCGCAGCCTTGAGACCATCGGAGCCGTGGCTCAGGCAGTAGGTCATGGCGCGCACCAGGATCCCGAAGTTGCCGTAGAAGGTGTGCACCTTCCCGATGCTCTGGGGGCGGTCCCAGTCCCAGCGGTAGGAGTGGGTCGGGACTTCGCCCTCGCCCACCTTCACGGTGTCGCGGACGACCACGGGCACCGGCAGGAAGGGCATGAGGCGTTCCGCGCAGCAGACCGGGCCCGAGCCGGGGCCGCCGCCGCCGTGGGGTGTCGAGAAGGTCTTGTGCAGGTTCAGGTGCATGACGTCCACGCCGAAGTCGCCGGGGCGCGCCACGCCCACCAGGGCGTTCATGTTGGCGCCGTCCATGTAGACCAGCGCATCGATGCTGTGCAGGAGGTCGCTGACTTCCTGGAAGCGGTACTCGAAGACGCCCACGGTGTTGGGGTTGGTGATCATGGCCCCGGCGATCTCAGGGCCCAGCTCCGCCACGAGCGTCCGGAGGCCCTTGCGGGTCTTGCCGCTGGCGGGATCCGTGACGTCGTCAAAGGCGATGGTGCCGTCGGGCAGCGAGGGCAGCTCCACCACCTCATAGCCCGCCATGGCGGCGGTGGCGGGGTTGGTCCCGTGGCCGCTGTCAGGAATGAGGATTACGCGGCGCTTGGCGCCCCGGCTGACGTGGTAGGCGCGGATGAGCATCACGCCCGTCAGCTCGCCGGCCGCGCCGGCGCTGGGCTGGAGGGTAACGCCGGGCAGGCCCGTGATCTCCTGCAGCCACGCCTGCAGCGTGTAGATCATCTCTAGGTTGCCCTGGACGAGGGCGTCGGGCGCCATGGGGTGGCTGTCCGTGAAGCCCGGCAACCCCGCGACCTTCTCGTTGAGCCGGGGGTTGTGCTTCATGGTGCAGGAGCCGAGGGGATAGATGCCGTCGTCCACGCCGTAGTTCCACTTGGAGAGGCGTGTGAAGTGGCGGATCACCTCCACCTCGCTCAGCTCGGGCATGGTGGCGAAGCCGCTGCGCTTCAGGTGGGCGGGGCGGGTGTCGCGGGCTGGGGGCACGTCGAGCTTTGGCAGGTCCATTCCCCGCTTGCCGGGGACTGAGCGCTCGAAGGAGAGGGGTTCGCGCTGGCGCAGGAACATGGTCACACCTCCTCGGCAAGGACAGGGACGCGGGCGAGGATCTCGACGAGGCTCTCGATCATCTGGCGGGTGTGCAGCTCCGTGGCACACCACAGAATGCAGCCCTGGTATTCGGGATAGAAGCGGCCCAGGTCCAGCCCCGGCAGCAGGCTCTCCTTCAGGCAGGCCGCCTCCAGCGCGGCGTAGTCACCCTGGTAGCGGAGCACGAACTCGTTGAAGAAGGGCTGGTCGAAGACCGGCTCCAGATCCGGCAGCTCCAGGAGGCGCTCCCGCAGGTGCTGGGCCTTGGCAGCGTTCAGTTCCGCCAACCCCGTCAGCCCTGCGGGCCCCGCCAGGTGCATGAAGATGTTGGCGCGCAGGGCCACCAGGCCCTGGTTCGAGCAGATATTGCTGGTGGCCTTGTCGCGGCGGATGTGCTGCTCGCGGGCCGTGAGCGTCAGCACGTAGCCGGTCCGCCCCTCAAGGTCCTTCGTCTGCCCCACCAGGCGGCCGGGGATCTCGCGCTTGTGGGCGTCCTTCACCGCCAGGAAGCCAAGGAAGGGCCCGCCGTAGTTGGGCTTGTTGCCCAGGCTCATGGCCTCGCCGCAGGCCATGTCGGCGCCCGCCTTGCCCGGGGCCTCGAACCAGCCGAAGGCGAAGGCCTCCTGGGTAACGCTCACCAGCAGGGCGCCCGCAGCGTGGATGGGGACGGCCAGGGCCGTGAGGTCCTCTGCGGCGCCCAGGAAGTTGGGATAGCCCACCAGCACTGCGGCCACGTCGCCGTTGAGCTTGGCTGCCAGGTCCACCAGGTCCGTTACGCCATCCTTCAGGCCCACTTCCACCAGGTGCAGGTCATCGTGGGGGTCGAAGTTGGTCTTCAGCACCTCGCGATACATGGGATGCAGGCCGCGGCTCACCAGCACGGTGCTGCGCTTCTTGGCGACGCGCACGGCCATGAGGGCCGCTTCCACACAGGCGGTGCCGCCATCGTAGAGGCTGGCGTTGGTGACATCGAGACCCGTGAGATCGCAGATCAGCGTCTGGTATTCGAAGATGTGCTGCAGCGTGCCCTGGCTGATCTCCGGCTGGTAGGGCGTGTAGGCCGTGAACCACTCCTGGCGGCTGATGAGGGCATCGATGGCCGAGGGCACGAAGTGGTCATAGGCCCCGGCGCCGAGGAACTGGGCGCAGAAGCGCATGTTGCGGTTGGCCAGCCCCATCATCTGCCAGGCCACCTCCTGCTCGGCCCCCCCCAGTGGCAGGTCCAGCTCGCGGCCGAGCTGGAGGGCTTCGGGAATGCCCGCCAGCAACGACTCCGCAGCCGGAACACCGATGGCGTCCAGGAGGGCTTGATCCTCAACAGGGGAAGAGGGCAGGTAGCGCATGGCAGCCTCGGGCAAAGAGCGATTGGAAAACAGACCTTCAGGGTATCAGTGACGCTTCCAGAGGTCGAAGGGCTGGGTGCCGATCAGGAAGTTGAAGCTGCCCACGGCCCGGCCATTCTCCTGGGGGGTGTGCATCTTGAGGAAGCCGTAGGCCAGCTCCACATAGAAATTAGAGAGGGCCGTCCTCAACATGAGCCCCGCTCCCTGACCCCGGGGCGAGACGCTGCCGTCCAGCAGGGCAGCCCGGCTCTGGGACACCCAGGCGAGGTCGAAGCGCGGGGCCAGCTCCACCGTGAGGCCCAGACCCAGGTAGAAGCGAAAGGGAAGGCCGAAGCGGATCGCCGCGAAGTTCGGGACCATGAAGCCCATGGACCGGGAACCGATGACGAAGGAAGGCCCGCCCACCACCCACCAGCGGTCCAGGGGCAGGTTCCGGCCCTGGCCCCACTCCACGTCCAGGTCCGCCCCCACGAGGTCGCCGAAGGTCGTGAGGCCCCGGGCCCGGAAGTAGCTCTGCAGGAAGTCGACGGTCGGCAGCGGCCCCTCGTGGGTATGGCCCGCCCCGAAGCGGGCCCGCAGCAGCAGGCCCTCCCGCGGGAGGGTGCGCCGGTCGAAGTTGTCCCACTCACCCGACAGGAAGAACGCGTCCTGGGCCTGGGTGGCCCGCTGGCTGTCCTCCCGGTAGGCCGCGTTGCGCCGGCTCAGGTCCAGGCTCACCTTGCCCGTGCCCAGGTTGCTGAAGCGGAAGTAGGTCTTCACCATCAGGTCCGAGGCGCTGATGCGGGCATCCAGGCCGTTGCCGGGCAGCACCAGGACTCTCCAGTAGAGCGGCACGTCCAGGCGCTGCTGCCAGTAGTTCGCGTCGAACTCGATGCCGGTGCCCGGTGAGAAGCCGAAGGGGCTGCGCAGGCTCAGAGAGGCCTGCTCCTGCAGGCGGTTCCGGTTCCCGCTCAGAACCAGCTCCGTGCCCTTAAAGCCCAGGTCCACGGCCTGGTAGGCCAGGCCCAGGGTACCCCCCAAGGTGGACTCGTAGCCCAGAGAGAGGTCGAGACGCTCCTGCTGCTGGGGCACGGGAACCAGCGTGATGGCCAGGTCGTCGGCGCCCTCCGGCCGAACCTGGTAGCGCAGCTCCGCAAGGTGGAGGCGATGCTCCGCCAGGGCAATGCGGGTCTGGAGCAGGTTGGGCCGGAAGGGGCGGCCCTTCAGCGGCCCGAGCAGCTCCAGGAGCTGGGCTTCATCCAGCGACGTGCCCGGCACCGTCCGCACCTCCACCTTCGCCACCAGCGGCTCCCGGAGGACGATGTGCACCCGGCCAGTGGCGGCATCGAAGCCAGAGCCCCGCGCGTCCATGAGGGGCTGGCCCTCCATGAGGCACTGGAACACCAGCTGCGCCATAAGGCGGCCGAAGGACTCGGGATTGAAGGGCTCCCCCAGGGGAATCGTGCTCTCGGCCAATTCGAGGCTGTAGGCGCGCCAGCTCTCGGGCACCGCGGTCTCCACGGCCGAAACGGCCGGGAAGGGCCGCAGGTGGACCGTGAGCACCCGGTCGGAGTCCACGGTGATCCAGGCTTCCCGGGCCTGGCCGTGGACCAGGATCTGCTGCAGGAGAATCTGGGCGTCCTGCACGCGGATGCCATCCTTGCTGGACTGCAGCGCTTCCGCCAGGATCACCGCCACCGGCGACTTGAGTCCGCCGGGCACATCCACGGCCACGCGGGCCACCTCCAGGCGCTCCTGGTCAAGGCGGGTGCGGAGCAGGCTGTCCAGGGCGTCCCGCCGGGCCTCGAAGGCCTCCCGGCCCTGCCTCACCAGCTTGGACCCATGGGCCCCATATTCCAGGAAGGGCACGTCCTTGATCTCGGGGTGGATGAGGAAGTCCGCCGCGGCGCGACTCTCCCACTGGCGCCGCTCAACGACCAGATCCAGACTGCGGGCCGCCACGGAAAAGATGTTTGTGGAGGGACGCCGCTCCAGCGGCGCGCTGGTGTCGATGCCGATGACCAGGTCCGGGTGGAAGGCCTCCTTGGCCGTGGTCACGGGCAGGTTCTCCACCAGTGCGCCGTCCACGTACTGCTGCCCCTCGATGACCACGGGGCGGAAGCCGCCGGGGATGGACATGGAGGCGCGCACCGCCTCGACCAGGTCGCCGCGGTCGAACACCCGCCCCTGGCCCGTCTCCAGGTTGGTGGCCAGCACGCGCAGGGGGCGCTGGAGCCGGTTGAAGTCCCCGCTGGAGAAGTAAGCGCCGCGGGCCAGCAGGCCCTGCAGGGTGTGCTGCATCTCTACCCCGCTGCGCAGGCCCTGGGCCAGGCTCAGGCGACCCGCGTGGCGCTCAAGGGAGAGGAAGGGGGCGCTGCGGTCCTCCTGCTCCTCCAAGGTCTCACCGGGGTTGCGCCAGAGGGGCTCCAGGAAGGCCCGGGTGAGGTCCAGTCGGGTGAACAGGTCTTCGACCTCCCGTCCGGAGAAGCCGCTGGCATAGAGGGCTCCCACCAGCGCCCCGGCACTGGTGCCCGTGAGGCTGTCCAGGGGATAGCCCACTTCCTCCAGGCGCTGGAGGACGCCGATGTGCGCCAGGCCCCGGGCCCCGCCGCCACTCAGGGCCACCGCCACCCGGGGCATGCCCGGAATGACCACCCGCGGCAGGAACCGGAACACCATGTCCGGGGCCTGAAGGGCGACCTCGATGCGTCGCGGCAGCGCGGGCTTCGGGGATTCGGCCACCGGCGCGCCCTGGCCCGCCAACAAGGCGGGCAGGGCCGCTGCCAGCAGCAGGGCTCTCATGCGAGGGCGGCCCGCTGCGCCTCCATGAGGGCCGCGCAGCCCGCCAGTCCCAGGTCCATGAGCCCCGCGGCCTCGGCGCGGGTGAAGGAGCGGCCTTCGCCGGTACCTTGGAGCTCCACCAACTCCAGCTCGCCACCCCCCAGGAGGCGCGCGGCCACCAGGTTACAGTCCACGGCGGCCAGGTGATCCTCTTCGTATTCCAAGTCCAGGACGAGCCCGCGTCGGCCCTCGCCCGCCTCCACGATCCCCGCGCTCACGGCGGCCACCTGGCGCACCAGGGCACCCTCCAGCCCCTGGCTCCGCAGCGCCAGGGCCACGGCCACCCAGGCGCCGGTGATGGCCGCGCAGCGGGTACCGCCATCGGCATTGATCACGTCGCAGTCCACGGTGAGGGTGCGCTCACCCAGGGCACCCAGGTCCACGGCCTGGCGCAGGCTGCGGCCAATGAGCCGCTGGATCTCGACGGTGCGCCCCTGTTGCTTGCCCCGGGCCGCCTCCCGGTCCGAGCGGGTGTTGGTGGCGGCGGGCAGCATCCCGTATTCGGCGGTGAGCCAGCCCTGGCCTCGCCCCTTCATCCAGCCCGGCACTTTCCCCTCCAGGCTGGCGGCACAGAGAACATGGGTCCGGCCCAGCTTCACTAGGCAGGAGCCGGAGGCATGCAACTGAACGCTCTTTTCCAGGGTTAGGGGACGTAATTCCTCGGTTTCGCGCATCAGCAGCAGCCTTTCCACTCGATCTTGCCTACCCGTCCCTGGTGCCTGCCACCTTCAAAAGGTGTATCCAGGAAGATTTTCAGGTAGGATTCTGCATTGAGCGGATCCGTTAGCCGCTGGCCGAAAGCGATGGCGTTTGCGTCATTGTGCTGCCGAGCCAGTGCCGCGTGCTCGGGGGAAGTCACCAGCGCACAGCGGATGCCAGCATGGCGGTTGGCCGCGATGCTGATACCGATGCCGGATCCGCAGACCAACACCAGGCGCTCCCACTGATCCCTGCCCTCCGCCGCGCGGTGCGCGAAATCCGGATAGTCCACCGAGGCCGAGCCATCCGTGCCGAAATCCACCACCTCATGACCGTGTTCCCGCGCCCAGCCCTTGAGCCGCTCCTTCAGGTCGAATCCAGCATGATCGCTCGCAAATCCAAGTCGCATCTCTCCGCCCCCTGGCTCTCAGCCTACCGCCGCAGCGGCGCTCCATGCTGAATCCCTTCCTCCAGTATCGGCCCCAGGATCGGGGCTTCCTGCTCTGCATGCCCGAGGCGGTGGAACCCGCCGAGTGGCTCCGGGCGCTGCGGACGATCCCTGGCGAGCTCCAGGGCCGGGAGCGGCTCACTCCCGCCAAAGCCCAGCTCTTCGTGGCCGACGGCTCCCTGGTGGAGATGCACACCCTCCCCCTCCGCTGGCAGCGGGCTTACCCCTGGCTGTCCTCCCTGGCCCTGCGGCCCGGCAACGCCGGCCCGACCCTGCGCTACTGGTCCACAGCTCTGCGCCTGCTCCAGTCCCTGGTCGTCCGTGGCGCCCTCCTGCCCCAGCTGGACACCACCGGCAACCCCTGGAAGGCCCGCTGGGGCGTCAGCCTCACCAGCCCCTCGGACCGCGCCATCCTGCGCGAGCTCGCAGAAGCCATGCCGCCGGCCGCCCTGGCCTTCCCCGAGGCCGACCTCTGGGCCTTCACCAAAACCGTCCCCCTGGGCGAGCTGGACGCCTTCGACATCGAGGATGACCTGGCCCTGCCCCCAGCCGCCGACCAGGTGCTGACCGCCTTCCTGGAAGACGGCGCAGACTTCATCATGCGCTTCGTGGCCGGGGGCCTCCGCGCCGGGGACGACCCGCGCCTGGGCCTCATCCACCGGCTGCGTGGCCACAAGCGGGACCGGCTGCCCTGGGACGAGCGCATCATGGTGGCCCTCTCCCACCAGCTGCCGGAGTTCCCCACCACCGGCATCACCGAGCGCACCCTGGGCGAGCAGTTGGATCAGTGGAGCGAGGGCGCGCGGCCCCAGTGGCTGCGACCGAGCCTGCGCCTGGAGGCGCCGCCGGTGCCCGCCATCAGCCAGACCGTGCAGGACGCCGACCGCCTCGCCGAGGTGGGCTGGATCCTCAAGGTGGGCCTGGAGACCGAGGCCGGAGCCGACATCGGCGTGGCCAAGCTCTGGGAACCCTCCACGGAGCCCGACGTGCTGCAAGCCCGCCAGGCCCTTCTGCGGGGCCTGGCCCGGGCCGTGCCCTTCTTCCCGGCCCTGGAGCGGGCCCTCTCCGGCCAGAAACCCGAGGACCTGGTGCTGCGGCCCACGGAGGCCTGGGGCTTCCTGACCCGGGGCGCCGCCCAGCTGAAGGAAGCCGGCTTCCTGGTCCACATCCCCGAGGCCCTCGCGGACTTTGGCGGTGCCAAGCGCCTGCGTGCCAAGGTGCGCCTGGGTGCCCGGGACGTGGCGGAGGCCACCCCCCTGGCCCAGGCCGGACTCGAAGGCAGCGTCAGCGCCGACTGGTCGCTCATGCTCGGCGACGACGCCCTGAGCGTGGAGGATTTCGCCCAGATGGCCAGCCTCAAGCACCCGCTGGTGGCGTGGAAGGGCAAGTGGGTGGCCCTGGATCCCGAGACCCTCAAGCAGATCAGCTCCGTGATCCAGGCCAGCCGCGGCGCGGGCTTCGGCAGCATGAGCAAGGGCGAGGCCCTGGCCGCCGCCCTCACGGGCACCGCCAGCATCCCCGGCGTCAGCGAGGCCATCGAGGTGGAGGTCGCGGGGGACTTCGGCGCCGCCCTGGAGGACCTGAAGATCCTGCCGGACAAGCCCATCACCCAGCCCGCCAGCTTCCAGGGCCAGTTGCGCCCCTACCAGTTGCGCGGCCTGGCCTGGCTGGAAGGCCTGTGCCGCCTGGGCCTCGGCGGCATCCTGGCGGACGACATGGGCCTGGGCAAGACCATCGAGGTGCTGGCCCTGCTGCTGCACCGGCAGACCCAGAAGCCCAAGGACGGCCCCGCCACGCTGCTGGTCTGCCCCACGTCGCTGCTGGGCAACTGGGAGCGGGAGCTGGCCAAGTTCGCCCCCTCCCTCCCGGTCTTCGTGCACCACGGCAACAACCGGGACCGCCTACCGGCCACCTTCAAGCCCCACACCCTGGTGCTCACCACCTACGGCGTGGTGCGCCGCGAGGAGGAGACCTTCGGCAAGCGCCACTGGGGCATGGTGGTGGTGGACGAGGCCCAGGCCATCAAGAACGCTGGCTCGGCCCAGGCCAAGGCCATCCGCAAGCTGCGCGGCAGCTTCCGGCTCGCCCTCACGGGCACGCCCATCGAGAACCGGCTCACGGAGCTGTGGGCCATCATGAGCGCGGGGCTGCCGGGCTACCTGGGCAGCGAGTCCCAGTTCAAGGAGCGCTTCGCCACGCCCATCGAGAAGTATCGCGATCCCGACGCCGCCAACGAGCTGCGCCAGCGCATCGGCCCCTTCATCCTGCGCCGCCTCAAGAGCGACAAGAGCATCATCCAGGACCTGCCCGAGAAGCACGAGATGAAGGTGTACACCACCCTCAGCCGCGAGCAGGCCGAGCTCTACCAGTACCGCGTCGAGAAGATGGACGAAGAGCTGGACGCGGCCACCGGCATCGAGCGTCGCGGCCGCATCCTGGCCCTGCTCACGCACCTCAAGCAGATCTGTAACCACCCAAGCCAGTTCCTCAAGCAGCAGGGTCCCTACCGCGGCCGCAGCGGCAAGCTGGACCGGCTCACCGAGATGCTCGAAGAGGTCGTGGAGGCCGGCGAGCGCGCCCTGGTCTTCACCCAGTTCAAGGAGATGGGCGACCGGCTGCAGGTGCACCTCCAGGAGGCCCTGGGCTTCGAGCCGCCCTTCCTGCACGGCGGCACCAGCCGCGAGGGCCGCGACGAGATGGTGCGCACCTTCCAGGAGGACGCTGACGCCGCCCCGGTGCTGCTGCTCAGCCTCAAGGCGGGCGGCGTCGGCCTGAACCTCACGGCCGCCACCCATGTCTTCCACTTCGACCGCTGGTGGAACCCCGCCGTGGAGGACCAGGCCACGGACCGCACCTACCGCATCGGCCAGACCAAGAACGTGCAGGTCCACAAGCTGGTCACCATCGGCACCCTGGAAGAGAAGATCGACGCGCTGCTGGAGTCCAAGCGCGACCTCGCGGACCGCGTGGTCGGCTCCGGCGAAGGTTGGCTCACCGAGCTGGACGACGACGCCCTGCGCCAGCTGGTGGCGCTGGACCCCAACGCCGAGCTGCTGGACCCGGATGAAGGCAACGGCGAGGAAGCCGCCCCCAAGCCCGTGCGGCGCACCGCGAAGGAGGTGGCGCCATGATGAGCCACGCCGACCGCTTCGGCGCCACCTGGTGGGGCCGCCTCTGGATTCAGGGCCTCGAGAAGCTCGGAGACGACTACGAGAACCGCCTGCCCCGCGGGAAGAAGTACGCCGAGGACGGCCACG
>CAIMQW010000076.1 GCA_903843705.1 uncultured Holophagaceae bacterium | reverse complement strand
GCCGGGGCGCCCCTGGATGACTTCCGGCGCAGCCGGAAGCCGCCTCCGGCGGGCCCATGCGGGTGGTGTCGGCACCCATCTGTGCAATCGCCTTGATCACCGGCAGGGCCCGGGTGCCCAGGGCAGCAAGGCCAAGGGTGGGGGCGCGGCATCTGCGTCATCTGTGGACCGCTTTCAGGCTGAAGCTGGCCGATAATCGGGATCAATTATAGGTTTTTATTTATCAGCTTTTAATCGGTGTTAATCGTTGGTTAATAAGCTCTTGCAGTTATCGGGTAGCCCTTCTTTGCGGGGCCAGGTGTCCCGATGTACGGGGCCTAAAGGGTGACGAGGCCCTTCTCGATGGCGTAGGAGGTCAGGGCTGCGATGGAATGGAGGCCCAGCTCTTCCATCAGCTTCGTGCGGTGTCTTTCCACGGTCTTGGGGCTGAGGCAGAGGTAGTCAGCAATCTCGCGGGTGCGCTTGCCCTCGGCCACCAGCTTGAGGATCTCGCGTTCCCGCACCGACAGGAGCTCGTAGACGGAGGGCTTCCCCGAGCCCTCCTGCAGCAGGTAGCCGGCGATGACCTTGGTGGCGATGGCCGGGCTGAGGAAGCGCTCTCCGCCCAGGACGCACTTCAGGGCCGTCAGCAGTTCTTCGGCGCTGTCATCCTTCAGCAGGTAGCCGTCGGCGCCAGCCTTGAGGGCCGCGAAGATGTGTTCCTCGTCCTTGTGGGCCGTCAGGACGAGGACCCGAGTCTGGCCGCTGACCCGCTTGATCTCCTTGAGTGCCTCGATGCCATTGGTGCCAGGCATGGAGAGATCCAGCAGCATAAGGTCCGGCTGGAACGTGCCGGCGCACCGAATGGCCTCCCGGCCCTCCGAGGCCTCTCCGACGACCGTGTATTCGGGTCTCGAGCCCAGGAGCGAGCGCAGGCCATCCCGCATGAGGGAGTGGTCTTCGGCGATCACCAGGCGGTATTTCTTCGGCGTGATCATCCGGTTTGCCTCTCGCCCCGCTGCGAGGGCCAGGAAGAGGGTAACGCGCTTCCACGGTTCCCGAGGATCAGGCAGAAAGGCTGAAGCCACGCAGATCAGGCGTCAGAGGGCTTCCAGGTGCTGCTGGAGCTCCTGCAGGCCGAAGGGCTTGGGCAGCAGAGTGACCCCGGGATGCGCCGCGGCGAGGGTCAGGGCCGTCTGGTCGATGCGACCGGTGGCGAGCAGGACGGGCACCGTGGGGCGCAGCACCCGCAGGCGGGGGAGCGTCCCGATCCCGCCCAGGCCCGGCATGTTCATGTCCAGGATGACGAGATCTGGCTCGAGCCCTGCCTCCAGCATGGCCAGGGCCTCCTCGCCGCTCGGGGCTGGGAACACCTTCGTGTGGCCCAGGACCTCAAACATCATCTGGATTGAACTCTGGATCAGGTCATCGTCGTCCACCAGCAGTACCTTCCGGGATCCGTGGGGGATCGGCGCGGCGTCGGCCACGGCTGCCGCGGCGAGGTGGGCTTCCCGCTCGCAGGCGGGGAAGCGCAGCCGCACGCGGGTGCCCTGGCCGGGCTCGCTCTGGAGCGACAGCTGCCCCCGGTGCGCCTTCACGATGCTATGGACCATGGACAGCCCCAGTCCGGTGCCCTTGCCGACTTCCTTGGTGGTGAAGAAGGGGTCCAGCGCCTTCTCCAGGACCTCCTTGCTCATGCCGGTGCCGGTGTCTTCCACCACGAGCTCGATCCAGTCGTGATCGACATTGCGCGTGCGCAGGGTGAGGGTGCCGTCCTGTGGCATGGCATCCACGGCGTTGACGCAGAGGTTCATGAAGACATGGGTCAAGGCGCCGGCATCTCCCCGGATGGGCTGCAGCTCCGGCTCCAGATCCACGAGCAGGTGCACGTTCGCCAGGGTCGACCGTTCCAGCAGGCTGACCTGCTCCCGGAGCAGGGCGTTCAGGTCGAGCTGGTGGTTCTCCGCCGGGGTCTGGCGGGCAAAGCTCAGCAGGCTCTTGACCATCTTCCCACCCCGTTCGGTGGCCTTGCAGATGGTGCCGAGGGCCCGGTGGAGGGGGCTGCCCTCGGGCTGGGTGCTGAGGTGGGCCGAGGCCAGCCCGAGGATCGCGCCCAGCACGTTGTTCATGTCGTGAGCCACTCCGCCGGCCAGGATGCCCAGGCTCTCCATCTTCTGGGCTTGCTGGAGCTGGGCCTGGAGCTTGGCGGTTTCCGCCTCCGCCTGCTTCGGCCCGGTCACATCGGACAGCACGAGGCGAAGCACCTCCGGGCCCTCGGGGTCGGGCGCCACCGTGGTGACCAGATGCCCCCAGAAGGCGACCCCGTCTCCCCTCAGCATCCGCAGGTCGAAGGCCAGCGGTTCCCTGAGACTCAGGAGCCGCTTGCTCTGCAGGTAGTAGAGATCCTTGTCGTCCGCATGGATGAAGCGGGAGAGGGGCTGGTGGACCATGGCCCCGCGGCTCACCCCCAAGAGGGCGGCGGCGGTGAGGTTGGCTTCGAGGATCAGGCCTGGCCGGCTGAGCGTCAGGTAGCCCACAGGGGCCAGGTCGTAGAGGTCGAAGTAGCGGGCCTGGGAGGCGCCCAGCTCAAGCTGCGCCCGCCGCAGCTCCTCGTTCTGGAGCTCCAGCTCGATCTGGTGCACCTGGAGCTCGAGGAGCAGCTTCTGGGCGGCTGTAGGAGACAAAGGCTCGGTGGCCGGAGGCGAGGCCGGAATCTGTCCCCGGGCCACCTCTTCTGCCTGCTGGCGGAGGCCTCTGCCATCCTCGGGGGACTTGCCGCTGGTGCCCATGATCCTCATTTATCGGTCAGTCAGGCCTGGCGCTTAACTCCCGCTCGGTCGTGGCGATGGCATACATCTGACCGTCTTCCCCGACCAGGGCGGTGGAGATGATCGAGACGGCGACGCTCGAGCCGTCCTTGGTGAGCCGCTGGGTCAGGTAGGGCTCCAGAACCTCGGCCCGGCTCAGCTGGGCCAGGGTGGCCAGGGCGCCTTCCTTGAGCCCTTCCGGGATCCGGTCGTGGACGTTCATGGCCAGGGCCTCGGCCTCGTTCCAGCCATACAGGCGCGCCGCCCCGGGATTCCAGGCCAGGGTCCGCCCCTCCAGGTCCTGCACGGTGATGGCATCGTAGGAGTCGCGCACCACCACGGCGAGGCGGAGCAGCTCGTTGGCTCCGCGCAGCGCGTCCTCGGCCTGTTTGCGCGCGGTGATGTCGGTGAACGTCAGCACCGCCCCTTCGATGGTGTTGTTGAGGGTCCGGTAGGGCAGGATGCGCATGGTGAACCACAGCCCTTCCTGGTTCAGCACCGCCACCTCTTTGGGGACCAGCGTGTCCAGCACCTCCTGCACATCGGCCACCAGGCGATCGTAGCCCACCAGGTTGGGCACCAGGTGGCCCACGGGGCGGCCCACGTCGCCCGGAATCAGGTTGATGATCGAGCGGATGCGGGGGGTGAAGCGCAGGATGCGCATGCCCAGGTCCACGAAGATGGTGCCGATGCCGGTGCCCGCCAGCAGGTTGTTCATGTCGTTGTTGGCCCGGGAGAGATCCGCCACCTTGCTCTGCAGCTCGCCATTGACCGTGGAGAGCTCCTCGTTGACCGACTGCAGCTCCTCCTTGGAGGTCTCCAGCTCCTCATTGGTGGACTGCAGCTCCTCATTCACCGACTGCATTTCCTCATTGGAGGACTTGAGCTCTTCGTTGGAGGTCTCCAGCTCCTCCCGGGTGGCCTGGAGGAAATCATCCTTGGCCTTCAAGTCCTGCTTGAGGGCCAGGATGCGCGCATCGAGCGCCACAGCCGGGTCCGCGGGTTCCGCCAGCAGAGCAGGCGCCACCACCGGGGGCGGAGCTTCCTCCAGCACGACGAGGTACAGAGCTGCCTCAAGCGTAGAGGCCACCGTGCTGGCTTGGTGGGGGGCCAGCGGGCGGACGCTCAGGTTGACATGGGAGAGGTGGCCATTGGTCTTGACGCGCAGACCTGGGCAGCTCACAGACTCCTTGGTGGCGCTGGCAGTGTGGAGGGCCACGGCCAGCTCGCGCTGCAGGCCTTCGCGCGCCATCTTCAGGATGTTGGGGAGGCCGACCTCCCCGGTGGGCAGCTCCAGGTACATCCCGGCGCGGCCATGGATGTACAGGATGTCGCCCTGGGCGTTGACCAACACGCCCGCCGGGGTGACCTCCCGGAGGAGGGCCCGCTCTGTCAGCTCCCGCAGCGGCAGCTTCGCGGGGAAGCCCGTCCTGGCCGCGGCTTGGGGCAGCGTGGCGTAAATCGCCGTCATGGGCGGGAGGAACTTGCCGAGGGCCGCCCGATGGCCGCTGCGGAAGTCTTCCAGGCGCTGGAACAGCTTCGCCTTGCGGTCGAGCACGACAAAGAGATTCGCCTGGTCGCCCACCGTTTCCGAGGTCCCCAGGAAGAGCACGCCACCGGGGTTCAGGGCGTAGTGGAACAAGGGGATGAGCTTCTTCTGCAGGTCGCCGTCCAGGTAGATCATGAGGTTCCGGCAGCTGACGAGATCGAGCTTGGAGAAGGGCGGATCCTTGATGACGTTGTGTTCGGAGAAGACGACCGTGTCCCGGATGCCTTTGTGGATGCGGTAGGTCAGGCCATCGGGCTCGGCCACGAAGAACCGCGCCAGGCGCTCCCTGGACAGATCGACGGCGATGCTGGCCGGGTAGAGGCCCGCCCGGGCCGTGGCCAAGGCCCGGCTGTCGATGTCTGTGGCGAAGACCTGGAGGGTGTAGCCCTGTTTGATGGCCTCGATGCGCTCCTGCAGCAGGATGGCGATGGAGTAGGCTTCCTCGCCCGTGGAGCAGCCGGGGCACCAGACCCGGATCACCGACCCTGCGGGTTTGTCGAGGAAGAGCTTGGGGATGCCCAGTTCCTCGAGGGCCTGGAACGCCTCTGTGTCCCGGAAGAAGTTGGTAACGCCGATCAGCAGATCCCGGAAGAGCGCCTCCACCTCCGGGGGCGTCCGCTGCAGGAACTTGACGTAGCCCTCCATGGAATGGATCAGATGCACAGCCATGCGACGCTCGATGCGGCGCTGGAGGGTGCTGGGCTTGTACTGGGAGAAATCGTGCCCCGTCTGGGACCGCAGCAGGATGAAGACCTTCTTCAGGGCGTTCTCCAGCTTGGGCGTCTGCGGGAGCGCGGCCCGGGAGGCGGGGTGGCCGTAGGCATGAGCGGCGTAGGCCATGAGCTGGGCGGCCATCTCCCCGGGCGGCAGCTCATAATCCACCAGGCCCGTGGCGAGGGCATTGCGCGGCATGCCGTCGAACTCGGTGGACTCCGGGCTCTGGGCCATGATCATGCCGCCCTCGCCCTTGATGGCCCGCACCCCCAGGGTCCCATCGCTGCCGGTGCCTGACAGCACGATGCCGATGGCCTGCTCGTGCTGGTCCTGGGCCAGGGAGCGGAAGAAGAAGTCGATGGGCAGGCGCTGGCCGCGGGGCGCGGCGGGTTCCATCAGCTGCAGCGTGCCATTCAGGAAGGCCATGTCATGGCCCGGCGGAATGATGTAGGCGCAGTTGGGCTGGACGACCACCCCGTCCACCACCTCAAAGACCTGCATGCGGGTGTAGCGCTGGATGAGCTCCGTGAGGATGCTCTTGTGGTCCGGGGCCAGGTGCTGCACCAGCACGAAGGCCATGCCGGGTTCCACCTCGGCGGGCATGCCCGAGAAGAACGCCTCGAAAGCCCCCAGGCCGCCGGCGGACGCACCAATGCCCACGATGGGGAAAGGACTCGAAGGGTGCCGAAGGGACGGCAGCCCCGCCGAGGCTGCTGCCTCGGCCTTGGGCGTCCGTTCGGGTTCGGGTGCTTTCTTGCGGGCCATGGCCTTCCCCAGCTACAGAGGATCATGCGCCGAATCCGGCGAATCCGCAGGGTTATTGCTTTCCCGATCAGCAGACAACCTCAGCAAAAAAACGGATCTTCCGGGATTCCCGGGATGATCCTCGGCCACGCACTTGCAGGCATCCCCGTCCATCCCATTGATCCCCGTCATGCTTTTGCTTTCTGGGACGGAATGCCAGGCCGAAGGTTCAAAGACAAGTGCATATTGGACGGGGATAAAAACGGATGAACGGGGATAACTGCCAAGAGG
>CAIMQW010000075.1 GCA_903843705.1 uncultured Holophagaceae bacterium | reverse complement strand
CGGAGCTTGAAGGAGAAGACGGGCTGCAGGTCCTCGCGCTTGAACCAGACCGGGGCGCCGAGGCGCTCGCTCAGGTGCCGGGCGGGCTCCAGGGGGCTCTCGATGGCCACGTCATAGACCAGAGCCGTGAGGATGCGCTCCAGGAGGTCGCGGGACGGGGTGGGATCGGAGGTCATCGAGACTCCAGAGCTGCAGAACGAAGAACCCCCCGACGGTGAGGTGCGGGGGGTGGCAGGAAACGAAGGGGTAAACCCGTCCTAGCCACCCTGGGGGATGCTAATAAACGGAATAATCGGGGAGGTGGCGGGCATGGGTGCTCACAAGCGTGGTGATGATTCAGCCTAGCAGCCGCCGACCCGCCCCACAAGGCGCCGCCGCCCCGCCGGGACTGCGGGGCTGGCAGAATGGAGCCATGCCGGACTGTCTGCTTGAGCCATCGCCCTTCGCCGCGCTCCCCCCGGAGGCGGCATGGTGAAGGCGCGGGGCTGGGGTCGGCGGGTCCTCAAGGCCCTGGGCTGGGCCCTGGGCCTGTTCCTGGGTCTGAACCTGCTCCTGGTGCTGGTCTTCCGGTTCGTGCCGGTGCCCAGCTCCGGCCTGATGGTGCAGCGCCGGCTGGAGGCCTGGTCCGGGGACAAGCCCTACACAGCCCACCACCGCTGGGTGCCCCTGGAGGAGATCGCACCCAGCCTGGGCGTGGCGGTGATCGCCGCGGAGGACCAGAACTTCGCCGATCACTTCGGCTTCGACTGGCAGGCGATCGAGAAGGCCGTGCAGCACAACGAGACCAGCCGCCGCAAGCGGGGCGCCTCCACCGTGTCCCAGCAGACGGCTAAGAACCTCTTCCTCTGGAGCAGCCGCTCCTGGACCCGGAAGGGGCTGGAGGCCTGGTTCACCCTGATGCTGGAGGCCGGCTGGTCCAAGAAGCGAATCCTGGAGGTCTACCTCAACATCGTGGAGTTCGGGGACGGGATCTACGGGGCCGAGGCCGCAGCCCGGGCCTACTTCGGCAAGCCAGCCAAGCGCCTCACACCCAGCGAGGCGGCCCTGCTGGCGGCGGTGCTGCCCAACCCCCGGAAGTTCCACGCGAACGCGCCCAGCGACTACATCCGGGGCCGCCAGGCCTGGATCCTGAACCAGATGCGGCAGCTGGGCGGGGACCAGGTGATCAAGGACCTGGAAGGCTGACACCCGGGTGCTGGGCCGGCGGACAGATGTCACGATTGCCGACCCGCTGGTTTTCTTCCTGGATGCCCGCTATAGAATGGGGTCACCCATCCAGGAGGATCACCCATGAAGACCCCCGTTCGCGTGGCTGTCACCGGCGCCGCCGGCCAGATCGGATACAGCCTGCTCTTCCGCATCGCCAGTGGCGCGATGCTGGGCGCAGATCAGCCCGTGATCCTCCAGCTGCTGGAGATCACCCCCGCCCTGAAGGCGCTCAACGGCGTCGTCATGGAGCTCAACGACTGTGCGTTCCCCCTGCTGGCGGGCGTCGTGACCTCCGACGATCCCATGGTGGCCTTCAAGGACGCCGACTACGCACTGCTCGTGGGCGCCCTGCCGCGCAAGGCTGGCATGGAGCGGGCCGACCTGCTGAACGCCAACGGCGGCATCTTCAAGCCCCAGGGCCACGCCCTGAGTGAAGTGGCCAGCCGCAATGTGCGCGTGCTGGTGGTGGGCAACCCCGCCAACACGAACGCCTTCATCGCGCTCTCCAACGCCCCCAAGCTCAAGCCCAGCCAGTTCCACGCCATGGTGCGCCTCGACCACAACCGTGCCATCTCCCAGCTGGCCGCCAAGACCGGCGCCCCCGTCACGGCCATCAAGCAGATGACCATCTGGGGCAACCACAGCGTCACCCAGTTCCCCGACCTCTACCACGCCACCGTGGACGGCAAGTGCGCCTACGACCTGGTCAACGACCATGCCTGGTATGAGAGCTCCTACATCCCCACCGTCGCCAAGCGCGGCGCCGCCATCATCGAGGCCCGCGGCCTCAGCAGCGCCGCCAGCGCCGCCAGCGCCGCCATCGACCACATGAAGAGCTGGGCCCTGGGCACCCCCGAGGGTGACTGGACCAGCATGGCGTTCCCCTCCGACGGCAGCTACGGCGTGCCCGAGGGCCTGGTCTACGGCTTCCCCGTCACGGTCAAGGATGGCAACGTCAAGATCGTCCAGGGTCTGGAGATCAACGCCTTCAGCCGCGCCAAGATGGACGCCACCGCCAAGGAACTGGGCGAAGAGCGCGACGCCGTGAAGGAACTCGGCCTCATCTAGACCGGGTCAGAGAAAATAAGAGCGCAGAGGGTGACCTCTGCGCTCTTATTTTCTTCAGGTAAATTCAGAAAAGTAAGCGAGGGGCGGTTCCTGGTAATTGCGCCTACGAGGGCAGGCGCTCCAGGAGGATGCCGGGGGCCGGGGACTCGGGCTTGTAGTAGGCGAGGCGCCCGGGGAGGCAGGACAGGATGGCCCCGCCGCGGTGCAGGCAGATCTCGTTGAGGGCCTGGGCCAGCGGGAGCTCCCGGCCGTCGGCCTTCAGGCCGTCGACCATGACGTGGCAGGTGGGTCCCGCCCCCCTGGCCTTGAGGAGCTGCTCCAGTCCGGCGGGGAAGTCCTGGTCCCCAGAGACCTCGGTGCCAAGCTCGGAGACATAGGGCAGGTGCCGGTTCAGGCGGCTGAGGATCTCCTGGCGCCGCTTGGGAAGCGCCAGGAAGTGGATCCAGCGCGCCCGCTGGGCCGAGGCAATGAAGGCCTTCACAAAGGCTTCTTCGTGACCCATGGGGGAGACTCCAACAACGAGCAGTGTGCTCAACATTAAAACAGCTTATTAGCCACCGATAAACACCGATAAGTGCTGTTTAAAAGCTGATAAAAGATAATTTATCAAAAGATGATGATCGTGGTTTTTTCGGTGTTCCTCATGCCTTTATCGGTGTTCATCGGTGTCTGGTTTTTTTCTTCTTCCTGTTTTCGGTAAATTCAAAGCGGGTTCAGGACGG
>CAIMQW010000074.1 GCA_903843705.1 uncultured Holophagaceae bacterium | reverse complement strand
GCCGCAAGGGCGCCGGCACCTCCGCCCGCTTCGCCCCCGGCGGCCAGGGCGTGGTCTGGGGCCAGACCGGCATCGGCCCCCACGCCGCCAGCGAGCGCCACTACATCCCCAGCATCGACCCCTACTACCGCGCCCTTGACGCCTTCGCGGCAGAGCTCAAGAAAAACTAAAAAAACGAAAAGCAACTGATCCAACGCGATATTTATTCAGTTCTCGAAAACCCTCAGAAATCCTGGTTCTCGGTGATGCGGGTGCCGTCGCTGCCGAAGGCTTGGAGGTACCGGGCGATGCGGCTCTCGGCGATGTGGAGGTCATCCAGGCCCAGGTTGATGTTGAGCAGGTCCACGTACCAGGGGGCCTTGAGGGGACTCTGGACGTAGGTCTGCACGATGGCCCGGGCGATGGGCAGGGTGGTGTCCTTGGAGTCGTCGTGGACGTCGCGGTTGCTGGCCTGGCGAAGCTTGGCGTATTCCTCTTTCAGCAGGCGGGCGAAGAGAGCCAGGGTGAAGGCCTCCCCCTCGGCGCAGCCGGTCTCGGCATCGGCCTCGGTGAGCAGGGCGCCCTTGTGGATCCACTCCCAGAGGATGGACAGGCGGATCTCGCCCGTGGCCATGTCCTCCATGAGGTAGAGGACGTCGTCGTTGCCGAAGAAGTCCGCGGGTTTCAGCGCGGCGGCCTGGAAGCCCCGCAGGAAGGCATTGCCGTACTGCAGGGCCACGGAGAGCAGGTCCCGGGCGCCGGCGATGGTACGGGGGGCGGGCTCGAGCAGCATGAGGCCAGAGGCGTCCGCAGGACTGTAGGTCAGGGCCGGGAAGGCGCGACCCAGCTGGTTGGCCTGGCCCACCTTCTCCCACACGGGCCGGACGATGTGGACCATCTTCCAGTGGGCGACCCACTTGCCCGAGGCACCCTCGCGCTGCTCGCGCTCGGCCCCGGCCACGGCCCGCTTCATGCTGGCGGCGACGCCTTCAGGCGAGCCCACGGGAATGTTCGGCTCCATGCCCCCCTGCCAGAGGGTGCAGCGGCCGTTGCGGTCCGGCGTGTTCATGGCCCGGCGCACGCGGTCTTCGTAGTTGCGCATGTAGCCATAAGTCATGGTGATGGCCTGGATGTTGGGATTGACGAAGGTCTTGTCCCAGGCCAGGGCGTCCGAGACGCTGTTGATGTAGTCCCAGCGGCCTGTGTTGAAGCCCACAAAGTGCGGGGACAGGGCGGCGCGGATCTCCATGAGTTGGAAGCACTGCTCCAGCTGCTCCACCAGCACGTAGCACTTGATGGTGCCTACGGGGAGGCCTAGGTGACCCTCCAGAGCCAGGATGAAGCTATTCCACAGGGCCGCGTCCTCGGCGGTCTGGGTCTTGGGCAGGTAGACGACGATGCTGCGGCCCGCGGCCAGGAGCCGGGCATGGTTGTTCACCACGTACAGCACCAGGTCCGAGATGGAGGCCGAGAAGCCGCGGCCATCCTGGCGGATGTGCCGGTCATCCAGGTGCAGGCCCCGGCAGCGGAAGATGACCGTGGTGAAGTCCAGCTGCTGGCGCCAGTCGGCGATTATGGGCCGCCCGAAGAAGCCCTGGGCCCAGGTGTTCATCTCCGTTGCGACCTCTTCGGCCACCGCCAGAAAGAGGGGGTCCCGGTCGATGGCCAGCTTGAGGTTGCGGTGATTGTCCAGGGACATGGTGTCCACCTGGCCCAGGGCGTCCTCGCCGTCAAACATCCAGCCATCGGCGCCGGAGAGCAGCGCGTAGGCCACATTGCGGATGCCTGAGCGCACATCGGAGCGGGGCTTCGTTGCGGGGCCCGTGCCCTGGATCCACTGGCGCTGGAGGTCCGGCGGGATGATGGCACCGTCGAAGTTGCCGGACCGGGCGTCGGCCACCTTGATCTGGGTGCCCGGAATCAGGGACTCAGGATCCAGGAAGGCGATCCGCTCGCCCTGGTCCGCCCGCCGCTTGCGTAGCACCGTCCGGGCCGCCATCCGCTCGTGGCGGCGGTGGTTGAGGGGCGCCAGCACTTCCAGGGCCGCCAGGGCCGCCGGAGTGTAGACATCGGGATAGGCCGCCAGGACCGCGTCGCGGAACTCAAAGGTGGAGGTCATTTCAAGCTCCTAAAAAGAGAAGCACCTTCTGATTAGGTGCCTCTCTGGTTTTCGTATGCCATAAGGGGGGGAAAATAAGTCCTGATTAACTCAAGCCGCCTTGGCGGTCAGCTCACCGCAGGCGCGGTGGGCAGGATCCAGGGAATGACGAAGGCTTGCAAGAGGACGATGACTATCACCATACCTAAGAGGATCATCGAATACTTGAGGGTCTTCCGGAAGATGTCCGTTTCCTTGCCCACCAGACCCACGGCCGCGCAGGCCACGGCGATGGACTGGGGGGAGATGAGCTTGCCCATGACCCCGCCGAAGAGGTTCGCGGAGGTGGTAAGCACGGGGTTCAGGCCCAGTTGGATGGCGGTGACCTGCTGGAGCTTGCCGAACAGGGCCGCCGACGAGGTCACCGAGCCCGTGAGGAACACGCCGATCAGGCCGATGATCGGGCTGAAGATGGGGAAGGCCATGCCCGTGAGCACCGCCATGGCCAGGCCCAGGGTGAAGGACATGCCCGAGTAGTTGGCCAGGAAGCCTAGGCCGATGACCGAGGCCAGGGTGATGAGGGCGAAGCGCAGCTGCATGAAGGTCTTGGCGAACACCCGGACGCCGATGGCGGGAGTGATCTTTAGCACGACCATGGAGAGCAGGGCGGAGAGGAACATGGCGGTACCGGGGGCCGTGAGGTACTGCCACTTGTAGCTGGCCGCATAGGCGGCGGGCTTGGCGACGATGGGCGCGGCCTTGAAGACGATGCCGTCCAGCCCGGGCCACTTGGGCACGGCCAGGAACCAGTGGTGGGTCTTCTCGGCGTAGGCCTTGAAGGCGGGGGTCCCCCAGATGCCCATGACGACCATGAGGATGAGGAAGGGTGACCAGGCCTTGAAGACCTGACCCGCGGTGTGGGCGGTCGCGTTGGCGGTCGCGTCAGCCGCATCGTTCTCGAAGGTCCAGATGGTCTTGGGCTGCCAGATCTTGATGAAGCCCACGAGGCAGACGAGCGAGACCACCGAGGCAGTGATGGCCGGCAGCTCAGGCCCGAACCAGGTGGACAGCACCAGGGAGGCAGCGGCATAGCTGACACCGGCCACCAGGGCCGCAGGCAGCACTTCCTTGGCCTTCTGGAAGCCGACCATGACCACGACCATGAAGAAGGGGATGATCAAAGCCATGATGGCCATGTCGATGCCCACGGCGCGGGCCATGGTGGTGGCGGGAATCCCGGTCACGGTCGACATCATGATCGTGGGCACACCCACGGGACCGAAGGGCACGGGGGGCGTGTTAGCCACGAGGCAGATGACGGCCGCGGTCAGCGGCGGGAAGCCCAGGCCGATGAGCATGGCCGCGGCCACAGCCACGGGGGCGCCCTGACCGGCCACGCCCTCCATGAAGGCTGAGAAGGAGAAGGCGATGAGCAGGGCCTGGATGCGACGATCCGGGGACAGGGACGAGATGGAGCTCTTGATGACCTCGAACTGGCCCGACTCGACCGTGAGGTTGAACAGGAACACCGCCGTCAGGATGATCCAACCAATGGGGAAGAGGCCGGTCAGCATGCCCAGGGCCGAGGCCGAGAGGGCGGCGCTCACGGGCATCCGATAGACCAGGACGCTGATGACAATGGTGAGTCCCAGCGTGATGAGGCCCGCCACATGGCCCTTCATCCGCTTTACCGCCAGGGCCCAGAACAGGAAGAAGATGGGGATCGCCACCACGAGGGCCGTCAGGAGCAGGCTCCCGTTCAACGCAGCATAGTTCTGGTTCCAGGGCATGGGGCGACCTTTCGACGGAACGGTGAGGGGGGAGCATCGGACAAAGTCGATGCTTTGGTCATCAATTTCCCATCTTCCTTTGCATCTCATTCCTGACCAGATGGTATTTTCTGATGCTAGGCATCGGGTTTTCCGATGCTGGCCCTGATACTGGGACCCTTGAACCGGGAGACGACGAACCATGGATGTCCGCACGCTCTCCACCTTCTGCGCCGCCGCCCGGACGCTGAACTTCACCCATGCCGCAGCGGGCTTGGGTTACGCCCAGTCCAGCGTCACGGCCCAGATCAAGAGCCTGGAGGAGGACCTGGGGACAGACCTGTTCAACCGGGTGGGTAACCGCCTTGAGCTGACAGAACCTGGGAGTCGGTTCCTGGTCTATGCCGAGCGAATCCTGTCCCTGACCCACGAGGCCAAGGCCTCGGTCCTGGAGGAAGAGGGCGTGGGCACCCTCCGCTTTACGGGGCCGGAGTCCGTCTGCACCTACCTGCTGCCCCCCATCCTCCGGACCTTCCGGGCGAAGTTCCCCCGGGTCCGGCTCCGGTTCCAGCCGGGCTTTGTGCGGGACTTCAAGCGCCAGGTACTGGAAGGCGCCGTGGACTTCGCCTTCATCCTCGAGGAGCCCTTCCCCTCCAAGACCCTGGCCGTGGAGCGGCTCCGGGACGAGGAGATCCTCATCCTCGCCGCCCCCTCCCACCGGCTGGCCTTCGCTCTCACTGTTTCCGCCCAGGACCTCATGGGCGAGGAGGTCCTGCTCAAGGCACTCGGCTGCAGCTACCGGAACCAGTTCGAGCGGCAGCTCATCACCGCCGGGGCGCACTCCGGGGACTTCCTGGAGTTCCAGGGCGTGGAGACCATCAAGCGCTGTGTGATGGAGGGACTGGGCGTCGCCCCCCTGCCACGGATGGCCGTGGAAGCGGAGCTCGAGGCCGGCACCCTGGTGGCCCTGCCCTGGGACGGCCCCCCGATTCGGATCTCATCCCACCTGGTCTGGAACCCCGCCCGCCATCTCAGCCTCGCCGAGCGAGCCTTCTTCCAGCACGTGCGGGAGCAGCTGAAGACAGCCCCTGTCGCCTGATCAGCCCCGGAGCTTTTGCATGTCCGGGTGCGCGAAGTATTCGGCGCCGCCCTCGAGTAGAGCCTGCAGGATCAGGCCCGCAATGTGCTCCGGCGGATCCCCCTTGGTGTAGTCCGCCGCGGGCCGCGCGCCCAGGCCGCCATCCTTCCCGGTGAGGACCTTGTTCTCGCCGAAGGCCGTGGCCGTGAGCCGGGGATACACCAGACTCACCCGGATGTTCTCGGCCAGCAGCTCTTCCCGGGCGGTGAGGGTAAAGCCGTTCAGGGCGCGTTTGGACGAGGAGTAGACGCTGTAGCCCGGGATCCGCATGAGGGTGGTGCCCGAGCTGATGTTGACGATGCCACCGCCGCCCCGGGCTCGCAGGATGGGCAGGGCTTCCTGCATGGCCGCCACGGGCCCCAGCAGGTTGAGCCGGAAGATGTAGTCCAGGGCCTCCAAGTCCGTCTTCTCCAGGGTGGCCTCGTAGGCGCGGCCCGCATTGTTGACCAGGCCATCAAACCCACCCAAGCGGGCTGCCTCCTGCAGCATGGCGCGCACCTGCGTCAGCTCTGACATGTCCACCGGCAGGACGGCGCTGCCCGGCAGCTCTGCGGCCAGGGCCTCCAGCGCCTGCACGTTGCGGGAGGCCAGCTGCAGCCGGGCGCCCTGCGCCGCGAGGAGCCGCGCCGTGGCGAGACCGATGCCGGAGGAGGCTCCGGTGATGAGGATGGTCTTCCCGGTCAAGGTCATGCGGGGGCTCCTGCTGTGTGCAGGCACCAGCTTGGCAGGGTTGGAAGACGCGTGGATCAGGCGCGCAGGCCCTGGCCGACCTTGAGCAGGCGGCAGGCGCGGGTGGCGGCGGCTTCCAGTAGGGCCGCCCCCTGGGCCATGCAGTCCTCCAACGCCATGGGCTGGGGCACGATGCTGGCGAGGCCGTCGATGCCGTGGGCCAGCACATCGTCGGCCCCTTCGCCCAGGCCACCCGAGAGGCAGATTACCGGGACGCCGTGCTGCTTGGCCACGGCGGCGACGCCCACGGGCGCCTTGCCCATGGCAGTCTGGAAGTCTGTGCGGCCCTCGCCGGTGATGACTAGGTCCGCGTCCTTGACCAGGGTGTCGAAGCCCGTGGTCTCCAGCACGATGGCCACGCCGGGCCGGAGGCTGGCGGGGGTGAAGAACAGCAGCCCCGCGCCCAGGCCACCGGCGGCGCCGGCCCCGGACTGGGTGGCCATGTCGCGGCCCGTGGCAGCGGCGGCCACGGTGGCGAAGACCCCCAGGGCAGCGTCCAACTCCGCTACTATCGCCGGGGTCGCGCCCTTCTGGGGGCCGTAGACCGCCGAGGCGCCCCGGGGACCGCAGAGGGGATTATCGACGTCGCAGGCCACCAGGAGGCTGGCTTTGGCCACGCGGGGATCCAGCCCTGAGAGGTCGATCCGCACCAGCCGCGCCAGGGCGCCGCCGCCTTCCGACAGGTCCGCGCCCGCCGCATCCAGGAACCGAATCCCCAGGGCGCGGGCCATGCCTGTGCCGCCGTCGTTGGTGGCGCTGCCGCCGATGCCGATGACCAGCTTGCGCAGGCCAGCGTCGAGGGCGGCCTGCATCAGCTGGCCGGTGCCGTAGGTGCTGGTGAGGCGGGGATCACGCTGGTTTTTCGGCACCAGGGGCAGGCCCGAGGCCGAGGCCATCTCGATGAAGGCCGTGGCCCCGTCGCCGGAGACCCCCCAGTGGGCGCGCACCGGACTGCCCAGGGGACCGCGCACCTCCGTGTGCCGCAGCTCGCCCCCGGTGGCGGCCACCAGGGCCTCCACGGTGCCCTCGCCGCCGTCGGCGATGGGCACCTTGAGGACCTGGGCTTCGGGGAACACCGCGTGGATGCCACGCTCCATGGCCTCGGCCACACCCAGGGCCGACACGCTGCCCTTGAAGGAATCCGGAGCAACGATGATGCGCATGGCGTCCACCTCTTTCAGCAAGTCAGGATGACTGGATCAGGGTACGAGCCCAGGGAACATGAAGGCAAAGCCCCAGGTCATGAGGGCCAGCAGGATCACGTAGGGGATCGTGTACTTGATCGTCTGCCGCATGATCAGGCCTTCCTTGCCAGCCAGGCCCACGGCGGCGGCGGCGATGACGATGCTCTGGGGGGAGATCATCTTGCCGGCGGAGGCGCCGGCGCTGCCGGCAGAGGTCATGAGGATGTCCGACAGGCCCATGCCCTGGGCGGTGAGCTTCTGCAGGTTTCCGAAGAGGGCGTTTGCCGAAGTGTTGCTGCCCGTGAGGAAGACGCCGATGGTGCCGAAGAGGGGGCTCAGCAGCGGGTAGACGTGCTGGCTGACCAGGGCCACGATGCCGTTGGCCATGGTGGCGACCATGGAGATCTGCTTATTGGCGAGGTCACCGGCGAAGGCCAGCTTGGTCTTGGGGTCGATGATGGGCAGGGCCAGGTTCATGACCGAGGCGATGGAGAGAATGCAGGCCACGGCGATGAAGGAGGGGATCATCTGCTTGAAGGTCTTGCCGACTTGCTCGCCCATCACGGAGTACTTGATCCCCATGAAGGGGAAGGCGATGGCGCCGGCGATGAGCATGATGGTGCCGGGGGTCTGGAGCCAGGTGAACGCGTAGAACTTGCCAGGATTGGGGTCGGCGATCTGAACCTTGATCACGGCCCAGCTCCAGCCCGCGGCGGCACCGGCAAACAGGGGCTTGGTCTTGGGCAGGTTCACCGCGATGACGAGCACGGCCAGGAGCAGGTAGGGCAGCCAGGAGAGGAAGAGTTCCTTGAGGTTGAACACCTTGGGGGTGTTGTCGGCCGGAGCGTCGCCCTCGAAGAGCCAGGGCTGGCCCTGCTTCTGGAACTTCAGGTAGATGGCCGTGGCGATGAGGCAGGCGAGTCCCGCCAGTACGGAGGTGAGGTCTGCGCCGATGAAGTTGGATACCAGGAACTGGGTGATGGAGAAGCTGAGGCCGGCCACCAGGATGGTCCCGATGGCGCCCTTGAGGCCCTTGGTCTTGGACATGGCATAGACCGTGGCGAAGGCCATGATCAGCGCCAGCGGCGCCATGAAGCGGCCGGTCATCTGGGAGAGCTTCATGATGTCCAGGCCCGTGGTCTTGGCCAGGGTC
>CAIMQW010000073.1 GCA_903843705.1 uncultured Holophagaceae bacterium | reverse complement strand
GTGTCTGGCCTGCGGGTGTCAGCCTCATCGGCCCCACTGGCTCCGCTGGTGCTGCTGGTGCTGCTGGTGCTGCTGGTGCTGCTGGTGCCCAGGGCATCCAGGGAATCACCGGTAACACGGGTGCTGCTGGTGCTGCTGGCATCACCGACCTCAGCCTCTACACCAACCTTCAAAACACGATGGTGCTTGGAAGTGATGGTCTGGGTCCTATCGACGCCCTGACCGCTGTCCTTCCTGGCGACACCAACATGACCCTCGGTTCGGACCTTGTATCCTGGTCCTCTGCATTCTTCACCACTGCCGCCAGCCTTACCTCCGACGCCCGCGTGAAGACCGAAGTTCAGCCCCTCTCTGGTGGCCTCGCTACCCTGATGCAGCTGCAGCCCAAGACCTACTACAAGCACAAGAGCCGCTTCGTGAACGGAGTCCTGGTTCTGGATGCCGCTGGTCAGAGCGAGGCGGGTTTCCTCGCCCAGGAGATGGTCACGGTCATTCCCACGGCGGTCTACATGCCCAAGGACACCACGAGCACCCTTCTAGGGGTGCGCTACGAACAGGTCATCCCCTACACTGTGGAAGCGGTGCAGGAGCTGAAGGCTGAGAACGACGCCCTGGCCCTCCGAGTGGCCAAGCTGGAACAGCAGCTTGCGGCGCTCCTGGCCCTCGTCGGCACGAAGTAGCACGAGGACTGCGTTCCCTGCGGCCCCGCCCCCTGACCAGGCGGGGCCGCAGCTCATTGGGTTACCCAGCCAGCCACTCCCACCCCGATCCTGGCCTCGGAGGGAAAGTCCCCCTCGATTTCTTTTTCCAGCTCGGTATCGGCGCAGCCGCTAATGAGCACGCCCCTAGTTGTGCACGCCGGGCGCTTCCCGGCCGGTGCTCTCGACGTATTCGGCGTAGCTGCCGCTGAACAGCAGGGGCCGGTCGTGCTCTTCGCCGGCCAGCTCCAGCACGCGGTTGGCGAGGCCGCGCAGGAAGGCGCGGTCGTGGGAGACGAACAGCATCGTCCCTTCGAAGTCCTTCAGCGCCTCGATGAGCATCTCCTTGGTGGCCAGGTCCAGGTGGTTGGTGGGCTCGTCCAGCACCAGGAAGTTGGGCGGATCGAAGAGCATCCGCGCCATCACCAGGCGGGACTTCTCGCCCCCGGAGAGGGCCCGCACCTTCTTGTCCACGTCGTCCCCGGAGAACTGGAACGCGCCCAGCAGGTTCCGCACGACGCCCAGACCCTCCACGGGGAAGTCCTTCTGCATTTGTTCCAGGACGGTGAGCTCAGGATCCAGGAGGTCGAGGGCCTGCTGGGAGAAGTAGCCCAGCTTGAGGCTGGCGCCCAGGCGCACGGTGCCTGCGTCCGGCGACACAGCCCCGGAGATCATCTTCAGCAGGGTGGACTTGCCGGCGCCATTGCGACCCATCACACACCAGCGCTCACCGCGGCGGATGTGCAGAGCGAAGTCGTCGTAGATGCGACGAGGGCCGTAGGCCTTGCAAACCCCTTCCAGCATCGCCACGTCGTCGCCGGAGCGGCCGGGAATGCGAAAGTTCCACTTCACCACCTGGCGCCTGCGGGGCGCTTCGATGCGTTCGATCTTGTCCAGGGCCTTCACCCGGCTCTGCACCTGGGCGGCCTTGGCGGCGTGGGCCGAGAACCGCTCAATGAAGCGCTGCTCCTTGGCGAGCTTCGCCTGCTGGCGGGCGTAGGCGGCCTCCTGGTTGGCCTCCCGCGTCTCCCGCTCCCGCACATAGAAGTCGTAGTTGCCGGAGTAAGTGACGAGGTCGCCGCCGTCGATCTCCAGCACCTTGGTCACCACGCGGTTCATGAAGTCCCGGTCGTGGGAGGTCATGAGCAGGGTCGAAGGCACGGACTTCAGGAAGGTCTCGAGCCACAGGATGGATTCGATATCCAGATGGTTGGTGGGCTCGTCCATGAGCAGCACATCGAAATTGCCAAGCAGCACCTTGGCCATGGAGACGCGCATCTTCCAGCCGCCGGAGAGGGCGCCCACATCGCCGTCGATCTGGTCCTCCTCAAAGCCGAGGCCCTGCAGACAGGCCCGGGCCCTGGCTTCCAGCTCGTAGCCGCCCCGGTGCTGGTACTCCTCCTGTACGTGGCCGAAGCGGTCCAGGATGGCCTCCATCTCATCGGCCCGAGCCGGGTCCGAGAGGGCATGCTCCAGGTCCGTGAGCTCATGGTGCAGGTCACCCAGGCGGCCACTGCCCGCGATGGCCTCGTCAAGCACCGAGCGCCCGGACATCTCGTCCACCTCCTGCCGGAAGTAGCCGAGGGTGAGCTTCTTCGGCAGGCTGACGGTGCCGTCATCCGGAGACTCCTCCCCCATGATCATGCGGAACAGCGTAGACTTGCCGGCGCCGTTGGGCCCCACGAGGCCCACCTTCTCGCCCGGGTTGAGCTGGAAGTCCGCTTCGATGAAGAGCACCTGCCGGCCGTACTGCTTGCTGACACTGGAGAACGAAATCATCAGGCCTCGCCTTTTCCGCCGGGGCTGCCGGCATCCCCGCGGGGACCATGCATGAGTTCAACCACCGCCTGGTTCAGGCGCAGGCGGGTCTCGTGGCGCTCGAAGGCCCGGGTGATGTAGCGGGCCCGGATCTCGATACCGTTGTTGGAGGACACGGTGTTCAGGCCGGGCGCGGTGGAGAAGGACTTCACATGGTAGCGCGCGGTGGCGCCCTGCCACTCCTGCTCCGCGATGCGGGCATTGACCTCGGTCTCGCGTTCCACCAGCTTCTGGATGCCGTCGATGATGGGATAGGGGTCCCGTCCGGTGGGAATCAGGACGTTCAGCTCGTCCCACATCCACTTGCCGGAGGTGGAGAAGTTGAAGAAGTGGCCCTCGATGGCGAAGTTGTTGACGAAGGCCACGCGCCGTCCGGTGGGATGCCCGGCGTCGGCCCAGCTGCCGGTCTCCATCACCACGGTGCGCAGGAGGCCGATCTCGACAACCTCGCCACCGACTCCGCGGATCTCCACCCAGTCGCCCACGCGGATGCCGTTGCGGCCCATGAGGATGAACCAGCCGAAGAAGGCCACGATGAAGTCCTTCATGGCCACGGTCAGGCCGGCGCCCGCCAGGCCCAGGACCGTCGTGGTCTGGGCGGGCAGGCCGAACACAATGAAGAGGATGGCCAGGCCGCAGCTCACCTGGAGCACCAGCTTCGCCACCACCCGCAGGGTGCCCGCGCTCTTCCTCTCGCCCGAGGCGCGGTGGAAGAGGTGGTCCACCAGGGTGCCCATCAGGAAGGCCACCAGGGCGAGGCCCAGGATCCACAGGAGCCGCGAGAGGGCGCGGTGCAGGCTGGTCAGGCCGTAGCCGTCCACCACGGACTTCCAGGCGCCGTAGACCTCGGCCAGGGCCTTCTGGTCCTGGATGCGCCGGCCCATGTCGGCAAGCCGGCGCTGATCGTCGGAATACTGCTTGAGGTAGGTCACCGCCTGCTGGGCCTGGTCTCGGCCGGGCCCCTGCCCGCTCTCCCGCACCAGGTTTGAGGCCCAGTACTTGGCGGCCTCGCGGTCCTCCTGGTCCTTCTTGCTGGCCCGGGAGAGGGCCTCCTGCCGCTGGGTCAGCGCCTGGGCCTTGGCCAGGGCCTCCTGCCGCGCGGTCTCCAGGCGGGTGCCCTTGGCGCGCAGGGCCAGCCCCTCGCCGATCCTTCCGGCCAGGCTGCCGATGTGGAAAGCGGGCGCGGCGGGAGTGGCGTCCTGCAGCCGCGAGGACTCGCGATCCGCGGCCTCATGGGCCTCCTTGAGGCGCCGGATGCGGGCCTGGGAGTCCCCGCCAGCCTTGGCGAGGTCCTCGGCCGCGGCGTCGAGCTCGTCCCCATCCAGCTCCAGCTGGGCCTTGGCGACCTCCAGCTGATCCTGCAGGGCGGCCTTGGCGGCCAGTCCGGCCCCCAGGAGCTGCTGCGTGAGCCGCTGCACGACCTGCCGGTCCGCCTCGACCTGGCGCTCAGCCTTGGCCTTGGCGTCGGCCAGGGCCTTGAGCTCCGGGGTGGCCAGGGCCGGGACCAGGGCGGCCCGCCGCAGGGCATCGGTGAAGGCCAGGTCCACCTCGTGGTTGGCCAGGCGCTCGGCCTGGCGGGCATACTGCTGCTCTTCGCCGGTCTGGGCCAGGGGCAGGAGGCTCCGGGCCGTGAGCAGGGGCGCCTGGTCCACCAGCCGCTCCCGCCGGGGGGCCTGCCGCCGCAGGCCCGATGCCTTCGGGGCCGCCGTCTCCTGGGCCGCCGGAGGCAGCGGCTCCCGGGTCCAGAACCAGCCGGCGGCCGCGAGGGCAGCCAGGAACAGCAGCACCGCTGCGGGGATCCAAGGTCGGTGTTTCATCAGGTCCAGACTTTCATGATCGGCGGTCAAACGCAAAACCCCGGAGCCAGGCTCCGGGGTTCGTCGCGAAGAACCGCAATGAAATCAGTGCTACTTAGGGGCTTCGTCCTTCTTGGGGGCTTCCTTCTTGGCGGGGGCCTTCTTTTTGCCTCCGCAGTCGGGGCATTCCTTGCAGGAAGCAGCCTTGTTCTTCTCGCAGCAGGCCATGCCGCAGGATGACTTCTTGCTCTCGAGCTTCTTTTCGTCGGCGGCGAAGGCCACCAGCGCGAAGGAGCTCACCAGGATCAGGGCCAGGAACTTTTTCATGGAAGTCTCCAGAGGGGTGGGATCCGGTCCCACCGGAACACCCTACCTCAAGGAATTGGCTTTCTCAACACCCAAATGGCTCAGCTGCGGAAGAGGTTGCCCATGACCATGACTGCCATGGCCGGATTATGGGCAAGCCGACGCTTGAGGTAGTGCACCGCGTACTTCCAGTCCTCGGCGAAGGGCACGTAGAGCCGAACGATCTGCCCCCGCTGCACGATCTCCTGTTGGATCCCCGTGCGGGGCACGCCCAGCAGCATCTGGAACTCGTAGGCATCCCGGGCCACGCCCTGCCGGTCGAGGTAATCCAGGCAGCGCCGGAGCAGGGGCTCGTCGTGGGTGGCGATCTCGGGATAGTGGCCGTGGTCCAGGAGCAACTGCACCTGCTCGAAGAGCTTGTCCTTCATGGCCGGCTTGTCCTGGAGGGCCACTTCGGGGGGCTCGGTGTAGATGCCGATGCAGATCCGCACCTTGCAGGGCTTGGCATGGAGCTTCCGGATGTCGTCGTCTGTGCGGTAGAGGCGGCTCTGCAGCACGATGCCAAAGTTTTCGAACTCCTCGCGGATGGCGCGGAACATCCGGAGGGTGACGTCCGTGAAGTGCCGATCCTCCATGTCCAGGGTCACGTGGATCCCGTGCCCGGCCGCCGCAGCCACGATGCGCCGCAGGTTGTCCTGACAGTAGGCCTCGCTCTCATTCAGCCCCAGCTGCGTGGGCTTGAGGCTGATGCTGGCGAAGGGACGGTCCTTCAGGGCCTCGACCATGCGGAAGTAGAGCTGGACCATGGCCTCGACGTCCTCCCGCCGGAAGACCTCCTCGCCCAGCAGGTCCACCGTGGAGTAGAGCCCCTGCTGCCCGTGGAGCTCATCCGCCTTGGCCACACCGCTGGCGATGCCCTTGCCCGCGATGTAGGGCGAGGCGAAAACGCGGACCAGCCGGCCAGGCATGAGATCGATGATGCTGTCCTTGATACCCACGGTGTTCCTCCCGGCGCTTCCGCTTGTCAAGACCCAAGGGTAGGGATGGGTCTGCACCCCTCAATGATAGCGGGACCGGCCCTCTCCGAGGATCAGGGGAAGGAGAGACTGGTGGTCGCAGATGCGCCAGAAACCACCACCACCTGGGTACCGGTCTTCATTATCGGAGTCCCGCCCGAGCTGCTGCGCTGGGCAGCGACGCCGTAGCTCCCCGGAGCCAGCCCGGTGATTCCGGCTTGGTCCTGGGTCAGCCCCGAGACCACGGTCTGGGACCGCACGATGAGCGCCTTGGCCCCCGAGGCGCCGGTGGCCAGGGTCTGCCTCAGCTCCGCCCAGGTGCCCTGAGTCAGACTGGAGGCGGGAGTGATGCTCACCGTCAGAGTGCCCGGCGCCTGGGCGCTGCTGAAGGCCAGATCCGCCGTGTAATTGGTGGCGGTCAGGGCGTTGACCGCTGCGGACGCCACCGCCGCGTAACTGCTGCTGGCACCCGCGGGCTGCGCGGCCACGAAGTAGACGCTGCCCGCGGCCAGGCCTTCCAGAGCGTAGTTCCCGCTCCCATCCGTGAAAGCCCGGCGCTGGAGCGTGGCCAATTCGGCCCCGTCCACGGTCTCCGCGAAGACCTCGACGCCCGCCAGGGAGGTTCCCCCATCGCCGAGATGGCCCGTGATGCGGGCGGAGAGGCTCAGGTCGTAGACCGTCCCCGTGGCCTGGAAGTTATATCCCGTGGCGGCGCGCTGCTGCACCGCCTGCTGGCCACTGAGCATCAGCTGGGCTGTGGCAACGCCATTGGCGGGCACGCTGATGGCACCCGTCACGGTGGTTGCTGCAGGCAAGGTCAGGACAGCACGGGTTGCGCTGGGAAAGGCAACATAGCCGGGTTGCATGGCACCATCGGCGTAGTTCACCGTGGCCCAGGTCAGCCGGAACTGGGTGTAGGTGCCAGCGGTGACCTCGACCGAGGAAACCAGCTGAGCGCTGTGCCCACTCTGCAGGGCCAGCAGGTCATAGGTGGCCTTGACGGTGCCCAGGGTGATCCAGTGGACGCCGTCCCCACTGGCTTCCACCTTCTCCAGGCTCACGACGGCCTGGGTGTACCCGGGAAAGCTGTCGGATCCCAGGCGCAGCGTCAGGCGGCCCGTGGGCACCGGGGCACTGGAGCCTCCCCCACCGCATGCCAGCAACACCGCCAGGAAGACCAGGGACAGGAGGCTCAAAAGGTGACGCACGGTGACTCCAGGCTGGGACGGTCGAGGCCTATTCTAGCTTGTCGCAGTCGGCGACCATTCGGGGCGCTTTTGGCCCCTGCCCTGGAGCCAAAAGCTGTTCCGATAGCAATAGGTGATATTTTAAAATAATCCTAGTTGTTTCAAGGTTTTTTTGGTGTTTTATTGCCTATTTTTAAATTGGATGAATATGGTCACCATTTCGCTTGACGTGGTTCTGTGCACCCCTTTGACAGACCCCGAGAACAGGAGTGGTCCCATGCGCGAACAGGCTAACAAGCCGCTCGAACCCGGGCAGCAGACCCGGGAGCCTGCGCTTCTGGATGCCGACGACGAGCTTCCCTACGAGGTGCTCCGAGCCATCCAGGACTAGAAGGCCAGCATGATCGATCCCTGGGCCGATGGCTCTTTCGGTGAAGAAGAGACGGCCTCCGCGAACCGGCGAAGCCACCGACGCAAGGCCAGCTGAACTACCCCGAGGCCGAGTCCGAGTGGCTCAGCCTCGCAGCACGTCAAGGTATTCCGTGGCCTGGAGGAGGGCCTGGCGCAGTTCAGCCTTCTGTTCGTCGGGAACGCTGGGGTCCTGCAGCCTCGCCTCGGTGAGGGCCGCAAGGGCTTCCATGGTTCGAATGGAGCCCAGCCGCGTCTGTTCCAGGGCGGCTGCGTAGGCTTCCAGTTCCTCCGCTGTGGGGTGCTCCGGGTCCGCGGGCTCCCAGGCGGGCAGCACGACCTGCCACTCGGGCAGCGGCTCGGGTTGGCGCTCGGCGCTACTTCCATCGGCTGGGTTCATGGGGCGTTCTCCCGGAGGGTCAGTGCGGTGGCTTCCCCTGCCATCCTACCCGGCGTCACCGGAAGCCCGTAGGCCACTCTCCTTCGGCCACTGGTCAGCCACTGTCCAATCCCCGGCCCCAGACTGGTCAGATGCTCCCCTCCCCGACCGACACCTTCCCCCCTGACGACATCGCCGTGCCCCCGCCAGCCGTCGCGGCACCTGCTCCGGGCCGAGTTCCCTCCCCGGGACTGCCCCGGGTCAGCCCTGTGGCCCTGGCTGGCGCCGTGCCGCTGCCCGGGCTGGAGCCCTGGACCTGCTTCGGGCGGCTCGCCTGAGCGGGGAGCCGACGCGTGGGTTGGGATGAATAGAAATTTCAGCCGGTGATTGCAGTGATCACGTTGCTTAGGGCTCTGGCCCCAACTTCATGCCACTCAGATGACTGCCTTCAAATGCCTATCGGCCTCAGTGCTCGGGCTGGGCCGAACGGGCCTGGGCATTGATCTGGGCGCGCAGCACCTCGGCGTCCCGCTGCAGGAAGTCCGCATCGACCTGACGGGAGGCCTCCTGCAGGTGCTGGACCAGGGACTCGGCGAACTCGAAGGAGAGCTGCAGCTGCGGAGCGGTCGAACTGGACATGGAACCTCCTGGGGTGACCAGAGCCCCCAACATAGGCTCGTGAGCCATTAACGCCATAAAATATTTAATGAACCTGCCCCGGCGGCCGCTCAGCCGGCCGTTTTCACGATGGGGAGAGTCAGGTTGCAGTCCGAGCAGCGGTGGAAGAAGTCGCCCCGCCGGGTGCTGGGGAGGATGCGCATGGGCTTGCCACAAGTGGCGCAGGGAATCCCATGGACCTGCGGGGCCGGGGCGTCCTGAAGCTCTGCCACCACGGTGGCCACGAAGCCGCGGATGTCCGCCATGAAGGCCGTGCGGGTCTCCTCCCCGCGCCGCATGCGCTCCAGGCGGGCCTCCCAGCTGCCGGTCAGCTCGGCACTGCGCAGGGCCTCGGCCGGGAGGCCCTGGATCAGGCGGATGCCCTTGTCCGTGGGCACCAGCACGTTGCGTTTGCGGTCGATGTAGGTCCGCTTGATGAGGGTCTCGATCATGTTGGCGCGGGTGGCCGGGGTGCCGAGCCCACAGTCCCGCATGGCCCCGCGCAGGGCCTCGTCATCCAGCTCCCGGCCCGCCCCCTGCATGGCCGACAGTAAGTCGCCTTCGCTCATGCGCTTGGGTGGCGTGGTCTTGCCTTCCTTGGGGTGCAGCGAGGTGGTCTCCACGGCATCGCCCTTCTTCACCACCGGCAGGCCGCCCTCGACCTCCTCCTCGCCGTCTTCCTCTGCCTCGGCGGGATCGGCCACCTTCTCGGCCTTCTTGCGGCGGTGCGGCGGGTCCACCGCGGACCAGCCCTCCTCCTTCACGATGGTGCCGTTGGTCTTGAAGGTCTCGCCCTCCACCTCGGTGATGATCGTGGTCTTGGCCTCCACCCGGTCCGGAAAGTAGGCGCCCAGGAAGCGCCGGGCGATCAGGGTGTAGATCAGCAGCTCGTCGCCGGCCAAGCCCCGGGCGGGCTTCTCTGTGGGCACCAGGGCCGCGTGGTCCTCCACTTCCTTGTCGTTCACGAATCGCTTGTCCAGCTTCACGGGCCAGCGCTTGCGCAGCTCGTCCAGGAAGGGCTGCAGCTCCGTGAGCTGTCCCTGGGCCAGTGCCTTGATCCAGTGGGGAGCCTTCATCGCATCGGCCTCCGTGAGGTGGCGACTGTTGGTGCGGGGGTAGGAGATCAGCTGCTTCTCGTAGAGGCTCTGGGCTAGGCCGAGGGTGCCCTCCGCCGTGAAGCCGAAGCGCTTGTTGGCCTCCTTCTGCAGGGCCGTCAGGTCGTAGAGCAGCTCTGGTTTCTTCTTCTCGGTGCGGCCGGTGGCGCTGCGGATCTGCCCGGGCTTGCCCTCCAGCCGGGCGGCCAGGGCCAGGGCCTCGGCTTCGGTCGTGAATCGCTCCACGGACAGGTCGCCCTGCTCCTTGAACCAGCGCCCCTCGTAGCTGCCATTGGGATGGGCGAAGCGGGCCCGCAGGGTCCAGAAGGACTGGGGCGTGAAGTCCCGGATCTCCAGCTCCCGGCGCACCAGCAGGGCCAGGGTCGGCGTCTGCACGCGGCCCACGCTCCACACGCCGTCCTCGGCACCGCTCCGGCGCATGCGCAGGGTCTGGGCCCGGGTCGCGTTGATGCCCACCAGCCAGTCGGCCTCCTGGCGGCTGCGCGCGGCTTCCCGCAGGCCCGTGTAGGCCTCGCCGGGCTTCATGCAGCCATAGGCGGCCTGGATGGCCTCCTGGGTGAGGCTGGAGGTCCAGAAGCGCAGCACCGGCTTCTGGCACGCCGCCAGGCGGTAGACGAGGTCGAAGATCAGCTCCCCTTCCCGCCCGGCGTCCGTGGCATTCACCACGTCCGTGATGTCCGCCCGATTGAGCAAGCGCGCCACCACCTCGAACTGCTCCTTCGTCTGGGCGATGGGGGCGTAGCGGAAGGGCTCCGGAAAGATGGGCAGCCGATCCCAACGCCAGGCCTTCCAGGCGGGATCGTAGCCCTCGGGGTTCAGGGCCTCCACCAGATGCCCCACGCACCAGGTCACTACCAGCCCCTTGCCCTCGATGAGGTTCCGCCCCCGCTCTGTGAGGCCCAGAGCCTCCGCCAGGGCACGCCCCATGCTGGGTTTCTCGGCGACGATCAGACGCAGGCAGCCTCCGGGCACCCTTCATTGTAGGGGGCGAAGGGGACAAACCGGGTCTCGGCGCTTCTCTCCAGCTACCAGAGCAGCTGTCTCTGGAAAGCCGGGTCTGGCAGGGCCAGAACCTCAGCCTTCAGGCCTTCCCGCCTGATCTTCTTGTGCAGAAGGTAATGCTGGAAGGCTCGGGCCCCCAGGATGCCAGGGAGAGTTACCAGGTTCATGGTGGTCTCCACATCGCCCAGGGCCCGATGGGCGATCCCCTTCTCGGACCCGAAGTACCTGCTGAGGCTCTGCAGCGCCGCGGAGGAAATGGAGGGGTAGAGCTTCTTCCATGGGATCCCACGACAGGTGCAGCCCCAGGTGTAGCCATGCGTCTCAGCGACCACCTGGGCTACGAAGCCCTTGTCGAACCCACTGTTGTGGGCGAGACAGAGGTCGGCAGCGGCAAGCAGGCCCTGGCAGGTAGGACCATCAATCCGCTGCCCCTTCACCATGGCATCCGTGATGCCGTGGACGGCCATGGCCTCAGCAGGGATCCGGCGGCCCGGATCCTGAAGGCCCTGGTACTGGTCAAGTCGCTGGATAATCTGGCCTGTCTCCCAATCCACCTCCGCCAGCACGATGGCGATCTCGATGATCCGGTCCGAGTAGGCCGAGAGCCCGGTGGTCTCCGTGTCCACATAGGCAACTCGTAGGCTGGGCATGCAGGCTCTCCAAGCTCAGTATGGCGGTGCCACCGTGTGATCCGGCGACACGGCAGCCCATCTCTCCTAAGTGGTCTGATGAAGAGCCATCCTGCCAACAGGAAGCCGCCCAAAGGGGGCAATTCGAAAAACCGTCCCCATTCGGCACATAAAACCCCGTGGCTCAGCTTCCCCGGGATTCAGGGCTGGGGGTCCCTCCCGGACTCGAACCGGGGACGCCCTGATGAGGAGTCCAATTTTGACACCTTTTGAATCAACACTTGCATTCACTAGTGTCCGGTTGAGCGAAGTAGGTAAGGTTGTAAGATCCCTTTTTTCAAGTCTTTTCAATCAATATTCCTTGGTGGCGATTTGAACGGCGGGAACGGGATTTCGGGTGGTTTCCTGGGGTTGGACCCCAGGGGGC
>CAIMQW010000072.1 GCA_903843705.1 uncultured Holophagaceae bacterium | reverse complement strand
GTCATCTCCACCGCGGTGGAGAAGGTCTGCCTGGACTTCGGCAAGCCCACCCAGCGCAGCCTGGACACCATCACCCTGGCCGAGGCCAAGCGCTACATCGGGGAGGGCCACTTCAAGCCCGGCAGCATGCTGCCCAAGGTCCAGGCCGTTGTCGACTTCCTGGAGAACGGCGGCAAGGAGGCCATCATCACCGACCCGTCGCACCTCGGGGCGGCGCTGGCCAACCGGGGCGGGACGCACATCATCCCGTGACCCGAAACGCCGCCACCCCCCCGGTTCGCCTCGTTGCCAGGAGATTGAAGATGAACACCACGGTCGCCAAGGAATCCCTGCTGCTGCACAATCCGCTCTTCGATGCGAGAAAGCGCTGGCCTGCCCCGGATCCCGTGGTCTGGTCCTTTCATCGCCGCATGCCCGCCTATCTGGCGACCACGCTCTTCGACTGCCCGGACCTGGCCCGGCAGTATGGGGTGGCGCGGGTGCTGGTGAAGGCGGAAACCCAGCGGCTGGGTCTGCCCAGCTTCAAGATCCTGGGGGCCTCCTGGGCCACCTACCGGGCGCTCTGTGATCACCTCGGCTTCGAGCCCGAGCCCTGGCTGAACATCAACGACCTGGCCCGGCGCATCAGCTACCTCAAGCCCTTCGCCCTGGCCGCCGCCACGGACGGCAACCACGGCCGGGCGGTGGCCTTCATGGCCCGCCTACTGGGCTTCCAGTGCCACATCTTCGTGCCTGCGGGCACCGTGCCAGCCCGCATCCACGCCATCCAGAACGAGGGTGCCGCGGTCACCGTAGTGGACGGGGACTACGACGCCGCTGTGGCCCGCTCCGCCGAAGAGGCGAGCGACCGCTGCCTGGTCATCTCCGACACCTCCTGGCCCGGCTACGATGTCACGCCGCGCCGGGTGGTGGAGGGCTACACCACCATCTTCATGGAGATCGAACAGGCTCTGCGCTCGGCCGGCCTTCCGGACCCGGATGTGGTGGTGGTGCCCGTGGGTGTGGGCGCCTTCATGAGCGCCACCGTGAGCTACTTCCGCAGCCGTCCTTGGAGCGGAGCCCTCGTGGGCGTGGAACCCGCGGACGCCAACTGTGTCCAGGCCTCCGCCGCCAAGGGCGAGATGACGGCCGTGCCCGGCCCCCACTCCTCCATCATGGTCGGCCTCAACTGCGGCCTGCCGTCCCCCGTGGCGTGGCCCCGGGTGTCCACGGGCGTGGACTGGATGATCTCCATCGGGGACCACCGCGCCCGCCAAGGCATGCGGGAGCTGGCTGCTGCTGGCGTCGTCGCGGGCGAGACCGGGGCCGCGGCCCTGGGCGCCCTGGCCGCGCTGCATGAGGACGCGTCCACGGCCGAGTTCCGGGAGCGGGGACTGCTGGGTCCCGACAAGACCCTGCTGCTCATCGTCACCGAGGGCGCCACGGACCGCGGCAACTATCAGGCCGTCGTCGGCCGCCCGCCCGAAGAGGTCGGGACCATCCTTCGGCTGGCGCACTAAGACCATCAGGCCGGGCTCAGCCCGGCCTGATGCGCTAGTAGCGGACCTTGTCCGGCTTGGCGTCCCAGGCCTGGAAGACCGTCAGGGCTTCGTCACGCAGGAGGTTCCGGGTGGGCAGGCTGCGCTCGCTGATGGACAGGGCCACTTCCCGGTAGAGCCACTGGTCATCGAACTGGATGGCGGCGGCGTCCGCCTGGTTGTTGGCGTACCAGATGCGGTCCAGCCGGGCCCAGTAGATGGCCGAGAGGCACATGGGACAGGGCTCGCAGCTGGTGTAGATCTCGCAGCCTTTGAGCTCGAAGGTGCCCAGGCGGGAGCAGGCCTCGCGGATGGCCACCACCTCGGCGTGGGCCGTGGGGTCCTGGGTGGAGGTGACCCGGTTCCAGCCCTCCGCGATGATCAGCCCCTCCCGGACCACCACGGCGCCGAAGGGTCCGCCCTCGCCGGCCTCCATGTGGATGCGGGAGAGCTCGATGGCGCGGCGCATGAAGGCCTTTGGATCCAGGTCCAGGGTCATGGGAAGGCGCTCCTCCAAGGGGGGTCGGGTGAATTCTAGCTAAAAAGGGATGCATCCAGAGATTTTGGTGCCATTTACGTATGTCTGCCCCCGCCAGGGCCCGAGGGCCTGGGGGTGGAGCCTTCACGTGCCGAGGAGTGGGTGTCAATCAACATCATCCATCCCTGAAACAGTCATTTGAATTAAAAGGATTTCTATGGGGCTGGCCCGGGGGGTATATTTTGTGAAAAAAATTGACTTACCTAGAGAAAAATTTTATGATCAAACCCATTCTGGCACCAGTCTTATTCCGAAAATTCCCCGTCGAAGCCCCCCGTCCAGGATCCAGGCCGATTTTTGGCTCAGGCGTCTGAAGACCCCCGTGTCACCATCTGAAGATTCGCCGGGAATGCCCGATGCCAACAGAGACACCCGCACCACCCAGGCTCGAAATCAAAGGAATCCGGAAGGTCTACCCCTCCGTGATCGCCAACGACGGCATCGATCTGACCGTGATGCCCGGCGAGATCCATGCCGTATTGGGTGAGAACGGCGCCGGAAAGTCCACGCTCATGAAGGTGATCTACGGGGTCATCCGACCGGATGAGGGCGAGCTCCGGTGGGAGGGCCAGCCGGTCACCATTCCCAGCCCAGGCCAGGCGCGAGACCTTGGCATCGGCATGGTGTTCCAGCACTTCTCCCTGTTCGAGACGCTGTCCGTGGTGCAGAACGTGGCGCTGGCCATTCCCGGCGAGTTCGATCTGCCGGCCCTCTCCAAGCGCATCGAAGAGGTCTCCACCCGCTACGGCCTGCCCGTGGATCCCCGCCGGCTGGTCCACGCCCTTTCTGTGGGCGAGCGCCAGCGCGTGGAGATCATCCGCTGCCTGCTGCAAAATCCCCGCCTCCTGATCCTCGATGAGCCCACCTCGGTGCTCACGCCCCAGGCCGTGCGGAAGCTCTTCGAGACCCTGCGCCAGCTGGCCTCCGAAGGCGTGAGCATCCTCTACATCAGCCACAAGCTCGACGAGATCCAGGAGCTCTGCCACAAGGCCACGGTGCTTCGGAACGGCAAGGTGACCGGCACCTGCACCCCCTCGCAGGAGACGCCCAAGACCATGGCGCGGATGATGATCGGCGAGGACCTGCCGGTCTGCCACCACGGCGAACCCGGTGACGGCGGCGAGGTGCGGCTGCGCATCGAACGCCTGTCCCAGCCCACCGAGGATCCCTTCGGCACGCACCTGCACGGCATCAACCTCGAGGTGCGGGCGGGCGAGATCGTCGGCATCGCCGGGGTCTCAGGCAACGGCCAGCAGGAGCTGCTGCGTGCCATCTCCGGCGAGGAACCCCTGGCCGACCACCAGGCCGTCCAGATGTGCGGCGTGCCGGTGGGCCACTTCACGCCCACCCGACGCCGGGCCCTGGGCATGTGCTTCGTGCCCGAGGAACGCCTGGGGCGGGGGGCGGTGCCACGCCTGACCCTCACCGAGAACATCCTTCTCACGGCCTACCGCAAGGGCATGCTGTTCAGTGGCCTCATCAAGTGGGGCGTGGCCAAGAAGTTTGCCGAGGACTGCATCGCCCGCTTCGATGTGAAGTGCGGGGGCGCCAACTCCGAAGCCAAGTCGCTCTCCGGCGGCAACCTCCAGAAGTTCATCGTGGGCCGCGAGATCATGCAGGAACCCCGGCTCCTGGTGCTGGCCCAGCCGACCTGGGGCGTGGATGTGGGTGCGTCTTCCTTCATCCGGCGGACCCTCCTGGACCTGCGCAACTCAGGCACGGCGATCCTGGTCATCTCCGAGGAACTGGAAGAGCTGTTCGAGATCTGCGACCGCATCGTGGTGATCGCCAAGGGCACCCTTTCCCCCAGCAAGGTCACCTCGGAGACCGGGGTCGAGGAGATTGGCATCTGGATGAGCGGCATGTGGCCGGACGCTGAGAAACCTGGAGACGCGCCCCATGTGGCTTAAATTCGAGCAGCGGCCCGAACCCTCCAAGACCATGAGCTACCTCTCACCGCTGCTCGCGGTGGCCCTCATGTTCCTGAGCGGGCTGATCCTCTTCCTGGTCCTGGGGAAGAGCCCCGTCGAGGGCTTCAAGGTCTTCTTCCTCAATCCCATCAAGGACTCCTACGGAATCGCCGAGCTGTTCCTAAAAGCCACGCCCCTGATGCTCTGCGCCGTGGGCCTGTCTGTGGGGTTCAAGGCCAACGTCTGGAACATCGGTGCCGAAGGACAGCTGCTCATCGGTGCCCTGGTGGGCGGCGGCCTGGCCCTGCACTTCGAGGGCAGCACCAGCCCCTTCCTGCTGCCGGGCATGATCGTGGCCGGGGCGCTGGGGGGCATGGCCTGGGCCGCAATTCCCGCCTTTCTGCGGACGCGGTTCAACGCCAACGAGATCCTCACGAGCCTGATGTTGGTCTACATCGCCGAGCTGGTGGTGTCCTGGCTGGTGCACGGCCCCTGGAAGGACCCGGACGGCTTCAACTTCCCCCAGACCAAGCTGTTGAGCGCCACGGCCACCCTGCCCATCCTGCTGGCGGGCACCCGGGTCAACGCCGCCCTGCTCCTGGGCATCGGTGCGCTGCTGGTTGGCTGGATCTTCATGAACAAGAGCTTCCTCGGCTATCAGATGAAGGTGGCGGGGCAGGCGGAGCACGCCGGCCGCTATGCGGGCTTCTCGGCCAAGCGCTCGGTCTGGATCGGCATGCTGGCGGGCGGCGCCATGGCTGGCATCGCGGGCATCTCCGAGGTTTCCGGACCCATCGGCCAAATCACCGAACACATCAGCCCAGGCTACGGTTTCGCGGCCATGATCGTGGCCTTCGTGGGCCGGCTGACCCCCATCGGCATCTTCTTTTCCAGCCTGCTCATGGCGCTCCTCTACATGGGCGGCGAGCAGGCTCAGCAGTACCTCAACCTGCCCTCGTCAATCTCCAAGGTCTTCCAGGGCATGTTGCTGTTCTTCCTCCTTGGATCCGACGTTTTCATCAATTTCCGGCTGCGGCTGGTCCGGCGCAGGAAGTAGGGACCCCCCATGGGACTGAACTTCATCAGCTCGATCCTCTTCGCCACCGTGGTGGCGGGGACGCCCCTCATCATCGTCGCCCTCGGTGAGCTGGTGACCGAGAAGGCGGGCGTCCTCAACCTCGGCGCCGAGGGTACCATGTCGGTCGGCGCCGTGGCGGCCTTCGCCGTGGCCCACCACACCGGCAACCCCTTCCTGGGCATCCTGGCGGGCATGGGGGCTGGCATCCTGATGTCCCTGCTCTTCGGTATCTCCGCCCTCACCCTCATGGCCAACCAGGTGGCCTCGGGACTGGCGCTGTCCATCTTCGGCGTGGGCCTCTCGGCCTTCATCGGGAAGCCCTACGAGTCCGTGGCGCTGGCCAGCGTCGAGCCCATCCGCATTCCCCTGCTCCACAAGATCCCGCTCTTCGGGCCAGCCCTTTTTGAGCAACAGGGCCTGGTCTATTTTTCCTGGGTCCTGATTGTGGCCGTGGCCTGGTTCCTCTACCGAACGAAGGCGGGACTCGTGCTCCGGGCCGTGGGCGAGTCCCCGGTTTCGGCGCACTCCATCGGCTATGGGGTGGTCAGAATCCGATACCAGGCGGTCCTCTTCGGAGGCGCCATGGCGGGCATCGGCGGGGCCTTCATGTCCGTGTTCTACACGCCCATGTGGGTGGAGGGCATGGTGGCGGGTCGCGGCTGGATCGCGCTCTCCCTCGTGGTATTCGCCACATGGCGTCCGGCCCGGGTCATGATAGGGGCGTATCTTTTCGGCGGGTGCATGATCGCTCAGATGTTCGTACAGGGTTCCGGCGTGCGGATCAACATCCCCGCCCAATTCCTGTCGGCCATGCCTTACGCGGCCACCGTCCTGGTCCTCGTCCTGATCTCCAGGAACCGCGGCACGATCCGCCTCAACTCCCCCGCTTCTCTCGGACAGACTTTCCTGCCCGACGCCTGACCCCCCCTAACCCTCCGCCCTCCGGGGCGGCTCCCCTCAACCACCTTGGAGGAACACCGAATGAAAACCCGCAACCTCGCCCTCGCAACCCTGGCAGGGGCCGTGCTGTGCAGCACCGCTCTCACCGCCGCCGAGCCTGTCAAGGTCGGCTTCATCTACGTGAGCCCCGTCGGGGACGCGGGCTGGACCTATCAGCACGACCTCGGCCGCAAGCAGATGGAAGCCGCCATGAAGGGCGCCGTCACCACCAAGTTCATCGAGAACGTCCCCGAGGGCGCCGACGCCGAGCGCATCATCCGCCAGATGGCCCAGGACGGCAACCAGATCATCTTCACCACCTCGTTCGGCTACATGAACCCCACCGAGAAGGTCTCCAAGACCTTCCCGAACGTCACGTTCTTCCACGCCACGGGCTACAAGTCCGGCGCGAACATGGGCATCTACAACGCCCGCTTCTATGAAGGCCGCTACCTGAACGGCGTCATCGCCGGCAAGATGAGCAAGACCAACGTGGCCGGCTATGTGGCCGCCTTCCCGATCCCCGAAGTGGTGATGGGCATCAACGCCTTCGCCCGCGGCATGAAGAGTGTGAACCCCAAGGCCGAAGTTCGCGTCATCTGGGTGAACAGCTGGTTCGATCCGGGCAAGGAGCGTGAAGCCGCCATGACCCTGATCGCTCAGGGCGCCGACATGATCACCCACCACACGGACTCCACCGCCGTGGTGCAGGCCGCCGAAGAGAAGCACAAGGAAAAGGGCACCTGGGCCTTCTCCTACCACTCCGACATGTCCAAGTACGGCCCCACCGCCCAGCTGTCCGGCACCACCCACGTCTGGGGCGAGTTCTACATCAGGACCATCAAGGAAGTGCTCGACAAGAAGTGGAAGGGCACCAATGTCTGGGGCGGCATGAAGGAAGGCATGATCCAGCTCGCTCCTATGAGCAAGTCCGTGCCCGCCGACCTCCAGAAGCAGATCGTGAAGCTTGAGGGCGAGATCAAGACTGGCAAGCTGCACCCCTTCGCGGGCCCCGTGGTGGACCAGGCAGGCAAGGAGCGCGTCGCCAAGGGTACCAACATGTCCGACAGCGACATGAACTCCATGAACTACTACGTCCAGGGCGTGGCTTCGGCCTTCCCCAAGAACTAGTGCACTGACCAAGGCAGACGGGAGGGGCCACCGAGTCCCTCCCGCCTCGCCAAGGGGTTCCATGCAAGCTTGAAAGGCACCAATCATGGCCACGCTGCAGATCAACGGCCGCGAAGTTGTCACGTCGAAGGAAGTGAACCTCCTGGATTTTCTTCGGGACGAACTGAACCTCACCTCGGTGAAGAACGGTTGCTCGGAAGGAGCCTGCGGCGCATGCATGGTGCTGGTGGACGGCAAGGCCTCCCGCGCCTGTCTGTTCAACACGGCCAAGCTGGAAGGCAAGCGCGTCATCACGCTGGAGGGCCTCTCGTCGCGGGAGAAGGACGTCTATGCCTGGTCCTTCGCCCAGGCCGGCGCAGTCCAGTGCGGCTTCTGCATCCCGGGCATGGTGATCAGCGCCAAGGGACTGCTGGATGCCAACCCGGATCCCGGCCCTGAGGAAGTCACCAAGGCCCTGGCGCAGAACATGTGCCGCTGCACGGGCTACGTGAAAATCGAAAAGGCCGTGCTGGAGTCCGCGCGACTCTTGCGGGAGAACCTACCGGTGCCCGAGGAAGCCGCCACCCCGCTCAGCGTGGGTGCCCGCATCTGCCGGACCGATGCCCGGGAGAAGGTTCTAGGCACGGGGCTCTATGTGGACGACATGAAGCGTCCTGGCATGCTGCACGGCGCCGTGCTGCGCGCCCCCAAGCCTCGGGTCAAGGTGCTCGGCATCGACACCACCGAAGCCCTGGCCATGCCGGGCGTGAAGCTCATCCTCACCGCCGCGGACGTGCCGGGCGAGCGACACCAGGGCCACATTATCCATGACTGGCCCGCGATGATCGCCGTGGGCGAAGAGACGCGCTATGTGGGCGATGCCCTCGCCCTGGTGGCCGCCGCGACCCGGGCTGAGGCCAAGGCGGCCTTGGCCAAGATCAAGCTCGACTACGAGGTGCTGCCGCCCCAGGTGGACCCCCGGCGGGCCCAGGACGAAGGCGCGCCGAGGCTTCATCCCAAGGGCAACCTGCTGGCCCGGACCGTGCTCAAGCGCGGTGACGTGGAGGGGGCCTTCGCCGAGGCCGCGCACATCATCCGTCAGACCTTCAACACCCCGGAGACCGAGCATGCCTTCATGGAGCCCGAGAGCGCCCTGGCGGTGCCCGAGGCGGACGGCACCCTGACGGTCTTCACCGGTACCCAGAGCATTTACGACGACCACAAGGGAATCATCGGTGTGCTGGGTGTGGGCCCCGAGCAGGTCAAGGTGGTGAGCGCCTACGTGGGCGGCGGCTTCGGTGGCAAGGAGGACCTCATCGTCCAGCACCATGCCGCGCTCCTCGCCAACGCTGCGGGCGTGCCCGTCAAGGTCACCCTGGGCCGGCAGGAGAGCCTGCGGGTGCACCCCAAGCGCCATGCCTTCGAGATGGCCTATGAAGTCGCGGCCGACGCGGCGGGTCGCATCACCGCCATGAAGGCCTACCTGCTGGAAGACACCGGTGCCTACGCCTCCCTGGGCGGCCCCGTGCTGCAGCGCGCCTGCACCCACGCCGCCGGTCCCTACAAGATCCCGAACGTCGACATCGTCGGCGAGGCCGTCTACACCAACAACCCGCCGGGCGGCGCCTACCGCGGCTTCGGCGTCACCCAGTCCTGCTTCGCCATGGAGTCCTGCCTGACGCTGCTCGCCAAGGAGGTGGGTCTCACGCCCTGGCAGATCCGCTACCTCAATGCCGTGGAACCCGGCGATGTGCTGCCCAACGGCCAGATCACCGATGCCGGCACAGCCCTGAAGGAGACGCTCCTAGCCGTGAAGGACCTCTGCGAAGCGCGTCCCGACGCGGGGATCGCCTGCGCCATGAAGAACGCGGGCATCGGCGTGGGCCTCTCGGATGTGGGCCGCGTGCGGATCCGCGTCCAGGGTGGCAAGGCCGTCATCTACACCAGCGCCGCCTGCATTGGCCAGGGCCTGGCCTCGGTGCTCATGCAGTTCGTGGCCGATGCGTCGGGGCTGGCCTGGGGCGAGCTCCATGTGGCCGTGCCGGATACCTCCACATCGCCCAACGGCGGTACCACAACCGCCTCCCGCCAGACGGTCTTCAACGGCGAGGCTGCCCGCCTGGCCGCCACGGACCTGGGAGAGGCTCTCAAGACCCACAGCCTGGCGGAGCTGGAAGGCCGCGAGTACTACCGTGAATACTCGGGCGTCACGGATCCCATGGGCTCTGACAAGCCGAACCCCGTGAGCCATGTGTCCTACTCCTACGCGACCCAGGTGGTCCTGCTGAATGCCGAAGGCCGGCTTGAGCGGGTTGTGGCCGCCCACGACGTGGGCCGGGCCGTCAATCCGAACCAGGTGGAGGCCCAGATTGAGGGGGGCGTGGTGATGGCGCTGGGCTACGCCCTCACCGAGGACTTCCCGCTCAAGGATGGCGAGCCCCTCGCGAAGTACGGCACCCTCGGCCTCTTCAAGGCCACCCAGGTGCCGCCCATCGAGCCCCTCATCATCGAGAAGAACTTGGATCCCCTGGCCTACGGCGCCAAGGGCATTGGTGAGATCGTCAGCATCCCCACGGCGCCGGCCGTGGCGGGCGCTTACTTCTACCGGGACGGCCAGTTCCGGACCAGCCTGCCTCTGGTGGGCACACCCTACAGCCGGAAGAAGGCATGAACCTCGAGCTCCTCCGGGCCATCGTCGCCCACCCCCAGGACCTCGTGCTGTGCACGGTCCTCCGGGTGCGGGGCTCGGCGCCTCGCCACGCGGGCTCGAAGATGCTGGTGGGCCGTGAGGGCCGCCTGCTCGGCTCCGTGGGCGGTGGCCGCGGCGAAGCCCTGGCCCTGGCGGAAGCCGCCAGCAGGCTCGGCGATGCGCAGCCCGCGATTCTGGAGATCGACATGCAGGGCATGGACGCGGAAGGTCCCGCCATGGTCTGCGGCGGAACGAGCCGCCTCTTCGTGGAACCCCTGGGGGAGCGGACCCCCTACCGGGTGGCCCTGACGCTGCTCGAGCAGGGCTTGGCGGCCCTGCTGGTGAAGCGGCTGGACACGGGGCAGACGGCCCTGGTGAATGCGGCGGGCGCCTGGGTGGATGGCAGCCTGCCGGGTACCGACGCCAGCCATGCGGCCCAAGCCCTGGAGCACGGCCTGCCCGTACTGGACGAGGCGGAGCAGCTCCTCTACGACCCGCTGCTGCCGAAAGAGAAGCTCCTGATCCTGGGCGCGGGCCATGTGGGCACGGCCCTGGCCGCCCTGATGCCGAGCCTGGGCTTCGAGGTCACCGTGGGGGACGACCGGCCCTCCTTCCTGGAGCCCCGGCGCTTCCCTGGCGGGGTCTACACCCTGGGCGGGTCCTATGCCGACATCGTCGTGGCCTTTCCCTTCGATGCGTCCACCTCGGTGGTGATCGTTACCCGGGGGCACCTCAGTGACCTGGAGTGTGTCCGGCTGATCCTTCCCAAGCCCTACCGCTACGCCGGCTTCATGGGCAGCCTCCGCAAGACCCGGCTGGTGCTGGACCAGGTGGCCACCGAGGGCTTCGAGCCCGCCAAGGTGGCGGCCCTGCGGGCGCCCATCGGCCTGGAGATCGGCGCGGAGACCCCCGAAGAGCTGGCCGTGGCCCTGGCCGCCGAGCTCATCGCCGCGCGCCGCAAGAGTCTCGCCTACGAAGCCACCCACGCGGCCCGCAAGGCCCGGCGACAGGTCCCATGACCCTGGCGGCCGCGCTGCTGCCCCTGCTGCCCGGGGGCGCCGGCGTCATCGCCTTCGTCGGCGCAGGCGGCAAGACCAGCGCCCTCTTCCGCCTGGCCGAAGAGCTGGCGGCTGAGGGGCGGCTCGTGCTGCTCACCAGCACCACGCACCTGATGGACCCCCGGGGGGAAGCCGCCCGGCCCCCCCTGACCCTGGAGCTGCAGCCCGACCTGGAGGCCCCACCGGGCGCCTGCGAGCTGCCCCGGGCTCTGCCCGGAATCACGGTGCTGATGGCCCGCCCGGCGGCGGAGCCCGGCAAGCTGAAGGGCCTCCATCCCGCCTGGATCCCGGCCTTGCGGACGACCTGGGACCTCGTCCTGGTGGAAGCCGACGGCTCCCGCCGCCTGCCACTCAAGGCCCCGGCCGCCCATGAGCCGGTCCTGCCCCCCTGCACGGACCTGGTGGTGGGCGTCGTGGGCCTGGCAGCCCTGGGCAGGCCCCTGGACGGCCGGACCGTCCACCGGCCCGAGAGGTTCTGCGACCTCACCGGCTGCGCCCTGGGCGAGCCGCTCACGTGGGACCATGTGGTGGCCCTGGCCCGCCATCCCCAGGGCCTCTTCAAGGACGCTCCGGGACCCCGAGTCATGCTGCTCAACCAAGCCGATCAGGCCTTACCCCTGCCCACCGCGAGCCAGCTCGCGGAGCTGCCCGCGGATCGGGTCCTGCTGACCACACTGGTGCCGGACGTTCGCATTCTCGCCTCCTGCACCGGGAGGCGCCCATGAGCCTGCTCAAGGGCGAGCTGGTGGTGGTGCGTGGCGCCGGGGACCTGGCCACGGGCTGCATCCTCCGTCTGGTCCGGGCTGGGTTCCGCGTGGTGGCCCTGGAGGTGGCGGAACCCAGCGCCATCCGTCGCACTGTCAGCCTCTCCGAAGCGATGTACGAAGGCCGAGCCTGCCTGGAGGGGCTCGAAGCCCGGCGCTGCGACAGGCTGCCCGAGACCTGGGCCAGTGGTGATCCCGTGCCGATCCTGCTGGATCCCGAGGGCCGATGCCTCAACCACCTGCGGCCCGTGGCCCTGGTGGACGCCATCCTCGCCAAGCGCAACCTGGGCACCCGCCTGGACATGGCCCCGGTGGTGGTGGCCCTGGGCCCGGGCTTCGAGGCGGGCCGGGATGCCCACGCGGTGGTGGAGACCAACCGCGGCCACGACCTGGGCCGGGTGCTGCTGACCGGCAGCGCCGAGCCCAATACTGGCGTGCCCGGCCTCATCGCGGGCCGCGGCGGGGAGCGCGTCATCCATGCGCCCATGGCAGGCCCGGTGGAGCCCTGCTGTGCCATCGGCGACTTCGTGAAGGCCGGGGACCCGGTGCTCAGCATCCATGGGGTGACGGTTGCCGCTGCTATTGACGGCGTGGTGCGGGGCCTCATCCGCCCCGGCTACGTGGCCCGAGCCGGCCTGAAGGTGGCCGACGTGGATCCCCGAGGCCTGCGGGAGCACTGCTTCACGGTGTCGGACAAGGCCCGGGCCATCGCCGGCGGGGTCCTGGAGGCCATTCTGATGCTGGGGGCCGGGGAGGCCCGATGATCTACCTGGACAACGCGGCCACCAGCCACCCCAAGGCACCCGGCGTCTCGGCGGCCGTGGCGCGCTGCCTCGACGAGGGCGCCTGCAGTCCGGGCCGGGGCAGCCATCCCCTGGCCCTGGCGGCGAGCCGCCTGCTCTTCGAGGCCCGCGAGGCCTGCGCGGGATTCCTGGGCGCACCCCATGCCGAGCGCCTGATCTTCACGCCGAACGCCACCATGGCCCTGAACCTGGCCCTCCTGGGCAGCGTCCCGCCCGGAGGCTTGGTGGCTCTGAGCAGCCTGGAGCACAACGCGGTCATGCGGCCCCTCCGCCACCTGGAGGCCACCCAGGGGGTGCGCCTCATGGTGATCCCCTTCGATGCCTACGGCCGACCTGAGCCCGCCGGTCTGCGCGAGGCCCTGGACCAGCACCCGGATCTCTTTGTCCTGACCACGGCCAGCAATGTGACTGGGGCCCTCACCCCTGTGGCCGAAATTGAGGAGCAGTGCGCCCGGCGCGGCATCCCGCTCTGTCTCGATGCCAGCCAGTCCGTGGGGCACCACCCCCTGCCGACCCTGGGCCAGTTCCTCTGCTTCTCGGGGCACAAGGGCCTGCTGGGTCCCGCGGGCACCGGCGGCCTGCTGCTGGGGCCCGGGGCCCTGCCGGAGCCTCTCCTCTTTGGTGGTACGGGCAGTTCCTCCGAGCGCGAGGTCCAGCCGGACATCCTGCCGGACCGCTTCGAGCCGGGCACCCCCAACCTGCCGGGACTGGCGGGCCTGCAGGCCGCGCTGCAGTTCCTCGCTGCCACCGGGCTCTCGGCCATCCAGGCCCAGGAGGCGGCCCTCTGCGACGAACTGCAACGCGGCCTGCAGGCCCTGCCAGGGGTGGTGGTCCATGGGCCGGGCCCCGGCCAGCCCCGCATACCGGTCCTCTCGCTCACGCTGCCCGACCGGGACCTGGGCGAGCTCGCCCTGGAGCTGGACCGGCGCGGGATCTGCACCCGGGTAGGCCTGCACTGCGCGCCCGCCGCCCACCGCAGCCTTGGGACCTTCGCCGGGGGGGGCACCCTGCGCCTCTCGCCGGGATTCTTCACCACGCCCCAGGAGATCCGCGCCACCCTGGAAGCGATGGAGGCGATCCTCACGTGAAGCTCACGTCCTACACGCGGTTCTCGGGGTGCGGCGCCAAGCTGGGGCCCGGCGTGCTCGAGCAGGCCCTCTGCGGGCTGGTGCAGCCCGCCTATCCCGAGCTGCTGGCAGATTTCTCGGGCAGCGAGGACGCGGGCCTGTTCCGCCTGGGCCCCAACCAGGCCCTGGTGCAGACCGTGGACTTCTTCCCGCCCATCGTGGATGACCCCTATCTCTTCGGCCGCATCGCCGCGGCCAACGCCCTGTCGGACCTCTACGCCATGGGCGCCCGGCCCATCACGGCCCTGGCCCTGGTCTGCCACCCCCTCAAGGCCCTGGGCATGGAACCCCTCAAGGCCATGCTGGAGGGGGGGCTCGCG
>CAIMQW010000071.1 GCA_903843705.1 uncultured Holophagaceae bacterium | reverse complement strand
GGTCTTCCTCTACCTCAATCCACCCCCAGAAAGGACGTGCTCCATGCGGAACACCCTCAGGCTCCTCACCCTCCTCGCCGTGCTCGCGGCCCCCCTGGCCGCCGAGGGCGGCAGCGACACCAAGGGCAAGTTCTTCTTCAAAAAGACCTGCAAGGCCTGCCACGCCCCCGGGACCCCCGCCAAGGAGATCACCCCGCTCTCGAAGACCCAGGCCCAGTGGAAGGCCTACTTCGCCGCCGGCAAGCACAAGAAGGGCGCCGAGAAGCTCGACTCTGTGCTGAAGCCCGAGCAGGTCAAGGACGTGCAGACCTTCCTGGTCAACCACGCCTCCGACTCCCCGCAGCCCGAGACCTGCGGCGGCTGAGCCGCCGTCTGACCGCTGCGAACCCTTCCCCCCTCTCAACCGTTCTCCCCGGAGACACCCCATGAAATCCCGCATCACGCTTGCCCTCGTCGCCCTGCTGGCGCCCGCAGCCCTGAGCGCTCAGACCCCCGCCGAACTGCAGAAACAGATCGAGCAGCTGAAGATCCAGCTCAAGGCCATCGAAGAGAAGGCCGCCGCCGCCCAGGCGGTGGATGAACGCCTGGTCAAGGTCGAGACCAAGGTCTCTGGCATGAACATCGCCTGGAGCGGCGAGCTGCGCACCCGCTTCGACAGCGCCCAGGAACACTTCAAGCCCTACCAGCAGTTCATGGGGTTCATGCAGACCCCCTCCGGCCCGGCCGCCGGCATGCCCATGCCCATCGCCCAGCCCGTCGGTGCCCAGGACTGGAGCAACTCGGTCCAATGGTCCACCCGGCTCCGCCTGAACATGGGTATGACCATCAACGAGAACGCCAAGATCATGGGCCGCCTCGTGATGTACAAGATCCACGGCGGCGCGGACGTGCCCACCTTCAACGGCACGCCCAACACCATCAGCACCGCCTTCACCGCCGGCCAGACGCCCGCCACGGACGCTTTGCTGGTGGAGCGGGCCAGCCTGGTCTACCACTTCAACTCCGTCGCCAGCATCCTCTCCATTGGCCGCCAGAACACCTCGGACGGCCCCCCCTTCGAAGTGCGCGAAGGCGGGGAGCGGCAGGCGACCCCCCAGGCCCTGGCTGTGAACGCCACCATCGACGGCATCGGCTGGAAGTTCCAGCTCGACAAGCTCGGCTTCCCCGAGGACACCCTGCTGGGCCTCTGCTACGGCGTAGGCTACGAGAGCGGTTTCGGCGGCGGCGGCAACGTCAAGTCGAACCAGAACATCGTCGGCATGGACTTCGCCAAGTTCAACGGAACGAACCCCTCCGCCATCGCTCCGGTGGTGGGGAGCATCGGCCCCCTGAAGGACACCACCGTGCTGGGCGTCATGTTCGACATGCCCCTGCTCTTCCAGCTGGGCGAGTCCGTGCAGAGCGCGAACCTCTACTTGGGTTACAACCGCATGGGCAACATGACGGACATCCCCTTCGGGAACACCATCAACTTCCCGATCCCTGGCCAGACGCCTTCGACCCAGTACGTCAGCGCCACCGCCAACCTCGGCGACATGGACCAGTTCACGGCCACCTGGAAGCACAAGATCGGCGACACGTTCACTTACTTCGTGAGCGCCGGCTACCTCAAGAGCCTGCCGAACGGCAAGGTCTCTCAGTATGGCGCCTACTGGACGTTCCCGTCCGTGATGCCCGCAGGCTATCCCACTGGTCTCACGCAGCTGTCCGGCTTCGGCGGCCTCATGGGCGACCCCAACAAGAGCCAGACGGCCACGGCCTACTACACTGGCGTGCGCTATGATCCGACCCCGGAATTCGGGTTCGGCGTTGAGTTCAACCACGGGTCCCCCCGCTGGTGGACCTACACCCCCGCCACCGGCGAATACACCGACAAGCTCGGCGCCCGCGGCGACGTGTGGGAGGGCTACATCCAGTGGCGCTTCGCCAAGAACGCCGGCCTCCGACTCGGCGTGATCGACTACAAGTACAGCACCGCCATGAGCGGCTGGCAGATTGGGCCTTCCGCCCAGCCCGGCCAGAACTGGGAGAGCGCCATGAACCTGGCCAACAATCCCATGCTGCAGTACTCCTACCCGGCCACCTTGAGGAACTTCTACGCCTCACTGGAAGTGCGTTTCTAGCCCCCGCTGTATCCGGGCCGGGGGAACCCTCCTCCGGCCCGGTTTTCACCCTCGCATCACCAGGGAGATCCTCATGGGTACCATTCGCATGGATCGCCGGCTGTTCCTGAAAGCAGCAGGCGCCACCGCCGGAGCCGCGGCCACCACTCAGGTGGCCTGCCTCAGCTACTTCAAGAAGGGTCGCAGCGCTGCAGCCGAGAACCGGGAAGTCCCCACCACCTGCGAGCTGTGTCCCAACAAGTGCTCGGCCATCGCGGTGGTCGAGGGTGGCCTGGTGAAGAAGCTCAATCCCAACCCTGAGAATCCCAAATCGCGCGACATGCTCTGCGCCCGCGGAAATGCCGCCATCAAGCAGGTCTATGATCCCGACCGAATCAAGAAGCCCATGATCCGCATGGGCGCCCGGGGTGAGGGCAAGTGGAAGGAAGTGAGCTGGGACGAAGCCTTCGACTTTGCCGCGAAGAAGCTGAGTGAGGTCAAGGCCAAGCACGGCCCTGAAGCGTCCCTCTGGTCCTCCACCGAGGGTTTCCAGGAAGTCTTCTTCAAGAACCTGGGCCTTGCCTTCGGGTCGCCCAATCTGGTGCGCCACCCGACCCTCTGCCTAGCCTCGGTGAACCTGGCCTACAGCGCCACCTTCGGCACCGTGCCCAGCTTCGACCTTCTGAACAGCAAGTTCGTCATCATGTCCGGCGCCAACCGCTTCGAGAGCATCATCACGCCCGACACCATGGACCTCATCGGCGGCGTAATGGAGCGCAAGGCCAAGCTGATCTATCTGGATCCCCGCTTCACCGTCACCGCCGCCAAGGCGGACGAGTGGTACCCCATCAAGCCCGGCACCGACCTGGCCTTCATCCTTGCGATGATCCACGTGATCATCAAGGAGAACCGGCACAGCAAGGACTTCGTCGCCGCCTTCACCACCGGCTTCGACGACCTGGCCGAGCATGTGAAGCAGTACACGCCGGAGTGGGCGGAGAAGGAAACCGAAATCCCGGCCAAGGACATCACCCGCCTCGCCCGGGAGTTCGCGGATGCCGCGCCCCGGTCACTCTACTACGCCGGACGGCGCTCCTCCTGGTACCAGAATGACTTCCAGATGCGCCGCGCCCAGGCCATCCTCAACGCCATCATAGGCAACTGGGACCAGGTCGGTGGCATGGTGCCCAACGCCAAGCTGCCCAAGGGCGAGTTCCTCTTCATGCCCTGGGAAGAGCCCAAGGCCCCCCGGGTGGACGAGATCGAGAAGCACTTCCCCCTGGCCGCCAAGGGCGACGGGGTCTACCTGAAGCTGCGCGAGAACGTCCTCAGCGGAAAGCCCTACCCCATCAAAGCCTGGATGGTCTACAAGCAGGACCCGATGAATGCCATGCCGGACCAGGCCAAGACCCTGAAGATGATCGAGGGCATGGACTTCATTGGCGTCATCGACGTGGCAATGAGCGACATGGCCTGGTATGCCGACGTGGTCTTCCCCGAGAGTGCCTACCTGGAGCGCACAGATCCCGTCGAGGTCATGGCCGGCATCTGGCCCGCGGTGGTCTACCGGCAGCAGGTGGTGAAGCCCATCCACGACACGAAACCCAACCTGGAGATCGTCCAGGGGTTGGCGAAGCGGCTCGGGCTCTCCGACTACTTCGACTACACCATCGAGCAGTGGGTGGAGGCGGAGTTCAAGGAACTGCCCATCCCCATGGCCATGGAGCACATGAAGAAGCACGGCGTGTGGGCCGCCAGCGGCAAGCCCGTCTATGGGAAGACCCTGAACCCCGACCACCGCTTCGTCACCAAGACCGGAAAGATCGAGCTGTTCTCCCAGCGGCTCCAGGAGGCTGGCTACGACCCGCTGCCGGTCTACGCCGCGCCGATGCAGCCGCCGGATGACCGCTTCCGCCTCATCCTCGGCCGGGTGGGCTACTTCACCCACGCGAACCAGTCCAACAACGTCTGGCTGAATGAGTTCATGAAGGAGAACGACCTCTGGATCAACCCGAAGCCCGCCGAGCGGCTCGGCATCCGGAACGGCGCCATCGTCGAGGTCGCCAGCAGCGTGGGCAAGGTCAAGCTCAAGGCCCGCGTCACCGAGGAGATCCGGCCCGACTGTGTGTTCATGCTCCATGGCTTCGGCAAGAAGTCGAAGATGCAGAGCCTGGTCTACAACGTCGGCGCCAGTGATGCCGTGATCCTCGAGACCGCCTGGGACAAGGTCTCAGGGAACGCGGCCTTCCACGAGACCTTCGTCAAAGTCGCGAACGCCTGAGGAGGATGAGCCATGGCCATGAAGAAGAAACGTTACGCCCTCGTCCTCGACTCCAGGAAATGCATCAACTGCAAAGCCTGCGCCGTCGCCTGCAAGGCCGAGAACCAGGTCCCCGTGGGCAACACCCGGAACTGGATCAACGAGGCGCGCCAGGGCGAGTATCCCAAGCTCCGCATCGACTTCGAACCGGAGCAGTGCCACCACTGCGAGCACCCTTCCTGCGCCCGGGTCTGCCCCACCGGCGCCACCTGGATGCGCAAGGACGGCGTCGTGCTGGTGAACTACGACGACTGCATCGGCTGCCGCTACTGCATGGTGGCCTGCCCCTACGACGCCCGCTACTTCCATGAGGAGAGCGGCACGGTCCACAAGTGCACTCTCTGCAGCCACCGCGTGGACAAGGGCGACCTGCCCGCCTGCGTCGAGACCTGCCCCTCGAAGGTGCGCGTCTTCGGCGACCTGGAGGACCCCGCCAGCCGGGTCCACGAGCTGCTTGCCACGCGGCGGTATCGCGTGAAGGAACCCCAGACGGGCAACGGCCCCCAACTCTATTACCTGTTGTAGGAGGAAGCCATGCACGAGTTCAACTGGGGTCTCCTGATCGTCGTCTACCTCTTCCTGGGCGGCCTGTCCGCCGGGCTCTTCTTCGCCGCGGGCCTCGCCAACTACCTGGAGATCGACGGCCAGCCCGCCTACCCCCGCGTGGCGGCCATGGGCGCCCTGCTGGCGCCATGGCCCGTGGCCATCGGCTCGGCCCTGCTCATCCTCGACCTGGGCAACTGGTATCGCTTCTACAAGTTGTTCACCCACTTCCGGTGGGAGAGCCCCATGTCCATCGGCTCCTACCTGCTGACCTTCTTCACCGGCATCGCCTTCGTCTATGCCTACGCCTGGCTGCCCGAGGCCTGGCGCCAGCAGCTCTTCGCCAAGATCCCGGCCACCTGGAAGCAGGCGCACCGCCTGAACGTGGACCTATCGCCCCACCGCAAGCTCATCGCCATGGTCGGCTTCCCCTTCTCCATCGGCGTGGGCATTTACACCGGTGTGCTGCTCGGCGCGGTCTCCGCCCGCCCCTTCTGGAACACCAACCTCGTGGCCCAGATGTTCCTGTTCTCGGCCCTCTCCAGCGGCGCCGCAGCCCTGCTGCTGGCCATGGTGCTCGATAAGCGGAGTCCCATCCAGACCCACGAGACCCAGTTCCTCATCACCCTCGACATCGTCTTCATCGTGCTGGAGCTGTTCATCATCCTGCCCTACATCATTCACGGGCAGCTCTCGGTGCTGGCCGTGAAGCAGGCCCTGTGGCTCATCCTCGGTGGGCCCTACACCGTCGTGTTCTGGGTTTTCTTCCTGGGCCTGGGCCTGCTGGTTCCCCTAGGCATTGAGGTCTCAGAGCTGGCACCCAGCCTCCTCAAGGGCAAGGTTTTTCACGGCGACCGCAAGCTGGCCCTGGTGGCCTCGAGCCTGGTCCTCATGGGCGGCTTCCTGCTCCGGTACATCTTCGTCTACGCTGGCCAGGTGAGCAGCTTCCACAAGATGGGGATGCTCCACTAAGGACCCACCATGTCCCTCGCCACCCTCGCGGATCTCAGCCAGCTCCTTGCCGAAGTCTTCCTCGAACCGGACGCCGAGCTGGGCGACGACCTGCGGGAGGCCCTGGCTCAGGCGCGGGACGAGGGCGCCAGCCCGGCCCTGCTGGCACCCCTGGCCCGCATGGCAGGGGCCGGCCTGGATCCGGCTGCCCAGCCCGTGGAATACGCCCGCCTCTTCCGGCACGCCCTAGCCACCGACACAATCCACCTCTTCGAGTCCGCCCAGGCCCGGGGCCACCTCATGGCCCCGGCCGTGATTGGCCCGCTCACGGCCATCTACGACGAGGCCGACATTGCCGTGGAGGAGGATCTCGCCACCCCACCGGACCACCTGGGCCTGGAACTGGCCTGCCTTAGCTATCTGCTGGGACAGGTGGTGGAAGGTGACCTAGCGGACCAGGCCACTTTTGTTGAGCTGGCCCAGCGGCTGCTCCGGGAGCACCTGCAGCCCTTCACAGCGGCCGTGGCCGAGCAGCTACCCCAGGTCGCGGCGCACCCCTACTACCTGGGCGCCGCGGAGCTGGCCGTGGCCCTGGTAGCCGAAGCCTTGAGGGTAGTCGCAGATTTATAGACAACCAGCTGCTGGACAAAGGCTTGTCCCGCGCCCAGCATGGAGCCATGCGCCCTCCCACGACCATCCTGCTGGTGGACGACGAGCCGGGGATCCGGCGGTCGCTCGGAGAAGCCCTCAAGGACGAGGGCTACCACGTAGTGAAGGCCGAGCGCGGCGAGCAGGCCATCGACCTGCTGCACAACCCGGACGGCGAAGGCATCAGCCTGGTGCTGCTGGACGTATGGCTGCCTGGCCAGGACGGCCTGGAGACCCTGAAGCAGGCCAAGCAGCTCCGGCCGGAGCTGCCCATCGTCATGATCTCGGGCCACGCCAGCATCGACACGGCCCTGCAGGCCACCAAACTGGGCGCCTTCGACTTCCTCGAGAAGCCCATCGACCTGGACCGCCTGCTGCTGGTGGTGGGCAACGCCCTGCGGCAGTCCAAGCTCGAGCTCGAGAACCAGCGGCTGCATGCCGAGGTCGAGGGCGGCCGCTTCTTCCTGGCGGATAGTCCCTCCATGCGGCGGCTCATGGCCGATGTGGCCCTGGTGGCGCCCACGGAAGGCCGCGTGCTGCTCACAGGCGAGAACGGCAGCGGCAAAGAGGAGGTGGCCCGCCTCCTCCACCTGCAGAGTCCCCGCAAGGACGCGCCCTTCGTGGAAGTGAACTGCGCGGCCATCCCCGAAGAGCTCATTGAGAGCGAGCTGTTCGGCCACCAGAAGGGGGCCTTCACGGGCGCGGTCCGCGACCAGAAGGGCAAGTTCCGGGAGGCTGATGGCGGAACCCTCTTCCTCGATGAAGTGGGCGACATGTCCCTCAAGACTCAGGCCAAGGTGCTCCGCGCCCTGCAGGAGGGCCGCGTGGAGCCCGTGGGCGGTGGTGGCGCCGTGGGGGTGGATGTGCGCGTCATCGCCGCCACCAACAAGGATCTGGCCAGCGAGATCACCCGGGGCCGCTTCCGCGAGGACCTCTACTTCCGGCTGGCGGTGGTGCCGCTGCGCATCCCCCCGCTGCGCGAGCGCCCCGAGGACATTCTGCCCCTGGCCGAGGCCTTCATTTCCCGTATTGGCCGCCAGTACGGCCGGCCGCCGAAGCACCTGGGCCCCGATGCCAAGGACACCCTGCTGCGCCACGACTGGCCCGGCAATGTGCGCGAGCTGAAGAACCTCATGGAGCGGGCCGTCATCCTGGGCCGCGGCAGCGAGCTGGGCCCCCGGGATCTCGGCCCCCTGGCCACCCGCCACCTCCAGGAGCAGGATCCCTTCTCCTTCCCCGAGTTCACCAGCCTCAAGGAGGCCCGGGACTGGTTCGAGGCCCAGTACCTGCAGCGGGAGATGCGCTTCCAGAACGGCAACATGACCCGCGTCGC
>CAIMQW010000070.1 GCA_903843705.1 uncultured Holophagaceae bacterium | reverse complement strand
TGAAGCAGGGCGAGAAGGTCGGCGTCCTGAAGGTCCGCCTGTTCAGGCCCTTCGCCATCCCCGAGTTCGTCCGCGCCCTGCCCGCCTCCGTCAAGAAGCTGGCCGTGCTGGACCGCTGCAAGGAGCCGGGCGCCCCCGCCGAGCCCATGCACCTGGAAGTCATCGCCGCCCTGCACGAGGGCCGGGAGCAGGGCTACACCACCCTCAACCCCAAGATCGTGGGCGGCCGCTACGGCCTCTCCTCCAAGGAGTTCACCCCGGCCATGGTCAAGGCCGTGTATGAGAACCTGGAGAAGGATCAGCCGAAGAACAGCTTCACCATCGGCATCGTGGACGACGTCAGCCACACCTCCCTGCCCTATGACGCCAGCTTCGACGTGGAGCCCGCGGACGTGACCCGCGCCCTCTTCTACGGCCTGGGCGCTGACGGCACCGTGGGTGCCAACAAGAACTCCATCAAGATCATCGCCGAGGAGACCCCCAACTTCGGTCAGGGCTACTTCGTCTATGACTCCAAGAAGTCCGGCGCCATCACCATCAGCCACCTGCGCTTCGGGCCCCGCCCCATCCGGAGCGCCTACTTGGTGACCAAGGCCAACTTCATCGCCTGCCACCAGACCAGCTTCCTCGAGAAGTACGAAATGCTGGAGACCGCCGTTCCCGGCGCCACCTTCCTGCTGAACACGCCCCACGGCAAGGACGCCGTGTGGGAGACCCTGCCCCAGGAAGTGCAGGAAGCCATCGCCAGCAAGCACCTGAAGTTCTATGTCATCGACGCCTATGAAGTGGCCAAGAACACCGGCATGGGCGTGCGCATCAACACCATCATGCAGACCTGCTTCTTCGCCATCTCCGGCGTGCTGCCCCGCGAGGAGGCCATCGCCCAGATCAAGAAGGCCATCAAGAAGACCTACGGCAAGAAGGGCGACGCCGTCGTCCAGCAGAACTTCCACGCCGTGGACGAGACCCTGGCCAACCTCTACGAAGTGGCGGTTCCCGCTGCTGCCTCCTCCACCCGCGTGCGGCCCCCCACGGTACCCAGCGAGGCCCCCGAGTTCATCAAGCGCGTCAGCGCCGTGATGATGGAAGGCAAGGGCGACCTGCTCCCCGTGAGCGCCTTCCCCATCGACGGAACCTGGCCGGTCGGCACCACCAAGTGGGAGAAGCGCAACATTGCCCTCGAGATCCCCGAGTGGGACGCCGGCATCTGCATCCAGTGCAACAAGTGCGTGATGGTCTGCCCCCACGCCGCCATCCGGGCCAAGGTCTATGACCCCGCCGCCCTCGCGGGCGCACCGGCGACCTTCAAGGCCGTCGACTACAAGGGTGCCGAATACAAGGGTCAGAAGTACTCCCTGCAGGTGGCTCCCGAGGACTGCACCGGCTGCAACCTCTGCGTGGAAGTCTGCCCCGCCAAGGACAAGAGCAACCCCAAGCACAAGGCCATCGACATGGTCGCCCAGGCTCCGCTGCGCGAGGCCGAAGCCGCCAACTTCAAGTTCTTCCTGGACCTCCCGGAAGTGGACCGCACCACGGTGAAGCTGGACATGAAGGGCAGCCAGTTCCTCGAGCCGCTCTTCGAGTTCTCCGGCGCCTGCTCCGGCTGCGGCGAGACCCCCTACATCAAGCTCCTCACCCAGCTCTTCGGCGACCGCACCCTGATCGCCAACGCCACGGGCTGCTCCAGCATCTACGGTGGCAACCTGCCCACCACGCCCTACACCAAGAACCGCGACGGCCGCGGGCCCGCCTGGGCCAACAGCCTCTTCGAGGACAACGCGGAGTTCGGACTGGGCCTGCGCCTCTCGGTGGACAAGCACCAGGAGTTCGCCCTGGAGCTGATGCATCGTCTGTCGGCCACCCTGGGCGATGAGCTCATCGCCGGCCTCGCCACCGCCGACCAGAGCAACGAAGCCGGGATCAAGGCCCAGCGCGAGCGGGTGGAGATCCTCAAGCAGAAGGTGCGCCTCATGGCGGAGCCCGAAGCCAAGATGCTCCTGGACATCGCCGACTACCTAGTCGACAAGAGCGTCTGGATCGTCGGCGGCGACGGCTGGGCCTACGACATCGGCTACGGCGGCCTGGACCACGTACTCGCCACCGGCCGCAACGTCAACGTCCTGGTGCTCGACACCGAGGTGTACTCGAACACCGGCGGCCAGGCCTCCAAGTCCACGCCCATGGGCGCCGGCGCCAAGTTCGCCATGGCCGGCAAGAGCATGCCCAAGAAGGATCTGGGCATGATCGCCATGAGCTACGGTGGCATCTACGTGGCCAAGGTCGCCTTCGGCTTCCGCGACGCCCAGACCGTGAAGGCCTTCCATGAAGCCGAGTCCTACAAGGGACCCAGCCTCATCATCGCCTACAGCCACTGCATCGCCCACGGATACGACATGGCCAACGGCTGCGACCAGCAGAAGCTCGCGGTGGACTCCGGCCACTGGCCGCTGTTCCGCTTCGATCCCCGCCGTGCCGATCGGGGCGAGAACCCGCTCCAGATGGACTCCGGCGCCCCGAAGGTCACCCTCGGTGAGTATGTCCGCAACGAGACCCGCTACCGGATGATCGAGCAGCAGAACCCCGAGCACTTCAAGAAGCTGCTGGCCCAGTCCCAGCACGAGATCTCCAACCGGTACTCCGTCTACGAGCAGCTCTCCAAGCTGACCGTGACCCCCAAGGAAAGCTGAGGCAGCCATGGATCTCAAGACTTCCTACCTGGGACTCCAGCTGGCCCATCCCCTGATGGCCGGGGCCTCGCCCATGGTCGACGACATGGGCATGGTCAAGCGCCTTGAAGACGCCGGCGCCAGCGCCATCGTCATGCACTCGCTGTTCGAGGAGCAGATCACCCGCGAAGAGCAGGGCACGCTCATGGACATGGAGCTGCACGCGAACGCCAACGCAGAAGCCGTCTCCTACTTCCCTCAGCCCGATGACTTCCGCCTCGGGCCCGAGCGCTACCTTGAGCAGCTCCACCGCATCAAGCAGGCCGTGGCCGTACCAGTCATCGCCTCCCTGAACGGCACCACCGCTGCGGGCTGGCTGCACTACGCTAGTCTCATGGAACAGGCCGGGGCCGATGCCCTGGAGCTAAACGTCTACTACATCGCGACGGACGCCAAGGAGTCCGCCGCTGATGTGGAGAAGCGCACCCTCGACGTGGTCCGCACCGTGAAGGCCCAGGTGAAGATCCCCGTCGCCGTGAAGCTCTCGCCGTTCTTCTCCTCCCTGGCGCACTTTGCCGTGGAGCTGGAAGCGGCTGGCGCCGATGGTCTGGTGCTCTTCAACCGCTTCTTCCAGCCCGACATCAACGTGGAGGAGCTGCTGGCGGAACCCAGCCTGCAGCTGTCCGGTCCCTCGGACCTGCTGCTTCGCCTCCGCTGGCTCGCGGTGCTCCACGGACGCATCAAGGGCAGCCTCGCGGTCACCGGCGGTGTGCATGACGGCATCGGCGCCCTGAAGGCCGTCATGGCCGGTGCAGACGCCGTCCAGATGGTGTCCGCCCTGCTGATCCACGGGCCTGAGCGTCTGGCCCAGGCCCGCGCGGGCCTGGCCGAGTGGCTGGAGGAGCACGAGTACGAGTCCCTGGCCCAGGCCCGGGGCAGCATGAGCCTGCTGAAGAGCCCCAATCCCCAGGCCTTCACCCGCGCCAACTACATGCGGATCCTCAACGGATGGAAGCCCTGAAATCAGGTGCTTCCATCCCCGTAAGCCCCGAAACCCCCGGCACCCCCGGGGGTTTCGTGCATTGTGCCTTCCATCACAGTCATTGAGTGTGATGGACAACAATATCGTCTATGATTTGAACACGATCAACCCATCCACTTCGTGCAGGTGCCTATGCTTCCACTCTCCCAGTCCTCAGGTTATGCGGTCCTGGCCATGAGCTGCCTCCAGGATCCCGGCGGCAAGCCGACGCTGGTCGTCGATGTGGCCGCCCGCACGGGCTTTCCGCGCCCCTACCTATCCAAGATGATCCACAAGCTTGCCAAGGTCGGGCTGGTGATGGCCAAGCGCGGCAACAAGGGCGGCGTGGTGCTGGCCCTGGCCGCCAAGGAGATCACCCTGGACCTCATCGCCGAGGCCGTGGACGGCTCCGAGTGGCGCAACCAGTGCCTCCTTGGCTTCAAGGACTGCTCGGACGAGCGGGCCTGCCCCTCTCACACCTTCTGGAAGGCCGAGCGGGATCACATCCACCGTTGCCTGAAGGACATCTCCCTGGAGGAGATCCGCACCTTCGAGCAGGCCAGCCGCACCTGGCGCCTGGCCGATGCCCTCCCCGAGAAGAAGCTCAAGCCCCGGGTCAAGAAGGCCGCCAAGCCCGCCGCCAAGAAGGCCCCCGCCAAGGCCGTGAAGCCCGCCGTCAAGAAGGCTCCCGCCAAGAAGGCCTGAGGCCGCTCTGACAAAGAAAGAGGCCGCCCTGTGGGTGGCCTCTTTCTTTGAGGGCTAGGCCTGGCGGGTCAGGCCGAGGCCGACACCGAGTTGCCGAACCCGTGGCGGGCCCGGAACCGCTCGACGCCCGCGTCCGGCAGGGTGGCCAGGTCCGCCAGGGTCACGGACCGTAGCCGGAGCATGATCATTCCCCGGGTCTCTTCCCAGAAGTCGTGCACACTGCAGGGCTTCTCGGCGGTGCAGCCGATCAGGCCCATGAGGCAGCGCTTCTGCCAGGTCACACCATCGATGGCATCGGTCAGGTCTGCGACCGAGATCTCCGTGGAGGCCTTGGCCAGAACCACCCCGCCGTGGTGCCCGCGGCGAGCCACCACCAGACCCTTCTTGGCGAGCTTGTGGATCAGCTTCGACAGGTAGGAGCGGGGAATCCCCGTGGACTCAGCGATGGCCTCGACCAGCACGGGCTGGCCCCCGGGCTCCTGGAGGCACCTCAGGGCGCGCACCGCGTAACCTGTGGTCTGGGAGAGCGGAAGCATGGGATCCTCCTGCGAGAAACTCTGGCGTAAAGCCCTGCTCATCTTCGAAGATGCGCTCAAGGTCCGTCAAATCAATTGACCCTGTGATCCTCATCACGTCATAAGCCCCCTGGAGGGACGTTGTCGAGGATTTGGCAGCATTCAAGCTGTCATGCCTGGACAGAGCCGTCCTGATGACCGCCGCTGTCTAGGTTTTTAGCCAGGCACCTTCAGGCCTTACCGGCAGAGCATGGACTGGCCCCAACTGCAGGGAAACAGCGAGGCCCCCGTCCGTGGGACTCCTGGCGTTGAGGCCGGAGGGAGGCCCTTGTCAGTGTGCCTCTCGGACGATGATGCGCTTGCTGTAAGCCTGGTAGGTCTCCGCCGGGATGATGCCCTTGGTCACCATGTCCGTCTTGGAGCGGTGCGGACGCTTGGCGATGATGGCGTCCGCCTGGGCGTCCGTGAGGCCCGGGAGGGCCTTCAGCTGCGCCTTGGTGGCCCGGTTCAGGTCGATGGCCACGGCCTTGGCCTTGGCGTCCGCATCGGCCTTGGCCTTGGCCTTCTTGGCGGCCGCCTTGGCCCGGGCCTCATGCACGGCCTTGGGCACCGGCTTCTTCTTGGGCGAGGCGTCGTCTTCCTGGGCCCAGGCCGCGGGGGCCAGGGCGCAGACGAGCAGCAGGGCGCCAAGAATGGTAACTGGTTTTTTATTCATGGAAATACCTCATGCTTTTGCTTATTTTCGGCGCAACCGGAGGCGCCTGTCAATCTCCAGGACCCTAGAAAAAAAAAGAACCCGGCGGCCGAGGCATCCGGGTTCTCTTCATGGCTCAGATCGTTCCGCGGGGCCCGGTTGCCCGGGCTCCGCGGTGGGGTTGACTAGAAGGTCATGTGGACGGCGCGGATGTCCGCAACCTTCCCGTTGCCGTGGCAGAGCAGGCACTGCTCGGTGTTGTTGATCGGCACGATGGGAGCGGCGCCGGCCACGGAGGTGACCACGGTGCTACGGGGCTTGGCAATGACGCCACCGTTGGCAGCAATGTGGAGCTTGGCAAGGTTGCTGTCGTGGCAGGCCACGCAAGCAGCGGTGATCGGGCTCGTCACCAGGGTGGCGGGCTCAGCTTCGAGGACGCCACCGGCGGCCACGACGATCGTGCCACCCATGAGGGCCGTGGAGCTGGCGGTGTTCGCACTGGGCCAGGTCCGGGCGGCCGAAGCAACCAGGGTGCTGTTCACAAAGAGGGTGGAACCGTAGTTGGTGTTGGGGGTGATCCAGGGCGCCGTGTAGGTCTTGGTGGAGTCATAGACGAACGGGGCGGTGGTGGACAGGGCGGTCAGGGTCGACGCGTAGGCACCGGAAGCATTGGTGTCCCACAGGAGGCTGGCAACCTGGCCGGCGTTGGTGCTGGCGCTGAAGTCATAGGACCCCGGCACGTGGCAGGCTTCGCAGTTGTTCAGGACGCCGGGGTAGCCGACTTCCCAATACAGGCCCGCGACTTCCCAGGTGAAGGGGATGACGCGCTTGGAGCCAGCGTGGATGGCGTGGACGACGGTCTTGATATTGATGCCGAAGCCCGTCTGGGTGCTGCCGACCGTGTTGGTGTGGTGGCAGAAGGTGCAGGTGGGGGCATCGTTCCGCTGGCCGGCGTGGAAGACGCCTTCGGTGAAGACACCCAGGCTCTTGTGGCAGGTGTTGCAGCGGGCGTTCTCGACGATGGGACGGCGAGCGGTGTCAGCAGTGGTGGAGGTGGCGGAGGCCACGGCCATCTTATACATGTTGGGGCTGGGAGGTACGACACCGCCCTGGTAGGGGGCGTCCTGCAGGACACCGTTGATCACGGTCTTCCCGTAGGGGTAGGCCGCCAGGTTGATCTGGGTGAGAGGCATGGCATCCGTGTTGCTCACAGCCTTGGTGGCAGGAGGGCCACCAGCCGCAGCCGCAGCCACGCCGTAGGAGTAGCCGATGCCGCCGGTCCGCAGGGTCGCGGTGGCAGGAATGGTCACGTGACCGAAGGTGGCGGTGTAGTAGCCGCTGGCGTCGGGGCCCGTGAGGGTGGCGCCGGTCTGGCCATTGCGCCAGAGCTTGCGCAGCGCGAGGCTCACCGTGGCGTTCCAGTCCTTGGGAGCGGCGATGCCGTCCTGGGGCACTGCGTAGGCGAAGTAGAGGGTGGTGCTGCCGACCCAGTTGGTGATCAGCTCGTTGCCGTCCCCCCCGTTGGCGGTGGCGTCCCAAGTGTTGAAGGTGACGGGGGCGGTGGTCAGGCCGTCCTGCAGGAAGCGGAAGACGAACACGGGGTGCTTGCTGGCGTCGACGTAGACCTTGGAGATGTCGTACTTGAGCCAGTGGGCGCCCGCGGGCAGGTTGGCGAGGTCGCTGGGGACGTAGCCGGAGTTGGTGTGGCTGTTGCTGGCATCGCCTTTCTGCGCGGCGGTCAGGCCGGCATTGGTCGCATTGGGAGGCGTCACGGGGACGTGGTTCAGGGCCACGCCGGCGGGGCCGTGGCAGCTGATGCACATGGAGTCGTCGAGCTGGACGCCACCTTCGTGGTAGCCAGCAGCGGCGGACTTGGTGAAGTCAATGCGGTCGTGGCAGGCGCCGCAAGCCATGCGGCTGGGGACGTTCTTCCAGTTGTCGCCGAGGGCGGCAGTGGCGGGATTGGCCGAGGTGTGGCAGGTGGTGCAGTTCTGGATGCTCTGGGGGTAGCGGACCTCGTTGAAGTAGAGACCGCCGTAGAGGTAGCCGGTCTTCTGGAGGCCTTCGCCACGGTGCAGACGGTGGATGAAGGCGGGGAAATCGCCCGCAGACAGGCCGTTGATCTTGTTGGTGCTGACGGTGGTGGTGGCACCAGGGGCGCTGGAGACATAGCCACCGTAGGGGGCCGTCGTGGTGGGGGCCGTAGTGGCAGACTCAGCAGACCCGTACTTGCGCTGGTCGTTGTGGCACATCACGCAGTAGCGGGGGTCCTTCCGGCTGCCGCCGTGGACGACGAGCTCCGTGTGGCAGGCGTTGCAGGCGGCCAGGGTCACGATGTCGCGGCTGGCGGCGGGAGCGGCCACCGCGCCTGTGGAGGGCACGAAGTCGTAGACGATGTTGGCGGGGTTCTTGACGGGCACGCCGACAATGCCGCTGTTGGAGGCATCGGGGGTGTTGGTGCTGGTCCCGCGGGCGTTGCCGCCCACCTGGATGGAGACGCGGTGGGTGAGGACGTTTTTGAAGGTCACATCACCCAGGTCGGCGCGGGTGTTGTTGCCGGTGTAGGTGTAGCCATCCAGGAAGGGCTGGGCGGCAGTGATGTCACGGTAGAAGGTGTACTTGTAGCTGCCATCGCCGTTGTCGACCAGGGTGCCCGTGCTGTCGGTGCTGGGCTTGCCGGGGGCAACCGCGGTGGTGGTGTTCGGCATGGAGGTCACGACATAGCTGACCCACTTGCTGGGGCTGCCGTTGGTGCCAGGGACGAGCTTGGCGATGCTGAAGGCCAGGTTCGCGTAGCTGGAAGCCAGGGCATTGGAGGCCTTCGTGGTGAAGCCGAGGCCGGAGACGGGGGTGCCGTTCTGGTCCACGACCTTGAAGTTCACGACGGGCTTGCCGGCGGCGTCAGTGACCGTGGCGCTGGTGACCGAGCCGGACAGGGACAGGTTCGCCCACTGGTCGGGGGTCAGAGCGGCGGCGTTCACGGTGATAACCGGGCTGGTGCCGTTGGTGCCGTTGGTGCCGTTGGTGCCGTTGGTGCCATTGGTGCCGCTGGTGCCGGCGGGTCCGGTGGCGCCGGTGGCGCCGTCCTTGCCGTTGCAACCGATCAGCGCGATGGCGATGGCTGCGGTGGCGATGAGCCCGCAGAGCTGTTTCAGGGGTCGATGCTTCATTTTTCTTTCTCCTTGAATTGAGGTGGTGAAGCGGTTGCAGAGCGGTCGAAGAGAAGTGCTTGTCTCACTAGACGGGATGTCGCACCTCCTTTGAGTACAGGGGCCCCGTTGGGCCGTAGGCTAGCGCTTGACGTTGGTTCCGTGGCAGAGGGTGTTGTTGAGGCAGCCCGGGGCCGAGCCGAGGGGATCGGCGGCGGTGATGAGCGGCTTCAGGGTCGAGTTGGCGCCGGCGGTGTGGCACTTGGCGCACTCGGTGGCATTCGCCTGGTTGGTGCGGATGTGGCTGGGCGCGGTCAAGGTGGTTCCGGTCCAGGGACGATTCGGGTGCGGCGCCTTGGTGTGGCAGGACTTGCAGGAGATCGTGATGCCGTTGTCGAAGCTCGACCCGTGGCACTTGGCGCAGTGGGCAAAGCCGACCATCGCCGTGGGGCTGGCGGCGTTCGGGGCGGCCTGGGCACCGAGGCGACCGTGCTGCGTGGGGAGCGCCCAGTTATCGGGGTGATTGACGGCGGTATGGCACTTGAAGCAGCTCCAGCCGGAGATGCCGCCAGCCTGCGCGGGATCATCCGTGGAACCGTGGCAAGTCCGGCACTGCGCAGGGGCCTTGACGTATTCGGCCCAGTGGTCCTGGATCCAGGTCGTGGGGTGCACGCCCGTGGTGGCGTTGAAGGGCACCGCCTTGCTCGCGGTCCCGGCGCAGCCCCAGGCAAGGAGCGTGAGCACCATCGCGAAGCAGCTTCCCGCCATCAGTCTAGTTCGGCTCATTGGGTTCCCTTTCGGCACTCAAGCGGATCTACCGGTGACAAGCCTGGCACTTGTCGTTGTTGGCCCTGCCGTGGCACTTGAAGCAGCTGGAGGGATCCATCTTTCCTTCAATGCGGTGCAGCGTCATGTAATCGCCCCGATGCGGCGCGGCCCGGTCAGGGCGGTCGCTCAGGCGGGTGGCGGGCTTCATGGGAGCCTTGCCGCCGTGGCAGTCCGAGCAGAAGGACTGGGCATGGCAGGAGGCGCAGGTGTTGTTGTCCTGGTTGGCCTGGAAGCGGTGGTCCTTCACGAACCCGACCGTGTGGTCAAAGGCGGCGTAGGGCTTGAGAGCGCCCTTGGACACATCGGTGGTGTGGCACTCAGAGCACACGGGCCGGCCGGCGCCCAGTTCCTGGGGGTGGGTCCTGGCGAAGCTCGCCTCGGGAGAGACGAGGCTGCACGCCATGAGGACACCGAGGCCCAGCACAGCGGCGAAGACCTTGAGAGCAGTTTTGCGGGCCATTAACGACCTCCCTTGCTAGCCATGCCGAAGCGGTACTCGGCTCGCAGAAGCCCCCGGGTCTCGTTCTTGGAGACGGCGGTGGTTGCGTGGCTGAGATCGCCGGACACCTTCACGTTCTTGGTTACCTCGTAGCCCAGCGAGCCGACCACCTCGTAGAGGTTCTTGAGGCCGTTCAGGTAGGGGTTGGACGCTCGGTACTTCTGCAGGATGCCGTCCAGGCTGGCCGTGAACTTGCCCTTGGTGACCATGGTCCAGGCGCGAGCTTCCCCGTAGGAGAGGCTGCGGAAGGGGGCGGCGGAGTCCACCACCAGGGTCTTGGCGGCGTTCGCGACGTGGCCGCTGGCACCCACCAGCAGGGTCTTGTCGGCATTGGCCCAGCGCAGCTCGCCGCCAACCTTGTTTACATCACCGTAGGTCTCGCGGTGGGTGTGGCGGTAGTCGGCAACCAGCTGAATCGACAGAGGGGCGTTCCAGGTGACGTTGCCGCCCCAGCCCTTGAACCGGTCGTTATCGGTCTGGCGGAAGAGGCTCGGCAGGTTGGTGCCAGCGTAGTAGTAGAGGAAGTTACGCTCGGCGTAGTTGCCGGCCACGGAGACCTGACTACCCAGCTTCACGGTGGCGGTGTAGTCGTTCTCAGCGATGTTGCTACGCTGGTTGGCGACGTCGTAGATCGTGCGGCCGCGGAAGTCGAGGAAGGTGGCGGGCACGTAGGTCAGGTCGAGGCCCAGTTGCCGGCGGGTGTAGTCGACGGGCTGGGGGATGGTCAGGTCCTTGGCCATCTTGCTGCCGTCCTGCAGGTAGGAGACCCCGATCTCACCGGTGGTCGAGGGGCGCCAGCCGAGGCGGGTGCCGAAGATGACATCGCGCTGGAAATCGTAGTTGTGCTGCGCGGCACTCCCACTCAGGTGTGCTAGATCCCCGGCCTTGTAGATGACGGGCTTGCCGGCGAAACCAGACAGAGTGAAGCCGCCGCGGAGGTCCGTCCGGGCGCTGACGCCGTCGACCTGCTCGAAGCCGGTGCTCTGGTTCGTGGTGAAGCGGCCCGCCTTGATCTCGGCGTTGGCCTTGCTGAACTGGTACTGGAGGTAGCCGTAGTTCAGGTAGCCGGCAGTCTTCGTGCCGTCGAAGTTGGTGGAGTCGCTGAGGTCGGTCTTGCCCCAACCGAAGAGGTGCAGGGACAGGTTGTCCGAGCCCAGTTTGGTGGCGTCGATGCCCAGATACTGGGTGGCCGGCGTGAAGGTAGCCTTATTGAAGCCCGGGTCCTCCGACTTCCACATCTGGGCCATGGTGGTGCCGTAGAGGCTCACCTCCTGGCCCCAGGCCGTGGCAGACATCAGGGTGGCAATCAGGGCCACATGGGTGTGTCGTTTCATGATTCGCCTCTTCTCGTAGTGCTCGGTGCTTGGGGCCGTTCTGGAAGACGAATGGAGCGTGGTGACTGGTTCCCTGGATCCATCGGGGGGTGTCGCGGGTGCCACAGAGCCTCGGAGGAATCGGGGGAGGCTGGAGAAAAGTTCAAGGGTGAAGCCGATGCAGGAGTCAGCAACGAAACTATGCCCAAGTTCAGAGCACCTCAAGCTAGGAAATGTGAGGTCAAGATATGCCTGTATGGTTGTTTGGTGGCAATAATCAACAATTTGGTGACATAGCTTTTGAATTTGTAAGTTATTTATTTTTAATGATTTTTCAATTCGAATGAATGGCACAATATCGACTTTGACAACCTTTTTGTCAACAACGACTCGGGCCAATGCCGACAAACTTGTGACCTTTGGCACTGGGTCCCCAGGTCATGGGCTCCGAAGCCTGGATTGACACCTTCGCGGGGGTTAGAAATGGGCTCCAGGACCCCCTCCCTCGACGGTGGCCCTGGCCGGGAAAAGCATGGTTTCCAGCCTCTGGAGGGAACCCTCAACCGATACCATAGCCCGGTGCCGAACGCCTGGAGGACCGCCGTTTATCGGCACCGGTCTGCGCTACCTGGCCCCATATGAGCCTTCCTGAGGTCCTGTGACCCCAGACACTTGCCCTGCCCAACATACTTCCGGCCTGAAAACACTGGAGGTTCACATGATGGATGGCACCCTGGCCCTGGGAGCGGAGGCGGTGGGTTGTGCCGCCTTTGACGCCGGCATCAAGGGCGCGTTCGGTTATCCGGGCACGCCCTCGACGGAAGGCTTCGAGTTTGTCGAGGCCATGATTCGCGCCGAACCTGAAGGGCGGGTAGCGCAGTGGGCCGCCAATGAGAAGGTGGCCTACGACCTGGCCCTAGGCGTGAGCTACGCCGGGCACCGGACCCTGGTGACCATGAAGCACGTGGGCCTGAACGTGGCGCTGGACGCCTACGCCAACTCGGCCTTGACCGGCGTGCGTGGCGGCCTGGTGCTGCTGGTGGCCGATGATCCGGGCATGCATAGCAGCCAGAACGAGCAGGACAGCCGCCGGCTGGCCGAGTTCGCCTGGCTGCCCTGCCTGGAACCCAGCACCGTGCAGGAATGTTATGACTTCACCCTGAGGTCCTTTGAACTGTCGGAAGCACTCGGGGTGCCCGTCATGGTGCGCCTGGTCACGCGCCTGGCCCACTGCCGCGCGGCCCTGACCCGGCAGCCGACCCTGACCCCCACGGGCCTCGGCGTGGTGCCCCGGGAGAGCGTCCAGGACTGGGTGCTGATCCCCTCCAACGCCCGGCACCGCTACGTCGAGCTGCTGGCGAAGCAGCCGCGGATGCTCCAGGAGCTGCGGGCCATGAACACCTTGGTCGCCGGCACCGACCGCCGGGGCGTGGTCGTGGCCGGCATGGGTCGGGCCTACTTCCAGCAGCTGGCCCTGGAGCACCCGGCCCTGGCCGCGCTGCCCCGCCTGGAGATCGCCGCCTACCCCGTGGACCCCGCGCTCGAGGCCGCCTTCCTGGCGGAGGTGGACGAGGCCTATGTCTTTGAAGAGGACTACCCGGTGCTCGAGGCCCGGCTGGGTCTGCGCGGAACCTGCCAGATCCATGGCCGCCTAGACGGGACCATCTCCCGCACCGGCGAGCTCACCCCCCGGCAACTGAAAGAAGCCCTGGCACTGGAAACCGAAGCGGGCAAGGCCCCCAGCAGCCTCGACCTGCCCATCCGGGCCCCCCGCTTCTGCGATGGCTGCGGCCACCTGGACGCCTTCGAAGCCCTGCAGGAGGCCCTGAAGAACCTGGGGCACCCCGAGGCCCGGGTCTTCGGCGACATCGGCTGCTACACCCTGGCGGCCCAGGAACCCCTGAGCGCCCTCCATGCCGTGGTCGAGATGGGCGCCAGCATCAGCATGGCGGTGGGGGCGGCCCTGGCGGGCCAGACCCCCGCGGTGGCGGTCATCGGCGACTCCACCTTCGGTCACAGCGGCCTGCCAGCCTTGCTCACCGCAGTCGATGCCAGCGCGAACATCACCGTCCTGATCCTCGACAACCGCGTAGTGGGCATGACGGGCCAGCAGCCTAGCCAGGCCCTGGATCAGGTTGAGCGCATGGTGCTGGGCCTTGGTGTTCCCGAGGCCCAGGTCCAGGTGCTGGCGCCGCTGCCGAAACAGCATCTGGTCAACGTGCGGGCGGTGGAGGAGGCGCTGCAGTACCCCGGCCCCTCGGTGCTCGTGTTCCGGCGGGAGTGCATCCAGTCCCTGCGCCGGGGCGTCCTGAAGGCGCATGATCGCGATGAGAAGGCCCGCCTCGAGCAGGCCTGCTGCACCCCGGAGGTCCAGCCATGAGTGAACCCCGCGTCCACGGCATTGTCCTCTGCGGCGTCGGCGGCCAGGGCGTCCTGTCCCTGGCTCAGATCGTCCTCGAAGCCCTGCGCCGAACCGGCCTCTTCACCCTGCAGTCGGAGATCCACGGCATGAGCCAGCGGGGCGGCAGCGTCCACGCCCAGGTCTGCTACGCCGAGGTGCCCCTCAGCTCGCCCATCATCGACGAAGGCAGCGCGGAGCTGCTCATCGCCCTGGAGCCCCTCGAGGCCCTGCGCTATGTGGCCATGCTGCGCGTGAACGGCCACCTGGTGGTCTCCGAGGAACCCCAGCTGGACATGGACGGCTACCCACCCCTGGCCGACGTCTACGCGGCCCTGAAGGCCGTGCGCGGCGCACACCTCGTCGATACCGAGGACCTAGCCCGCCGGCTCAACCATCGCCAGGCGGGCGGCATGGTCCTGCTGGGCCTGGCCTCGACCTTCCTGCCCGTGCCCAACAGCACCTGGCGCGAAGTCATCGCCCAGCGCTTTGAGCCCAAAGGCTCCCTGATCACCAAGCGTAACCTCGCAGCCTTCGAAGCCGGACGCGGGCTCGCTCCGGCCAAGACGGGAGCCTAGGGTGGCCGGGGCCTCGGGCTTCCTCCACGAAGCGCAGGCCTACGCCCTCCTGGCCGCGGCGGGGCTGCGCGTGCCTCGGCACGGGTTCCTGGAGGCGGGGCCCCTGCCCTTCGCCCCGGGTGAACCCATCGTGCTGAAGGGCCTAGCCGACGGTCTGTGGCACAAGTCCGATCGCGGTGCCTTGCACTTCGGCCCCTTCGAGCCCGAGGCCCTGGCGACCAAGGCCAAGGCCATGCGGCAGCTGGTGGCGGAGCTGCCCTGGATCGGCGGCCTCGTGTGCGAGCAGGTGCCCTTCCGCCGCCTGGCGGGCCTGCCCACGGAAGCCCTGATCTCCCTCAAGCGCGACCCCGAGGCGGGCTGGCTGGTGGTCTGCGGCATCGGCGGCCTCCAGGCCGATGCCTGGGGCGCCCTGGCCCCGCCCCTGCTCTGGCCCCTGGCCTTCACCACCCCGGAGCAGGCACTGGCGGAGCTGGGCGGCCACTGGCTCGGCCGCACCTGGCTGGGCCGCCAGCGCGGCACCGAGGCCCTCACGAACGAAGCGAAGCTGCTGGCCTTCCTGCAGGGCCTGTGGCGCGCGGCCGTTGGCCTGGAGCGCGCGGGCGTCACCCTGCTGGAGCTGAACCCCGTGGTGCTGGACGGCGACGGCCTGCCCACGGCCCTGGACGGCGTGGGAACCCTGGAATACGCAGCTGCCTCCGCACCCACCGCGCCGGATCCAGCCTGGTACCAGGCTCTGCTGAATCCTCGCAGCCTGGTGATCGCCGGTGTCTCCAGCCGCGAAGGCACCGTGGGCCGCATCATCCTGGAGAATGTCCGCACATCCCGACTGCCCGAGGGCGCCCTGCGCATCCTCAAGCCCGGCGCGGCGGAGTTCCTCGGTCTGCCATGCGTGGCCTCCGTGGCCGAGCTCGCCGCTGCGCCCACGGATCAGCTGATCCTCTCCCTGCCCGCCCCTCAGACCCTGGAGGCCGTGGAGCAGCTCTGCCGCCAGGGCGGCGGCGCCACGGTGGTCTACCTGGTGGCCGGTGGCCTGGGCGACGGCGCGGACACCGAAGGCCTCGGCGCGCGGCTGCTGGCCTGCCTCGACGCGCACCGCCGCGCGGGCCAGTGGACCCCGGCCCTGGTGGGGCCCAACGGCCTGGGCCTCTTCAGCCCCGACCTGGGCCTCAACACCTTCTTCATCCCCGAGGAAAAGCTGCCGCTGAATGCCCTGCCCGGCCCCCTGGCCCTGCTGAGCCAGAGCGGCGCCTTCCTGATCACCCGGCTGAGCCGCCGCGGGGAGCTCCGCCTGCGCGCCGCCGTGGCCATTGGCAACCAGATGGACCTGCGCTGCTCGGACTTCCTGCGGGGCTTCGCCACGGACCCCGCCGTCCAGGTGGTGGGCGCCTACCTGGAGGGCTTCGCCCCCGGCGACCTCCAGGCCACGGCCGAGGCCGTCCGCGCCCTGCGCGCCTCGGGCCGCCGCGTCCTGATCTACAAGGGCGGCCGCAGCCAGGAGGGCATGGCCGCCGCCAGCAGCCACACCGGCGCCCTGGCCGGTGACCACGCCCTGCAGGCCAGCCTGCTGCGCCGGGCCGGAGCGATCCTGGCGGAGCGCCTGGAGGCATTCGACGCCGGCCTGGCCTGGCTGGGGGCCTACCCCGAGGGCCGTCCCGCCACCGTGGCCGTGATGACCAACGCCGGCTTCGAGTCCGTGGTGTCAGCCGACCTGATGGGCGGCGCCTGCCGTGGCGCGCAGCTGACGGCGGCGGAGACCACCGCCCTGGCCGCCACCCTGACAGCCCAGGGCCTCGAGGGCCTGGTGAGTGCACGGCTGCCCCTGGACCTCACGCCCATGGCCGACGAGGCCGCCTACCTGGCCGCGGCCCGCCTGCTGCTGGCCACCGAGGCGGAGGTGCTGCTGGTGGGCCTGGTGCCGCTGACCAAGCGCCTGGACACCGCTGACCCCGCGGCCGGCGCAGCCTTCGCCACCGCCCTGGCCGAGCTGGCCCGCGCCAGCGGGAAGGGGATCGGTGTGGCGGTGGAGGGCGGCCCCCTCTACGACGCCTATCGCGCCGCCCTCCGCGCCGCGGGCCTGCCCGTGTTCCTCACCATGGAAGAAGCCCTCGAAGGCCTGACCCTCCTTGCGAGCGAGCGCTGATCAGCTTTTCATCAGCTTTTATCGGTATTCATCGGTGGCAAAGACAGCTTTCCTCGAGACCACCACCCGGGCAGACTGTATTTCGGAGATAAATCCCTGAAATGACCCGATTCTTGCCCCCCTGGCGCACCCTCCTTCCGACGGAGCACGGGAGTTGGTTCATGCTGGGCTTTCCCATGGCCCTGGGGCTGCTGCTGCGGCCCACGGCGGCGGGGCTCGGTCTGGCCCTGGCGGCCCTGGGTCTGTTCCTGGCCCGGCCGCCTCTGCGCCGGCTGCGGACGGGGCAGCGGGACGGGGCGCAGGTCCGGGCCCTCCTGCTCTGCACCGGCCTGGCGCTGGCCTGCGGCGCCGAGGCCCTGACCCTCGCGGGACCGCGGTTCCTGGTGCCCCTGGCCGCCGTGGCGCCCCTGATCTTCCTGGCCCTGCGGGCCGATGCCCAGCGGGCGGTGCGCTCCCTGGCGGTGGAGCTCGCGGCCCAGGGCGCCTTCGCGGGACTGGCGGCGGCCATGCTCACCGCCGGCAGGGCCTCCCTGGCCGAGGCCGGACGCGCCTGGGTCCTCGTCACGCTGGTGGGCGGGGCGAACCTGGCCCACGTCCGGCGCCTCCTGGGCCACGCCCACGGCCTGGCGGGGGCGGAGCTGACCCGCCGCAAGCTCTCCGCCCACGCCCTGCACCTGCTCCTGCTGGGGGCCTCGGCCTGGCTGCTCGCGTCCCGAAGCCCCGCGGGCCTGCTGTGGACGGCCTGGACGGGCCTGCTCTACCTGCGGGCCATGCGGCCCTGGCGCCCCCTCGCAGCCCGGACCCTCGGCTGGCGGGAAGGGGGCCTGAGCGCGGTGGGTCTGGTGCTGCTGTGGCGGGCCCTGGCGGGCTAAGTCTCTGGTCAAAGGTCACAACCGGGCTGGACTCCGGAATCCCCTCCCCTGAAGCTGGAATCAGAAAAAGGATTCTGGAATGCTCTTTTCGACAGCCACTGGCTACGCTCTCCGTGCCCTCGCGGCGCTGCCCGAGGACGGGACTTACTGTCTCGCCAAGGACCTCTCCTCGCGCCTGGGTCTGCCCGGGCCCTACCTGGCGAAGATCCTCCAGGGTCTGGTGCAGGCCGACATCCTGGCCTCGGTGCGCGGCCCCAAGGGCGGCTTTCGCCTCACACGACCCGCGCACCGGATCACCGTCGGCGAGGTGGTGACCGCCATGGAGGGACCCGATGCCATGGAAGGCTGCGTCATGGGCTTCCCCTCCTGCAACGGCGAACACCCCTGCCCCCTCCACGACGCCTGGTCCGCGGTGAAGAGTCAGGTGAGTACCTCCATGACCCAGGCCACCATCCGGGATCTCCAACTCATCAACATCCGGCATAAGAAGGAAGCCAAGGACCGGGTTCCGAATTCCCCCCAGGCTTAGGCTATTCAGACTTAAAAATCTTAAAACACCTGCAGGGGGTTCAACTCCCGCCCCAGCGGGCTCTTCCCGACCTGAGCCCCCCAGGCTGCGGGTAGGATCGTGACCATGGCCATGAGCTGCGACCACCCCGATCTGCTGCCGCTCGAAACGGCGCTCCAGCGCCTCTGGGAGGCCCTGCCGGCCCCGGCCCCGGCCGAGGTGCGGGCCGAGCGGGACGACCCCGCCACGGACCGGGCCTCCATGGACGGCGTGGCCCTGCGGGCCTCGGACGGGAGGCATCCCCGCCGCCTGCTCGGCACCCTCTTCGCCGGCAGTGATCCAGCGGCCTTCACCGTGGCACCGGGCACCGCCGTGCGCATCATGACCGGCGCCGCGCTGCCGTCGGGCGCCGATGCCATCGTGCCCGTGGAACAGCTGCGCCAGGAGGGTGACACCCTCCACCTGGCGGTGACGCCGGAGCCTGGCGACCACGTTCGGCGGCGCGGGGAACAGGCCCGGGCCGGCCAGCTGCTGCTGCCCGCCGGGACGCCCCTCACGGTGGCCCGCCAGGCCCTGCTGGCCCAGGAGGGTCTGGCGGTGCCCACGCTCCGCCGCATCCGGGTCGGGGTGGCCTCCACCGGCGATGAGCTGGTGGCGAATCCGGCCCCGCACCAGATCCGGGATTCCAACGGCCCCATGCTCGCCGCCCTGGCCCTGGCCCTGGGCGCCGAGCCGGAGCTGCGGCCCTCCCTGCCCGACGATCCGCCCGCCCTGGCCGCGGCCCTGCGCCGTCCCGGGGACCTCCGCATCCTGCTCACATCGGGTGGCGTGAGCATGGGCGAGCACGATCACCTGCCCTCAGTACTGGCGGACCTGGGCGCGCAGATCCTCTTCCACCGGATCCGCCTCAAGCCCGGCAAGCCCATGCTGGTGGCCCTGCTCGGCGACCTGCTGGTGCTGGGGCTTCCAGGTAATCCCGTCTCGGCCTACGTCAACGCCCTGCTCTTCCTGCCGGTGGCCCTGGCCCGACTGGAGGGCCGCGCCTTCCCCGACCCCTGGCGCCGGGCCCGCCTGGCGGCCCCCGTGAAGCACAAGGGGGACCGCCCACTCCTGCACCCCTGCCGCCTGGTGGAGGGACACCTCCATCCGTTGCCCGGCAAGGGTTCCGCAGACCTGGTCACCCTCGCCCAGGCCGACGGCCTCGCCTGGATCGAGCCGGGAGGCATGGAGTCCGGGGTGAAGACGCGGTGGATGCCGGTCCTCTGATAGCTCTCGGCTGTCAGCTGTCAGTTAAAGCATAAGCGCCGACCCATTCGGTGGGTCGGCGCTTGATCCGTGGCCGATAGCTGACAGCCGACAGCTAAAAACTCACCCCTTGGCGTACCGCTGCAGCTTCCCCAGATCCAGGATGCGCACCACCGGGAAGGTGCTCTGGATGAGGCCCAGGTCGGTGAGCAGGCGAAGGGCGCGGCTGAAGGCTTCGCGGCTGGCGCCAATGCACTGGGCCAGGTCTTCCTGGGTCTCCTGGAACTCCACCAGGGACCGGACGGGGTTGGACTCGTGGGCTTCCAGCAGCAGCTGGGCCACGCGCTCGGGCACGCTGTGCAGGCTGAGGGTCTCCACCAGCGTGACCAGGTGGCGCACCTTGGCGGTGAAGTGCTGGATGAGCATCTCGGCCACCTCGGGATGCCGGTGCACGATCTGCCGCAGGGGTGCCGAAGGGATCAGCCAGCACTCAGTCTCGCCGTGGGACTCTGCACTGGAGGCGATGGGTGCGCCGTCGAACACGGCCACCTCGCCCACACAGTCGCCAACCTTGAGGAACTGGAGCACCTGAACCCGACCCCGGCCGTCCGTACGGAAGACCTTCAGCCCGCCCTTGACCACCACGTAGACGCCCGCCACCTGGTCGCCCTGGGTGTAGATGCGGACGCCGTTGGGAAAGCGGCGCAGTTCGGCGATGCTGGCAAGCTCCTCGGCGGCATTCATCGGCAGGCCGGCCAGGAACTCGATCCTTCTCAGGTTGAGGACTGCTTGAGGCATGGGGCTCCACCGGGTGCTGGAATAGTTATCGCACAGTTCATCATGGATTGTGACTCCGGTCACTAGCCCGGGAACTGAACGACCCATACTTTACCGCGACCTAGGAATTTTCTCTCCGAAAATCCTAAATGGCACAAGGCCCCGGATGGCGTCAGCCTACCGGGGCCTCTACTGACTCTTTCCGCGCCCGTTCCTTACTTCACCCGCTCCATGAAGGTGCGGTCCACGGTATTCACCCGGATCTTCGAGGGCGCCTCCATGTAGGGGGGCACGCCGACGGTGATGCCGTTGCTGAGCTTGGCGGGCTTGTAGGAGCCCGTGGCGTTGGCGTTCTTCATGACTGGGTCGGTCTCCACGATCTCCAGGACCACGCTGGGGGGCAGGGTGGCGCCCATGGGTTGGCCCTCGTAGAACTCGATCTCCACCTGCATGTTCGGTTCGAGGAACACCAGGTCGTCGCCCAGGATCTCCTTGCTGACCTCGATCTGCTCGTAGGTCTCGTTGTTCATGAAGACCAGGCTGCCGCCGTCCTCGTAGAGGAACTCCAGCATGTGCTGCTCGAGGCTGGCCTTCTCCACCTTGTCGGAGCTGCCGAAGCGGTTCTCGCGGTTGATGCCGTCCTTGAGGCGCTTCATCTTCACCTGGACCCGGGCCGGCAGGTTGCCGGGGGTCTGGTGCTCGGTGCTGATGACGCGGCAGAGCTCATTTTCAAAGTTGACGATCATCCCGGCGCGGACCTGGGTGGCGAGAATGAGTGGCATGGAGGCTCCGTGGGGAGGAAGGCGGATGCGGATCTCAGTTCAAAAACCCCTCGCCGGGACCCCGGCGAGGGGTTTTTGGTGGGCGTACCAGGATTCGAACCTGGGACTTCTACCGTGTGAAGGTAGCACTCTACCGCTGAGTTATACGCCCGCGGTCGATCAGAATACCTCAGGGTGGGGCCGTTTCCAAGACCGAATCAGCGGCCGCTCCCAACCCGGCGCAGGGTCTCGGCAAAACGGGGGGCATCCGCCGCCCGCAGGCCGCAGAGGCCTACGCGCAGGCCCTCTCGAAGGGGCACGGTGAAGACGCCCTCGGCCTTGAGGCGGCCGCAGACCGCCTCGGATTCCGGCGTGGACACCGTGACAAAGAAGCCGCCCTGCCAGCGGAGGGGATCCCAGCCGTTGGCCTCCAGGGCCGCATCCAGGGCCAGGGCCCGGGAGGCCAGCACCTCGGACCAGTGGCGATGCTCGGAGGAGAGCCGGACCTGGGCCTTGCCCTCCCGCGCCAAGCGCAGCAGCAGGGACTGAGGGGCCTTGGCACAGTTGGACCAGGTGCCACGGCAGGACTGGGTGAGGGCCGCCTGCAGGGTCGGGTCGCTGCACCAGGGAAACGCGATGGCGCCCGCCCGCCCGCCGTAGAGGGTCATGGACTTCGAGAGCGACATGGAGCCACCCACCAGCACGCGGCCTTCGGCACCGAGGGCCGCGTAGTCGGCTAGGGCCTCGGCCACGGCGGCGGGCTCCCGGGCGTAGTCCAGGTAGGCGAAGTCCAGCAGCAGGGTCACGGGGCCGAGGGCCGCGATGTCTCGGAGCAACCCCAGAAGGACCACCCGATCCGCGGCGGAGAGGCTACGCCCGGTGGGGTTGTGGCAGGGATCGTTGAGCCAGAGCAGCACCCGGCCCTGGGTCTTCATCAGGGTATGGAGGGCGGTGTCCCAGGCCGCTGCGTCCAGAGGCTCCCCCGCCGCGGGCCAGGGGGCGGTTACCACCCCCACGCCGTTCTCGGCGGCCAGGGTGGCGTAGGGACCCCAGTACGGCGCCGTGGTCAAGACGGACTGGCCGCGCTCCAGGAAGTTACGCAGCGACAGGCCCAGGGCGCCGGATCCCCCGGGGGTGGCGCAGGCCGCGCCGGCCCCGGCGGCCTGGGGCCAATGCCGCTGGACCAGGATCTTGAGGAAGGCGGGGTCCCCCGCGATGGGCGCGTAGGGCGCCACCTCCAGGGCCGTCAGCTCGCGCCAGAGGTCCATGACCGTCTCGAGCACCACGAGCTGCCCCGCATCATCCAGGAGCGCACCCACGGTGGCGTTGAGGACCGAGCCTCCCGCAGCCTTGAAGGCCTGGGCCTCCGCGTTCAGCGCGAAGATTGGATCGTCCGCAGGGAAGGCGCGGCGGGAGGGGATGAGCTGCTCGGTCATGCGGAATTATCAATCAAACGGTCCTTGACCGAAGTCCGGTCCTCCCAAAATTGTCGACTAACACATCTGGGATTAGCCTGTTCCCATGCATGAACCCTTTCGGGCGGCCCGGGCCTCCCGCGTCCTCTTGGCCGTCGGCGCCCTGTTGGCCCTGGCGCCCTTCACGCCCGCCGCCGCAGCGCTGCTGGGCGGTGGCCTGCTCGCCCTCACCCTGGGCAACCCCCTCCAGGGACGGACCCAAGCCTGGACGCACCACCTCCTGCCCCTGGCCGTGGTGGGTCTAGGCGCGGACATGAACCTGCGGGCCGTGGCCCAGGCCGGCCTGCACGGTCTGGGCTACACCACCCTGAGCATCGCGCTGGTGTTGGCCCTGGGCTGGTGGCTGGCACGCCTGCTGAAGGTGGAGCACAAGGCGGGACTGCTCATCTCCGTGGGCACGGCCATCTGCGGCGGCAGCGCCATCGCCGCGGTGGCCCCGGTCCTCCGCGCCCGGGCCCATGAGACCAGCGTGGCCCTGGCCACGGTCTTTCTCCTCAACGCGGCGGCCCTGGTGGTCTTCCCTCCCCTTGGGCAATTGACGCACCTGAGCCAGGAAGCCTTCGGGCTGTGGGCGGCCCTGGCCATCCACGACACCAGTTCCGTGGTGGGCGCGGGTCTCGCCTATGGGCCCCGGGCCCTGGAGGTGGCCACCACCGTGAAGCTGGCCCGGGCGCTCTGGATCGTGCCCCTCACGCTGCTCATCGGCGTGTGGGTGTCCCGGCGCGGCGAGGCCGCCCCGGAGGCGCCGCCCGTCAAGCGACCCTGGTTCATCGCGGGCTTTCTGGCCATGGCCGCCCTAGTCACCTTCGTACCGGCCCTGCACACCGCGGGTCACCTGGTGGCCCTCGTCGCCCGCCGCGCACTGGTGCTCACGCTCTTCCTCATCGGTGCGGGACTCAGCCGGGAAGCCCTCCGCACCGTGGGCTTCCGCCCCTTCCTGCAGGGGTTGCTGCTGTGGCTCCTGGTGGGCTCGCTGGGCCTCGGTGCCGTGAAGCTGGGGCTGCTCACCGTGGGCTGATGCCCCATCCGCAAGGCTGACAGGCAACACCCATCCAGGGGCAGGAGGGCACTGTTGAGACGTGCCTCCCTTGACGTCTTTATTACCCCATTCCAGGACAGCAATCCGTAAGCCGTACCCCAAGGCAGCAAGGGTGTTGCCAAAAAACAGATACACCTGGAGCGAGTTAGGTGTTCCATCCCAGCCGGAAGTCTGATACACCCTTAGAACCAATCCTTCTCCAAAAAAATTAACTTTGCTCGGGGTCCTGCATGACGGGTTCCTATGAAAAGCCAGTTCAGCTTGCCGTGGACCAGATCACGCTGAGGTTCGGCGGGGTCATGGCCCTGGGTGGGCTCGGTTTTTCGGTTCGCCAGGGTGAGATCTTCTCGATCATCGGCCCCAACGGCGCCGGCAAGACCAGCATGCTGAACTGCATCAGCGGCCGCTATCAGCCGCAGCGCGGAACGATCTCCTTCGACGGCCACGACATCACCCACCGCCCCCCAGCGGCCCGGGCCCGCCTGGGCATTGCCCGCACCTTCCAGAACATCGCCCTCTTCAAGGGGATGACGGTGCTGGACAACATCCTCATCGGCCGGCACATCCACATGAAGAGCGGCCTCTTCCGGGGCGGCTTCTTCCTCGGTCCCTGCCAGAAGGAGGAAATCGAGCACCGCCGGTTCGTCGAGGACATCGTGGACTTCCTGGAGATCGAACACATTCGGAAGCGCGTCGTCGGAACCCTGGCCTACGGCCTCCAGAAGCGGGTCGAGCTGGCCCGGGCCCTCGCCCTCAACCCCAAGCTCATCCTGCTCGACGAACCCATGGCCGGCATGAACCTTGAAGAGACCGAGGACATGGTCCGCTTCATCATGGACATCAACCAGGAGCGCGGCATCACTGTGATCCTCGTCGAGCACGACATGGGCGTCGTGATGGACATCTCCGATCGCCTCGTCGTGCTGAACTTCGGGCAGAAAATCGGGGAAGGCACACCGGAAGAAGTGCAGGCCGCGCCCGAGGTGATCAAGGCCTACCTCGGCGGCGAGCAGTCGGTGTTCCTTGGACGCTAGGAAGGAGAGCTTATCAACACGCCCATGAACGATACCCTTCCGCGCCTGCTCCGGAGAAATGCCGCCAAATACGGCGCCGGCAAGGTCGCCCTCCGCGAGAAAGAGCTGGGCGTCTGGCAGCCCTATTCCTGGAGCGACTACTTCGAGCACGTCCGCTACTTCACCCTCGGCCTCGTCTCCCTCGGTCTCGCCAAGGGGGACACCATCTCCATCATCGGGGACAACCGGCCGGAGTGGCTCTTCGCGGAGCTGTCGGCCCAGAGCGCCGGGGCCATCGGGATCGGCCTCTACCAGGACGCCATCCTCAAGGAAGTCTCCTACATCATCAACCTAGCCGAGTCGAAGTTCATCGTGGCCGAGGATCAGGAGCAGGTGGACAAGGTCCTGGACATGGGCGACGAGCTGACAACCGTCAAGCACATCGTCTACACGGACTCCCGGGGCATGCGGAAGTACGAGGATCCCCGGCTGATCGCCTTCCCCGACGTGGAGAACCTCGGCCGGGAGTACGAGCAGGCCCACCCAGGTGCCTACGAGGCGCTCGTCGATGCCACCCAGGCCGAGGATCCCGCCCACATCTGCATCACCTCGGGCACGACGGGCCACCCGAAGCTGGCGGTCCTCTCCCACCGCAACATGATCTCCATGGCCACCAACCTCGGGAAGGTGGACCCGAAGCTGGAGACCGACGAGTTCGTCAGCTTCCTCCCCCTGCCCTGGGTCGGCGAGCAGATGATGAGCGTCGCCAGCGGGCTGCTCTTCGGCTTCACGGTGAGCTTCCCCGAGGCCCCCGAGACCACCACCGAGAACATCCGGGAGATCGGTCCCCATCTCCTCTTCAGCCCGCCCCGGGTCTGGGAGAATCTGGCCGCCACGGTGCAGGTCAAGATCCTCGACGCCTCGCCCCTCAAGCGCTTCCTCTACAACCGGTGCCTGCCAATCGGCTACGAGTGGGCCGACCTGAAGTTCCAGAAGAAGACGCCAACCCTCCTCCAGAAGCTCCGCTACGGGCTCGCCTACCTGCTGGTCTTCCGGGCCTTGAAGGACCGCATCGGCTTCACCCGCATCCGCTCCGCCTCCACGGGCGGCGCCGCCCTGGGTCCCGACACCTTCCGGTTCTTCCACGCCCTGGGGGTCAACCTCAAGCAGATCTACGGCCAGACGGAGATCTTCGGCATCTCCTGCATCCACCGGGACGGGGACATCGACTTCGACTCCGTCGGCAAACCCATCCCCGAGACCGAGATCCGCATCGACAATCCCGATGCCAAGGGGGTCGGTGAGGTCGTGTCCCGGAGCCAGGCCCTCTTCCAGGGCTACTACAAGGCCGAGGCCGCCACCGCCGAGACCATCGTGGATGGCTGGCTGCGGTCCGGTGACGCCGGCTACTTCGATCCGAACGGCCACCTGGTGATCATCGACCGCATGAAGGACATCATGACCCTTCAGAGCGGCGAGCGGTTCAGCCCACAGTTCATCGAGAACAAGATGAAGTTCAGCCCCTACGTCAAGGAGGCCGTCTGCATCGGGCAGGGACGCGATTTCGTCATGGCGCTCCTCTGCATCGACTTCAGCATCCTCGGCAAGTGGGCGGAGGACCACCGGATCGGCTACACCACCTACACCGACCTGGCCTCCAAGACTGAAGTCTATGACCTCGTCGAGAAGGAGGTCCGCAAGGTCAACGCCACCCTGGCAGGCTCCCAGCGGATTCAGAAGTTCGCCCTGCTCTACAAGGAGCTCGACGCCGACGACGACGAGCTCACGCGCACCCGGAAGGTCCGGCGCGGCTTCGTGGACCAGAAATACGCCGACATCATCGAGGGAATCTACGCCGGCGTGGCCCAGATCCCCATTGACGCCGTCATCAAGTACCAGGACGGCAAGACCTCCCAGCTCAAGACCACGATCCACGTCCGCGACCTCACTTCCCCCGAGGATCCGCGGCCGGCCGCCACCTGAAGCAGGACACCGGAAGCAACCAGGAGACTCCATGGAGTTCTACCTCCAACTCGTGATCTCGGGACTCGTGCTCGGGTCGATCTACGCCCTCGTGGCGCTCGGATTCGCGATCATCTTCAAGTCCACCAGCGTCGTAAACTTCGCCCAGGGTGAGCTCATGATGTTCGGGGCCTACTTCTGCTTCTCCATGGTGGTCCAGTACAAGGTCCCCTGGATCTGGGCCTTCCTGATCACCATCCTCTTCTCCATCGCCCTCGCCCTGGTCGTGGAACGGCTCATCCTGCGCCCGATGATCGGGGAGCCGGTCATCTCGATCATCATGGTGACCATCGGCCTCTCCTCGGTGCTCCGCAGCATCGTGACTGCCATCTGGGGCACCCAGATCCAGGTCTACGACCCCCCCCTCTTCCCGGAGGCGACGGTCAACCTTGTCGGGATCCCCACTAGCCAGGTCTACCTCTGGAGCTTCGGCCTCTCGGCAGTGCTTCTCTTCCTCTTCGCGGTGTTCTTCAAGTATTCCAAGGCCGGCGTGGCCATGCGGGCCACGGCCTTCTCGAATCAAGTGGCCCTCTCCATGGGCATCCCCGTGAAGAACATCTTCGCCCTGGCCTGGTGCATCGCCTCGGTGGTCTCGGCAATCGGGGGCATCCTGATCGGCAGCATCAACGGCATCAACGTCCAGCTCGGCCACTTCGGCCTGAAGGTATTCCCCGCGGTCATCCTGGGCGGCCTTGACTCCATCCCCGGAGCCGCCATCGGTGGCCTCATTGTCGGCGTCCTGGAGAACCTCTCGGATGGCGTCCTGAAGACCACCCTCGGCCTCTCGGGCATCAAGGAAGTCGCGCCTTACGTCTTCCTCGTCATCATCCTGATGATCAAGCCCTACGGCCTCTTCGGGAAGAAGGAGATCGAGCGGATATGAGGACCGAGACTCCCCTGACAGATCGGATCGAGCCATGAGCGTAGCCCACTGTGGAGACTTCCGGCAGACCTACCGGGACGACATGACGGTCCTCCGGACCCGGTTCATCCGGATCGCTGTAGGCGCCTTTGTCGTCCTCCTCTACCTCTCGCCGCTGATCACGTCCAACTATGTCACCAGCACCATGACGACCATTGCCATCGCCGTGATCGGTGCTCTCGGGATCAACGTCGTCACGGGCTTCACCGGCCAGATCTCCCTGGGCCAGGGCGCCTTCATGGGGGTGGGCGCCTTCGCCTGCTCCTATTTCATGCGGGTCGTCCACATGCCGTTCTGGCTCGCAATGCCCATGGCTGGCCTCACGGCGGCGGCCGTGGGCATGATCTTCGGCCTGCCCAGCGCCCGCCTGAAGGGACTCTACCTCGCGATTGCCACCCTGGCCGCGCAGTTCATCCTCCAATACGTCTTCATGCACCTGGACGCGGTCACCGGCGGCAGCAACGGCATTCCCTCTCCGCCCCCGGAGTTCGGAACCTTCGCCTTCGACGGGGATCGCTCCAAGTACTACCTGACCATCACCGTAGCCATCGCAGCTGTCATCTTCACCACGAACCTGCTCCGGTCCCGCAGCGGTCGGGCCTTCATCGCGGTCCGCGACCACCACCTCTCCGCCGAGATCATGGGCGTGAACCTGTTCAAGTACCGGCTCCTCTCCTTCGCTGTGAGCGCCTTCTACGCGGGCATCGCAGGCAGCCTCTGGGGCATGTACACCGGCTACATCTCCGCCGAGCACTTCACCATCGCGGAGTCCATCAACTACCTCGCCATGATCATCATCGGCGGCCTGGGCAGCGTCCTGGGTTCCATCTTCGGCGCCATCTTCATGACGCTCCTCCCGCAGGTGCTGACCGTCGGAACCGGCGCGCTCGCGGACATCTTCCCCAAGATCGGCTTCCTGATTATGAGCTTCAAGGATGGCGTGTTCGGCATCATCGTCATCCTCTTCCTGATCTTCGAGCCGGACGGCCTCGCCCACCGCTGGCGAATGATCAAGACCTACTGGAAGCTCTTCCCCTTCAGCTACTGACCACGCACGCTCCCGCTTCATCCCTGCACCATCCCGCACCACTCACTTCAATCTCAGAAAGGAGATCGAAATGAAACGTTTCACCGCGTCCATCGCTCTCGCGGCCATGGCCTTCCTGGCGGGACCCCTCTCCGCCCAGGACATCGTCATCGGGAACCTGGCCGACATCACGGGCGGCACCGGAGATGTCGGCAAGCCCTACGCCGACGGCATCAAGGCCTACACCGACTACATCAATGCGAACGGCGGCATCAACGGCCGGAAGATCAAGCTTCTCCAGCAGGACTACGCCTACAAGATCCCCGAGGCCCTGGCCCTCTACAAGAAGTTCAAGGACCAGGACAAGGTCGTGGCCATCCAGGGCTGGGGCAGCGGCGACACCGAGGCTCTGAAGGAGCAGGTCGCCAAGGATCAGATTCCCTACTGGTCGGCCTCCTACTCGGCCCACCTCACGGATCCCACCAAGTCGCCCTACAACTTTTTCTGCGCCCCGGACTATTCCAGCGCCTGCCGCGCCGGGCTCAAGTACATCAAGGACAACTGGAAGGAGAAGCGGAAGCCCAAGGTGGCCTTCATCTATCCTGACGTGGGTTATGGCAAGGCGCCCATCCCCGGCGGCAAGGCCTACGCCCTGGAGCTCGGCTTCGAGATCGTCGGTGAGGAGAACGTCGACCTGAAGGCCCTCGAGGCCACTACCCAGCTCCTGAACATCAAGAAGAAGGACCCTGACTTCGCCTGGATCGGCGGCACCAAGGTCTCCACCTCCGTCATCCTCAAGGACGCCAAGAAGCTGGGCCTTCGGACCAAGTTCTTCGGCAACATCTGGAGCGCCGACGAGGGCATGCCCAAGCTGGCGGCTGGCGCTGAGGAAGGCTACATGGTCGTCATCGGGGCGGCGCTCTACGGCGACAAGGTCCCAGGCATGAAGGCCATCGAGAAGTTCACGAACGGCCAGCCCCAGGTGAGCCACTGGATCCGCGGCTGGGTGTCCATGATGACCATGTGCGAAGTCCTCAAGATTGCCGACAAGAACAAGGAACTGAACGGCCCCGGCATCCGCAAGTACGCCGAGCAGCTCAAGAACTTCGACACCCAGGGCCTCACCGCCCCCATCACCTACACCTCCACCGACCACCGTCCCTTCATGTCCGTCATCCTCGCCCAGTTTGTCGGGGGCAAGATGGTCAAGAAGGCGACCATCGACCTGCCGCGCAAGCAGGAATGGCTCGGCCTCTAGTTTTCTGAGCAAGGCGGGGGAGGATTTCCTCCCCCGCCTTTCCCGGCTCTGCCGGGCTGTTACTTTCCGCACGAAAGGGACGAAGAGCCGAACCCATGCTGACCGTCAACAACATCGAGGTCGTCTACAGCGACGTGATCCTGGTCCTCAAGGGGCTGTCCCTCTCCTGCGAGGAGGGGAAGATCACCACCCTCCTCGGCGCCAACGGAGCCGGGAAGTCCACCACCCTCAAGGCCATTTCCGGACTCCTGAAAAGCGAGGAGGGAGAGGTGACCAAGGGGACCATCGAGTTCATGGGCGAAAAAATCAACGGAATGGACCCCGAGAAGATCGTCCGCAAGGGGATCTTCCAGGTCATGGAAGGCCGGCGCGTTTTCGAGGATCTCGACATCGTCGAGAACCTCCGCTGCGGCGCCTACACCCGGAATGACCGGGCGGGCGTCAAGCGGGACATCGACCTGGTCTTCGACTACTTCCCCATCCTCAAGGAACGCCGGAACCAGCTCTCTGGCTACCTCTCCGGCGGCGAGCAGCAGATGCTGGCCATCGGCCGGGCCCTCATGGCCAGGCCGAAGCTCCTGCTCCTGGACGAACCCAGCCTCGGTTTGGCCCCGCTGCTCGTGCAGGAGATCTTCGGCATCATCGCGAAGATCAACCAGGAGGAGAAGACGACGATCCTCCTGGTCGAGCAGAACGCCTCGCTGGCGCTGCAGGTCGCGAACTACGGCTACATCATGGAGATGGGCAAGGTCGTCCTGGACGGCCCCTGCGAGAAGCTGCGCGAGAACCAGGACGTGAAGGAGTTCTACCTCGGCATCGGCGAGAGCGGCACCAAGCGGTCCTTCAAGAACGCCAAGCACTACAAGCGGCGCAAGCGCTGGTTGTCCTAGATTCCCGAGAGAGGCACCCCATGGACCGGACCACAGGATTCCTGAACCAGGACCTGGAGCAGCGCAGCTGGGACGAGCAGCGGGACCTCCAGGCCCAGCGGCTCGGCGAGGTGGTTGCGCACGCTGCGGCGAACGCACCCGCCATCGGCGCCCTCCTCAAGGCCGCCGGGGTGGCCCCGGGGGATATCCGCAGCCTCGATGACTTGGCCAAGCTGCCAGTAACCCCCAAGGCGAAGCTCGTCGACATGCAGCGGGAGACCCCCCCCTTCGGCGGTCTGCTCGCGGTCCCGCTCCACCAGATCCGCCGCGTGTTCCGGTCCCCGGGTCCCATCTACGACCCGCAGGGCTTCGAAGAGGGCTGGGGCTGGGAGGAAGCGCTCTTCGCCGCCGGCTTCCGTCGGGGCGATGCCTGCATCAACACCTTCGGCTACCAGATGACCCCGGCGGGCATGATGTTCGATGACGCGCTGGGCGCGCTGGGCTGCCCACTCGTCCCCACCGGCGTCGGCGACCGGGAGGTCCAGATCGAGATCCTCCGCGCCCTTGGCATCGCGGGCTTCGTGGGGATGGCCTCGTTCCTGCTGCAGATTGGCGAGCGGGCCAAGGAACAGGGCCTGGATCCGGCCAAAGACTTCGGCTTGAAGGTCGCCTTTACCACCGCCGAGCCCCTCCCCGACACGCTCCGGAACTCGGTGGAGAGCCTCTTCGGGGCCACGGTCCGGCAGGGCTTCGGTACGGCCGACTGCGGCTGCCTAGCCTACGAGTGCCATGCCAAGGGCGGCATGCACCTGGCCAGCCGCGCCATCACCGAGATCGCCGACCCCGAGACTGGCCGCCCCCTGGGGCCTGGCGAGGTGGGCGAGGTCGTCGTGACCCTCTTCAACAAGGCTTACCCCCTGATCCGCTTTGGCACCGGCGACCTCTCCGCCGTGGACCACGGGACATGCGCCTGTGGCCGACGGTCCCCGAAGCTCCGTGGCTGGCTGGGCCGCTGCGACCAACTGGTGAAGGTGAAGGGCATCTTCCTCCACCCGGGCACGGTGCAGGGCGCCCTGCGCGCCTTCCCGGAGGTGACTGGCTTCCGCGCCGTGGTCACCCGCGCCGAGAGCCGGGATGTCCTGACGGTCAAGGTCGAGACGGCGACGCCGGACGAGGGCCTCCGGGCCCGGCTTGGGGAGCGCCTCCGCGAGGTCCTCTCCATCGGTGCGGAGGTCGAGTGGGCGGCCACCGGATCGCTGCCAACCGATGGCAAGGTGATCGAGGACCTGCGGAAGTGGGACTAAAGGTGGCTGGGGTACACTCGGCCGCTGGAGTGTTCCCATGATCCGTCCCTTCCAAGGCATGGTCCCCGCCATCGGCAGCCGGGTGTTCGCCCCGGACAGCGCCCTGATCCTCGGCGACGTGACGGTCGGCGACGATGCCAGCATCTGGTTTAACTGCGCCATCCGCGGCGATGTGAACTGGATCCGCATCGGGGCCCGCACCAACATCCAGGACGGCTGCTGCCTGCACGTCACCAACCAGAAGTGGCCCCTGCTCATCGAGGAGGAGGTCAGCATCGCCCACAACGTGATGCTGCACGGCTGCACCATCCGCCGGGGCGCCCTCATTGGCATGAGCACCACCATCATGGACGGCGCCGAGATTGGAGAAGGCTGCCTGGTGGCCGCCGGCAGCCTGGTGCGCGAAGGCTTCCAGGCTCCGTCGCACAGCCTGGTGGCGGGGTGGCCTGCGGTGGTGAAGGGACCCCTTAGCGAGAGCCAGCGCCAGCTGGTGGGCAGCGTCTGGACCCGCTATGTGCGCTACAAAGAGGCCTACTTCCTGGACGGCTGGAGTCCCGCCGAGGCCCCGGTCATCGAGCACCCGCGCCCGGGCTTTGCCGACGGGCACCCCTATCCCTGAACCGGTTATTTCATAGATCTATCGATCAGGGTCCTGCGTTCCCTCTCCCCTTCTGTTGCAGAGATGGATAGACTCTCCGGATCATGTCCCCCCTCCTGATTCTTCGCGTCCACGCTGATCTGCGCCTTGGGCTGGGCCATGTGGCCCGGGCGCTTGCCCTCCAGGAGGCTTGGCGCGCCCTCGGGGGCCAGGCCTGCATTGCTGTCTCGGGAGATGACCGAGCCCAGCGCGTGGGCGGGGGCAGGCACCCCTTCCTGGACCAGGATCTGCCCTGCGAGGCGGTCTACCTGGGCACCGAGCTCCACGCCCCTCTCCCGGCCGACCTCAAGGCCCGGGCCTCCGTGGTGCTGGTGGATCAGTGGGACACCAGCACGGCCTTCCTCCAGGCCCTGCGCCCGCTGAAGGTGGCCGTGATGGAGGACGACACGGATGCCCACGAGACGGCGGACCTCCTGTTCCAGCCGTTCCTGGAGGGTGTCCGCTGGCCGGACCATCCCGTGAAGGTGGTGGGCGGCCGCAAGGTGCGCCCCTGCGAGACCACCTCCGGCGGCTGCCGGGTCCTGCGGGGCTCGGGCTTCATCGTGGTGGACAAGGCGGCCCTCGAGCTACGCCCCAAGCGCATGCCGCTGCAGCCCCTGGCGGTCCACAAACTGCTGGTCACCTTCGGGGGCAGCGACGGGCCCAATCTCTCCCAGAAGGCCTTCGAGACCCTCTCCCGCCTCTCGGTCGAGGACCGCTGGCGGGGCGCCTGCACCCTCCTGGCCCCCAACGGCATCCTGGGCAGCCCCTTCCCGGGCTGCACCGTGGTCCGCAGCCTGCCGGGCCTGACCCGGCGCATCCCCGAGTTCGACGCCCTCTGGTGCTCCGCCGGGGTGACCCTGGCCGAGGCCCTCTGTCAGGGCGTACCCACCGCCGTGTGGGGCCAGAACGAGCGCCAGCACGGCATCCTGGCGGACTTGGCCCTGGCCAACGGCTGCTTTGACCTGGGCATGGGCCCCGGCGCTGACCTGGGCATCGTCCGGGAGGCCCTCGCCCAGTGGCTTGGGCCCGAGGGGCAGGACAACCGACAGGAGCAGGTGCGCGACGGCATGCTCCTGGTGGACGGCATGGCGGCAGACCGCATCGCGCGGGAGCTCCGACTTCTGGCAGAGGTCCCAGCCTGAAATCCCGGCTTGACCCCCCGGGCAGTCAACGATAAGCTTTCCCTTCTGTGGATTCGCCACCCCTAGGGTGTTGTCTGCGCAGCGCGATCTCGATTTCGGAGCAGGCCATGAGCACTTACTTTCCCAAAGCCAATGAACTCAAGCGCCAGTGGTTCCTGGTGGATGCCGCCGGCATGACCGTGGGCCGCCTCAGCACCGCCGTTGCCGACGTCCTCTCCGGCAAGAACAAGCCGACCTGGACCCCCTTCCTCGACACCGGTGACCACGTGATCGTGATCAACGCCGAGAAGGCCGTCCTGACCGGCAAGAAGGGCGTGCAGAAGATGTACCGCCGCACCACCACCCAGCCCGGCTCCATGAAGGAAGTCCGCGCCGAGGTGCTGAAGCTCACTTTCCCCGAGCGCATCATCGAGAGCGCCGTCAAGGGCATGCTGCCCAAGGGCCCCCTCGGTCGCGCGATGTATCGCAAGCTCAAGGTCTATGCCGGTCCCAACCACGACCAGGCCGCCCAGCAGCCCCAGATCCTGACCATCCAGAAGTAAGAGGCGAGGAACCCATGGCCATCACCCAGAACTACGGAACCGGTCGCCGCAAGAGCGCTGCCGCCCGCGCCTTTCTTCGTCCCGGCACCGGCAAGATCACCGTCAACGGCCGCAGCCTCGAGAACTACTTCCCGAACGCCGTGCTCCGCATGATGGTCCACCAGCCCCTGCTGCTGGCCGACCTCGACGGCAAGTTCGACATGCTCATCAGCGTCACCGGCGGTGGCCCTGCCGGCCAGGCTTCGGCCATCCGCATGGGCATCTCCCGCGCTCTGCTCAGCTACAACGACCAGCTCAAGTCCATGCTGCGCGGCGCCGGTCTGCTGACCCGCGACCCCCGCATGAAGGAGCGCAAGAAGCCCGGTCGCAAGGGCGCGCGTCGCCGCTTCCAGTTCAGCAAGCGCTAGTCTGTTTCGAAGGAAGGGGGATCCTCGGATCCCCCTTCTGTTTTCCCGGTCCGCCCCGGAATCACCTGGCGCGGACGACTCGGGCGGAGGGGATCAACCCGACGCCTTTCATCCCACCCGCGGCGCCTTCGCCGCTTGACCAGGGAGGCCAGCATGGCTGCCATCCAGATGAAGGAACTTCTCGAGGCCGGTGCCCACTTCGGACACCAGACCAAGCGTTGGAATCCCAAGATGAAGCAGTACATCTTCGGGGCGCGCAACAGCATCTACATCATCGACCTCCAGAAGACCCTGCGCCTCTGGAACACCGCCGCGAACTACCTGACCAAGTGCGCCTCTGAGGGGAAGAACTTCCTCTTCGTGGCCACCAAGCCCCAGGCCCAGGACCTCATCGCCGAGCAGGCTGGCCGCTGCGGCGCCTTCTATGTCAACAACCGCTGGCTGGGCGGCATGCTCACCAACTTCTCCACCATCAAGAAGAGCCTGGAGAAGTTCCGCGAAGTGGAAGCCACCCTGGCGGATCCCGCCCGCACGGCCCTGCTCTCCAAGAAGGAACTGCTGACCCTGAACCGCACCCGCCTGAAGCTGGAGGCCTCCTTCCTCGGCATCCGCGACATGCGCTCGCTGCCTGACGTCATCTTCGTCATCGATCCGCACCGCGAGGACATCGCCGTCACCGAAGCCAAGAAGCTGGGCATCAAGGTCGTCGGCATCGTCGACACCAACTGCGACCCCGACATGGTGGACTACATCATCCCCGCCAATGACGACGCGATCCGCTCCATCCTGCTCTTCTCCGAGCGCGTGGCCGACTCCATCCTCGAGGGACGCCAGTCCTTCCGGGACAAGGGCGACAGCGACGACATGAAGCAGATGATGGCCGAGAAAATGGAAGTTGAAGGTTAGGAGACCAAGATGGCATTCACCGCTCTAGACGTGAAGGCACTGCGCGAGAAGACCGGCCTCGGCATGATGGACTGCAAGAAGGCCCTGGAAGAGAACAACGGCGACATGGAGCAGGCCAACGAGTGGCTGCGCAAGAAGGGCCTGGCG
>CAIMQW010000069.1 GCA_903843705.1 uncultured Holophagaceae bacterium | reverse complement strand
CCTCGCTCATGGGCCTGTACGACCACCACATCGTGGTGCCCTCGGTGCCCTTCACCCTGCCCAAGGTGTGCTTCTACACCCGCTTCTCCCGCATGGACGGGCAGTTCAAGTTCGGCTTCTCCATCGTCAGCCCCTCCGGTGACCGCAAGGACGTGATCCGCGACAGCGACGTGCAGATCCCCGAGGGCGCCAAGGAAGGCACCTTCAACGTCATCGCCAGCCCCTTCGAGGTGAGCGGCGAGGGCGTCTACGAGGTGATCATCGCCCTGACCAAGGGCGCCGACCGCTTCGAGTACGTCTACAAGTTCGCCATCTCCGACGCCAGCCGCCTCCAGGCCGAGTACGAGAAGGCCGTCGCCGAGGGCGGTCAGGCGGGGAACTAGAACCGCTCCCGCAGCCTAGGAACTGGAACTGAATCAGCATTGCGGTCGAAGGCACCCAGATTTGGGTGCCTTCGCCTGTCTGCCCTCAATACGGCGCGGCCCCTGCAGCCACCGGGCTGAGCACCAGGTCCTGGAAATCGAAGCTGAAGTCCGTGGAGGGTGACACCGCTTCCATCCGGGCCTGGCCGAGGGTTCCATTGGGCTTGAGCGAGAAGGTCAGGTAGGCGTCCGCATCCAGCGACCGGTCCTGCCACCGGACCACGAAGGTGTCGTACTGCCAGTGCTCCAGCGTGCCGGACAGGGCTGGCGTGTGCGTGAACTGGAGGGCCAGCTTGCCGTCCTGCACCGAGAGCAGGATGTCTCCATACCAGGGATCACGGTAGCGGCCCGCGTAGGAGGCCAGGGGCAGGGAGGGGGCCGACTTCAGGTTCCGGGCCGAGGTGGCCTGGGTCACGGTCGCCTTCGCCTTGGCCTTCCGCTGGTTCTGGACCTCCAGATAGGACGCGACCCAGTCCTTGGGCGGGGCACCCAGGAAGTGGTCCAGGACGGTCTTGGTGATGGCCTGGAAGGCAGCCCCGTTCTCCTGGTTGGTCAGGACGACGATGCCGAGGTTCTGCTGGGGCAGCAGGGTGACCTCCGAGACCATGCCCTGCAGCCCCCCCGTGTGGGAGACCTTGAGCTGGCCCCGGTAGTCTGTGACCCCCAGTCCCATGGCGTAGGCCGCGAACTGGGCTTTGGCTTCCGCCAGCGCCGCCGGCGGCTCGCCCACCGAGAGGAGGGTCAGTGGCGTCGTCAGGATCTTCGACTGCTTTTCGCTGAAGAGCCGGGTACCGCCGCCGAGGTCCCCCTTGGCGAGCAGGGCCAGCACCCACTTGGACAGGTCCTCCGCGGACGAGACGATGGCCCCGCAGGGGGCGCTGTTGTCGAGGGGCATGTGCCTCATGGGCTGGAGAGCCTCCCCGACGAGGACATGGGGCGCGACCACGTCATCTCCCGGGAGCAACTCCCGGATGCTGGTCCGGCTGCTGCGCATGCCCAGGGGTGCGAAGAAGCGCTCCTGGATGAAGGCCGCCCAGGGCTTGCCGGAGACCTGCCTGATGACGGCCCCCGCCACCGTGTAGAGGATGTTGTCGTAGGCGTACTCGCTGCGGAAGCTGGTGGCCAGAGGCACGAACCGCAGCCGGTAGAGGATGTCGGCCTCGGACAGGTCCGTGGCCGGGAAGAACATCAGATCCCCCGCGCCCAGGCCCAGCCCGCTGCGATGGCAGAGGAGATCCCGGATGCGCATCTCGCGGGTCACGTAGGGATCGCTCATCTGGAAGCCGGGGAGGCGGTCCACCACGCGGTCCTCCCAGGCCAGCTTGCCCTCCTCCACCAGCATGGCCAGGGCCGCCGCGGTAAAGATTTTGGTGTTGGAGGCGATGCCGAAGAGCGTCCGGGCCGTCACCGGGGCCGGGTCGCCCACCCGCCGGACACCATAGCCCTTGGCCACCACGACCTTGCCATCCTTCACCACCGCCACGGCGATGCCGGGGACGGCAAAGGCCTTGCGGGCCCGTTCCACCGCGTCATCGAGATAGGCCTGCGCCAGGAGGGGCGTGGCCAGGACAATCAGCAGCACTCGGCTCAGCCAACGGGACTGGGGTTGCATGGGGGACCCTCCACTGCAGCCAGTATGGAGCGGGAACAGCCCGACGGCGGGGGCGGCTATCCTGGAGAGATGTCCGACCGGTACTCGAAGCAGCGCATTTTT
>CAIMQW010000068.1 GCA_903843705.1 uncultured Holophagaceae bacterium | reverse complement strand
CTGGACCTGACCAACTGCAACGCCTGCGGCCTCTGCATGGACGCCTGCCCCGAGCCCTATGGCCTGCGGCCCGCCCACGAGGGTCCCATCCCGAAATTCGAGCTGGAGGATCCCGCCAAGCTCTACGGCGTGAAGCCCAGCGACGCCCCCGAGCCCCAGGATGTGCCCTCGGTGGTGCTGCCCCTGCCCCGCACCGAGCCCCTGGTTATCAAGGGCACCTACGCCTCGGCCATCGGCGCCATCCTTGCCGGCTGCCGCCACGTCTACGGCTACCCCATCACCCCGTCCACCGAGGGCGCCGAGCTCATGGCGAAGTTCCTGCCCAAGCTGGACGGCACCTTCCTCCAGGCGGTCAGCGAAGTCGCCGCCGTGAACATGATGTACGGCACTGCCGGGGCGGGCCTGCCCACCATGACCTTCACCTCCTCGCCGGGCTTCAGCCTGATGCTGGAGGGCGTGTCCTACATGATCGGCTCGGAGCTGCCCGGCGTCTTTGTGGACGTCATGCGCGGCGGGCCCGGCCTCGGCAACATCGCCCCCGAGCAGTCGGACATCAAGCTGGCCTGCCATGGCCTCGGCCACGGCAATACCCAGGCCCTGGTGCTGGCGCCCTCCACGCCCCAGGAGATGCTGGACCTCACGATCCTGGCCTTCGAGCTGAGCTTCAAGTACCGCAACCCCGTGGTCATCCTGAGCGACGGCTACCTGGGCCAGATGACGGGCAAGGTGCAGCTGCCGGAGACCCTGCTGAAACCCGGTGTCCCCAAGTGGGCGGTCTACGGCGACGCCCTCCACCGCAAGAACCTCATCTCCTCGATCTTCCTCACGGAGACCGACCTCGAGGCACACAACATCCACCTCAACGCCAAGTACGAAGCCATGAAAGTTGAGGTCCGCTCCGAGTCCTTCCGCTGCGAGGATGCCGACGTGATCCTGATCGCCTGCAACACGCCGGCCCGCACCGTCAAGGGCGCTGTGCAGGAGCTGCGCCACCAGGGCATCAAGGCGGGCCTGTTCCGGCCCATCACGCTCTGGCCCTTCCCCATCGAGGCCCTGAAGGCGGCCCTACAGGGTGCCGAGCGACTCGTGGTGGTCGAGGCAAGCGCCGGCCAGCTGGAGAACGAGGTCCGTCTGGCGCTCAGCAAGGCCGGGGTCCGCGACTATCCCGAGATTGAATCCGTGCGCCGCATGGGCGGCATCCTGCCCCAGCAGGACGAAATCCTGGCCCGGGTGCTGGGCAGGAAAGAGGTGCTCGCATGAGCAAGGCCAGTGTCATCTACGACAAGTTCGACCGGCACTCCCACGCCCAGGGCCTCAAGGGCCACGCCACCCACTACTGCCCCGGCTGTGGCCACGGGCTGGCCCACAAGTTCCTGGCCGAGGCCATCGACGAACTGGGCGTGCAGGACCGCACCGTGGCCATCAGCCCCGTGGGCTGCTCGGTGTTTCTTTACTACTACTTCGACGTGGGCAACAGCCAGGCCGCCCACGGGCGCGCCTCCGTGGTGGCCCTGGGGCACAAGTTCGCCAACCCCGACAGCGTGGTTATCAGCTACCAGGGGGATGGCGACCTAGCCTCCATCGGCCTCGCCGAGACCATCGCAACCGCCCAGCTGGGCGCCCCTATCACTGTCATCTTCATCAACAACGCGATCTACGGTATGACCGGCGGCCAGATGGCGCCGACCACCCTCATGGGCCAGACTGCCACCACCTGCCCCTCGGGCCGGAACCAGTACAACGGCCAGCCCATGAAGATGGCCGAGATCATCGCGGGCCTCGACGGCCCGATCTATGTCGAGCGCGTGGCCCTCTTCGACGCCAAGCAACGCATCAAGGCCAAGAAGGCCATTCGCAAGGCCCTCCGCAACCAGGTGGAAGGCCGCGGCTACTCCTTCATTGAGGTGCTGGCCGAGTGCCCCACCCACCTCAAGATGAGCCCCGAGGAGACCGAGATCTGGGTCAAGGACTTCATGGAGCCCGTCTATCCGCTGGGCGTGAAGAAGGACGTGGCCACGGAGCCCTGGTTCCACCGGAACCCGCCCAGCTTCGAGGGCGAGAAGATCCTCCAGCTCGCCGGTGCCTCCTACGCCCATCCAGTCCGGCACTGCGACGGCTTCCCCACGCACCTCGCTCCCAGCGACATCTCTCTGAAGCTGGCGGGCTCCGGGGGCGACGGGGCCCAGACCGCAGCCATGCTCATCGCCCGTTCAAGCATCAACGAAGGCTTCGACGCCACCCACATCCCCAGCTACGGCCCCGAGAGCCGCGGCGGCACGTCCTACGCCGATGTGCATGTGGCCGAGGAAGAGGTGCTGAACCCGGGATCCCCGGATCCGCAGATCCTCATCGCCTTCAACGCCCCAAGCCTGGCCAAGTTCGGCCCCACGGTCCGCAAGGGAGGCATCGTCATCTACGACTGCTCCGTGGTCTCCGACGCCCCGCTGCTAGATCCCAGCATCAAGGTCTTCCCGGTGCCCTTCACCGGCATCGCCACGGACCTGGGCAAGGCCGTCGTGAAGAATATCGTGGCCCTGGGCGCCCTGCAGGCCGCCACGGGCATCTTCCCGAAGGAGACCTTCCTGGATGCGATCCGCGTAGCCCTGAAGGACAAGTGCGCCCTGATCCCCCTGAACGAGGAGGCCTTCGCCTGGGGCATCAAGTCTGTCGAGGCGCTCCGCCCCTGATCCGGCAGTCGCCCTGGAGATGACCACCAGATCTCTTCTAATCTCGCGTATCGGCGCAGCGGATACCGAGCAGATCCCGTGCCGGCGGACCGGCGCGTGAGTTGGACTGGTCAATCTATTTTGCGTTGGAGTTTCAGCTTCCCTGTGGCAATGGGGGAGGTCCAATTTCCTTCCAGGGACTGACCGTCCTCAGAGAGCGTGGCCTCGAAGTCCATGGTGGGTTCGGGGAACTCCACCTGCTGGCCCTTTACCTTGGCCTTGGTGAAGGTGTCCTTGAAGTCCCCCACGGCGGTCCCGTACCAAACCGAGCTGCCCTTGAGCACGTTGCCGGTGGCGGCATCGATCTTCACGACCAGCTTGCCCCCCATGTCGGCGAACAGCCACTTGCCTTCCCAGGTACCCACTAGCTTCGCCGCCGTGGCAGCATCATCGGCATGGGCCACCGGTGCCAGGGCCACCAGGCACAAGGCCAGGGGGAAGAAACGCAGAGTCTTCAGCATGGGAGTCCCCTCAACACCGGCGGAGGCAACCCCCGACCGGCTCGCCGCTGATGGTAGCAACCCCGGAGAGGCCAAGCCAGCAGTCAGCCATTTCATGGAAATGCCTGCAGCCGGGGATGAACGTGGAGGGACGGGGATAAGGAGGAATCTTGGCTTCGAGCCATCCGGTTTTTATGGCAAGGTGGGCACCGGCAGAAGGAAAGCGCTGCGGCCGAAGGCCCACCCGATCTTTATCCCCGTTTATCACCGCTCATCCCCGGCCAAAAATCCTTCTACTGGGACAATCCACTACAACCCGCCGCGCAGGTTGGCGAAGGTGCGGAGGCCTTCTTCGGTGGGCCGGAGCAGGGCTACCAGGCGGCCTTGGTGCAGGGCGCGGAGGGGGGCGGCCGGGTCCGGGAAGCCTTCGGGCAGGGTCCAGGTGGGCGGCAGGAACTCGCCCTGTGGGATGGCACGACCATGGGCCAGGTGCTCGGCCTCAGCATCGCTGAGCTCCCGCACGGGGCACCAGGGCACCAGGTCCGCACCCATGAGGAGGCGCTCCTGGCCCTCGCCGGGATCGGCCCAGGGGCCAATGGCGGTGCGCTGCAGGGCCCCCAGGTGGGCGCCGCAGCCCAGGATCTGACCCAGGTCCCGGGCCAGGCTGCGCACGTAGTAGCCGCCTCGGCAGGTGAGCTCCAGCGTGCTGGCGCGCGGCAGGTCGTGGGCGAGCCAGCGGGCGGAGAGAAGGAAGACCCGGCAGGGCTTCATGATCACTTCCTCGCCGCGGTGGGCCTTCTTGTAGGCCGCCTCGCCATCGATCTTCTTGGCGCTGGTGGTGGGTGGCACCTGCTCGGTCCAGCCCAGGAGCGGCATCAGGGCCGCGTCCAGGAGCTCCGTCGTGAGGTACGCGGCGTCGCCGGTCAGCACCGGGAGGCCCTGCAGGTCGCAGGTGTCCGTCTCCAGGCCCCAGCGGACCTCGGCCACGTAGGTCTTCGGCAGGGGATGCATGAGGTCCATCAGGCGCGTGGCCTGGCCGGCCAGTACCAGCAGGAGGCCCTCAGCGAATGGATCCAGGGTGCCGCCGTGGCCCAGGGCCAGCTTCTTCTGGCCCGCCTCAAAGGCCCGGCGCTTGAAGTCCCGCACGGCGTCAAAGCTGCTGCGGCCCACGGCCTTGTGGACGAGGTAGATGCCCGATTCGACCATTCAGGCGTCCGGCTTCCCGGCCGCCTCGGAATCTTCAGGCGCCTCGGGCTCTGCGGGCCGGGCGGCGCGCTCCTTCTCGAGCTCCGCGAGGATGGTCTCCAGGTGGTTGCCCTCATCGAGGGTGCCGTCCGGGAAGAACCGCAGCTCGGGTACCCGCTTCATCTTCAAGCGCGCAGCAAGCTGGGTGCGCAGGAACCCGGCAGCACGGCCCAGGGCCTTACGGGTGAGGCCGTTCTGGGCCTCCTGGTCGCCACCGTTGGGGGGCAGCACCGTGAAATAGACCCGCGCCATGCTGCGGTCCGCCGTCAGCCGCACGGCCGTGACGGTGAGGAAGCCCAGCTCCGGGTCGCGGAGCTCGCGCTGGATCAGGTTGGACAGCAGGAAGTGGACTTGGTCTTCAAGGTGTTCAGGGCGCAGCATGGGTTTCCTTTAGAACCATCATTGTAGCCGAGCCGCCCTCTGCGCTTTGGATGCGGCGAAGGGGGCCGGGCCTGGATACTCTGAGGTTTTCAGGGATATCCATTGGCGGACTGGTTCGAGGAGTGGTTTGACGGGGACTATGCCGAGCTCTACGCCCACCGGGACACCACGGAAGCCCGCCGGGCAGTGGAGCTGGCCCTGCGGGTCGCACCGGAGCTGGCCGCAGGCCCGGTGCTGGACCTGGGCTGCGGCTCGGGCCGGCACGTGGAGGTGCTGCGCCGGGTGAACCCCGAGGCCTTCGGCATGGACCTCTCCCGGGCCCTGCTGGCTCTGGCCCCCGCCGAGCTGCGCCCCTGGCTGCTGCGCGGCGACATGCGGACCCTGCCCCTCCGGCCCGGCGTCCTCCGCGGCATCTGCCTCTGGTTCACGCCCTTCGGCTACTTTGAGGATGCGGAAAACCGCGCGCTGCTGCAGCACCTCGCGGGCCTGTTGCGCCCCGGCGGCATCTTCCTGCTCGACTACCTGAACGCGGAACTCGTGGCGCGGATCCTGGTCCCCGAGGACACCGCGGAGCGCCACGGCACCCGCATCTGGAGCCGCAGGACCATCGAAGGCGATCGTCTTGTGAAGCGCATGACCCTCACGCGACTGGCCACCGGCGAGGTCCGGGAGGCCCTGGAGAGCATCCAGCTCTACCAACCCGCGGACCTGCAGGACCTGGCCCGCGGCGCGGGGCTGCGGGTCCGGTCGGTCCTGGGCAACTACAGCGGCGAGCCCTTCACCAGCGACAGCCCCCGCTGGATCGGCGTCTTCGAGCGGGCGTAAGCGACATGGCACTGGTGCACTTCTTCAGTCAAAATCATTCTTTCAGGCACAAGGAGCAGTCATGGCCTTCCAGTCGGTGCACGATCTCAACGTCAAGGGCAGGCGGGTCTTCCTGCGGGCGGACCTGAATGTGCCTCTGAAGGAAGGCAAGATCGCGGACGCCACCCGCGTCAAGGAGACCCTGCCCACCCTGAAGTGCCTTCTGGACGGTGGCGCCTCCGTGGTGCTGGCCTCGCACCTGGGCCGCCCCGAGGGCAAGGGCTTCGAGGCCGCCTACAGCGCCGCCCCCGTGGCGGCCTGGCTGAGGGAGCAGGGCTTCGACTGCCGCCTTGCCAGCTACGTCAACGGAGAGGCCGTGGAGGCCGAGGCCGCTACCTTGCAGCCCGGCCAGGTCCTCCTGCTGGAAAACCTCCGCTTCGAAAAGGGCGAGACCAAGAACAAGGAAGAGTTCGCCGCCAGCCTGGCCCGCCTGGCTGACACCTACGTCAATGACGCCTTCGGCTCCGCCCACCGCGCCCACGCCTCCGTGAGCGGCATGGTGGCGCGCTTCCCCAAGGACCGCGTGGCCGCAGGCTTCCTCATGGAGAAGGAGCTCAAGGCCCTGACCAAGGTCACCGAGAGCCCGGACAAGCCGCTGGTGGTGATCTTCGGCGGCGCCAAGGTGAGCGACAAGATCGAGCTCATCCAGAACTTCCTCGGCAAGGCCGACGCCATCCTCATCGGCGGCGCCATGAGCTACACCTTCCTCAAGGCCCAAGGCTATGAAATCGGCAAGAGCCTCTGCGAGGAGGACAAGCTGGAGATGTCCTTGGAGCTGCTGAAGCAGGCCGAGGCCAAGGGCACGCGGCTGCTCCTGCCCCTGGACCACGTGGCCGCCGACGCTTTCAAAGAGGACGCGGACTGCGGCATCACCCTGGATCAGAACATCCCTGCGGCGCGCCTGGCCCTAGACATCGGCCCTGAAACCGTGGCGCTCTACGCGGCAGAGATCCGCGCCGCGCGAACCCTGCTCTGGAACGGCCCCATGGGTGTCTTCGAGATGGCCCCCTTCGCCAGCGGCACCCTGACCATGGCGGAAGAGCTGGCCGAGGCCGCCGACAAGGGCGCCTTCGTGCTGGTGGGCGGGGGCGACAGCGTCGCCGCCGTGAACAAGGCCGGGGTCGCCGCCCGGATGTCCCATGTCTCTACGGGTGGCGGTGCCAGCCTGGAGTTCCTGAGCGGTATCGAGCTTCCGGGCGTCGCCGCCCTTTCCAAGTGAGGTCCCCCATGCGCTGCGTCGTCGCCAACTGGAAGATGAACCTGCAATCGGAAGAGGCCCGGGCCTTCTGTGAGGACCTGCTGGTGCACCTGGCGCCGGAACCCCAGGCGGAGCTCGGCATCGCGCCCCCCTTCACGCTGCTCTCCCTGGTCAGCGGCCTCGTGCGGCCCAAGGGCCTCCATGTGTTCGGGCAGAATGGCCACGCCGAGGACAAGGGCGCCTTCACGGGCGAGATCTCCATGCCCCAGCTGCGGGACGTCGGCTGCTCGGGCGTGCTGCTGGGCCACAGCGAGCGCCGCCAGTTCTTCGGCGAGACCGACGAGGCCCTGGCCAAGAAGATCAAGGCCGCCTGGCAGTGGGATCTGCTGCCCCTGCTCTGCATCGGCGAGACCCTGGCCCAGCGCGACGCCGGGGAGACCCTGGCCGTGCTTGGCCAGCAGCTGTCCATCCTGAGCCAGACTGGCCCCGGCCCCCTCTGGGTGGCCTATGAGCCCGTCTGGGCCATTGGTACCGGCCGCAGGGCGGAGGCCCCCCAGGTCCTCGAAGCCCACGCCTTCATCCGCGCCGAGCTCATCCGGCACGGGGCCTGCGCCGACTACGAAGTGCCAATCCTCTACGGCGGCAGCGTGACCCCCGAGAGCTTCCCCGAGTTGCTGAACATCCCTGAGGTGGCCGGAGGCCTCGTAGGCGGCGCCAGCCTCGACCCCCACAAGTTCGCCGCCCTCGCCAAACAGGCCGACTGAGGGTCCAGGAAAGAATCAGCGATCACCACGAACTATCAGTTTGTCTCGTGTATCGGCGCAGGCGATACCGAGCAGGGCGCGAAGGAAGAACCCGTTCCTAGTCGCCCTGCAGGAACGCGTCGGCGACTTCGGCGACGAGGCCCACGAGGCCCGCGGCGGTGAGCCAGTGGCCGCTGGCGTTCATCTGCTGGGTGAACTCGTAGGATGACGCGGGATGCTCCGGCGCGGGCACGGCGGCGCGCCGGGCCTCCTTCAGGTCCTCAAGTTCCCGCTCCCGGGCGCGGTCCAGCCCGCCCCCGGCGATGAAGGCCAGCACCCGGCGTAGCTCATCCTGGTCAAACCAGAGACCGTGGCCTTTGCAGACATCAAGTACCACGCCGGAGCGCTTCGCGTAGTTCACACGGTTCATGAACTGGCGGCAGACCGGGCAGGGCCGATATTTCACGGGCTCCGGGGCGACGACGGGCGGCGCCGCCGGGGCGGGCAACATGCCCAGCACGGCTCCCTGGCGCTCACGGCTGGCGCCCAGCTGCTCGAACATGGCCCGGTCCAGCCAGAGCCCGCCGCAAGCCCCGCAGGTCTGGGCCTGAAGATCTCCGACACGGGACGCCGCCAGGGGCTTGGTGCAGGCGGGACAGGGCGCTCCAACCGCAGCGTCGGTCGCGCGTGGCGCCAGAGCGGCCCCGCAAGCGGGGCAGTGCGTGGCAGAGAGCGGCGCCAGGGCGAAGCAGGCCGGGCAGGCCACGGTGGCCAGCTGGGCATGGCAGTACGGACACTGAGGCGCCTCGGCAGACACGGAAGCGCCGCACCCTGCACAACGGATGACCCGGGCCTCCATCAGTTGGTCTTGGGCTCAGGCCCGGAGCCAGGCGGCGGCGGAATCACCGCGGGCGGGGGTGGGGGCGGGGCCGTGGGCGGCGGCGTGAGGGGCTCGGCGGAGGGCGGGCTCAGGGGTGCCGCGGTCCGGGGTGCGCCGGTGTCCCCGTAGAAGCGCTGGTCGGTGCCCCGGAGCAGTTGGAAGTAGGCGGACAGTTTCTGGACCACCACCCGGGCGAAGCCCTTGGCCTCTTCCTCGCGGATCCGGCCGTCATCGTCGCGGGAGCCGCGCGGCAGGGGATCCATGGCCTCTACCACCTCGGAAGGATCGACGGAGTCCGTCCACAGGGGCTCGGGGTTCCCCGGCTGCACGAGCCGCACCTGGGCGCTCACGGCCTGGGGCCGGTAGCCAAGCCGGTACTGGGTCCGGTCCTGGTGGGCGGCGGCGTGGGTGCCGAAGAAGAGGCCCCAGAACAGACCATCCATCACACCCCAGCCGCGATTCCCCGAAGCGGCACTGAGGGCCCCGATGGCGACCCCGCTGGCCACGCCAATGGCAGCGGGGCTGGGCTGGCCCGGGGCGGCCGAGATCCGGATGTCCACCTGGAGGTTGGCGGCATCCGGCGGGGGCAGCACTCCCTCGGGCACCACCACCAGCCGGGTGGCCAGGCGGGCCCGCAGGGCCGAGGCGTATTCCTTCTGGAAGCCGTCGCGGTCCGGGAGCGGGGCCGGCAGGCTCACACTGACGCTGACAGGCGTGGGTCGCTGTCGGAAGGCTTCCACCTCGGGTCGGGTACAACCCAGGACCAGCAGGATGGGAGCGACAAGGAACCAGAGTGGGCGACGCATGGGAAACCTCCAGGAGGATGAGTGCTTCCGGGCACAGTGTGGTGCCCGGAACCGCCCCCTGTCCAGGCTCCCGGTAGAATGAGCGCTCCCCCGAGGCCCCTCATGCTCATCCTCATGGAATCCAGCGCCACTCAGGACCAGGTCGAGGAAGTCCTGGGCCTGCTCGAAGCTGCCGGCATCCGCAGCCAGGTCAACCGGACCCCCGAATCCCTGAGCATCGTGGCGCCCAACGCCTCCAAGGCCCTGAAGCCCGACCGCATCGAGCCCATGGCCGGCGTGCGTCGGGTGGTGCCCATCACCAGCCCCTACAAGCTGGCCAGCGCGGACGCCGCGGCCGGGCGCACGGTGGTGGACGTGCGCGGCGTCGGCATCGGCGGCCCGGAACTGGCCCTGGTGGGCGGCCCCTGCGGCGTGGAGAGCCGGGAGCAGCTCTTTGCAGTGGCGCGCTACATCGCCGATGCGGGCGGGGGGCTCCTGCGGGCGGGCGCGTTCAAACCCCGCACCAGTCCCTACGCCTTCCAGGGCCTGGGCCTCGAAGGGCTGGAGCTGCTGGCGGAGGTGCGCGCGGAGTTCGACCTGGGCATCGTTACCGAGGCCACGGAGGTCGAGACCTTCGACGCCGTGGAGCGCTGTGCAGACATGGTGCAGATCGGCGCCCGCAACATGCAGAACTTCGCCCTCCTGCGTCGCGCCGGCCGCTGCGGCAAGCCCGTCCTGCTCAAGCGCGGGCCCTCGGCCACCCTGGAGGAGTGGCTCTATGCCGCAGAGTACGTGCTGGGCGAGGGGAACCGGAACGTGGTGCTCTGCGAACGCGGCATCCGCACCTGGTCGGACCATGCCCGCAACACGCTCGATGTCAGCGTGGTGCCCGCGGCGAAGACCCTCACCCACCTGCCCGTGATGGTGGACCCAAGCCACGCCACTGGGCGCAGGGACCTGGTGATCCCCTGCGGGCTAGCGGGCGTGGCCGCAGGCGCCGATGGCCTCCTGGTCGAGACCCACTGCCACCCGGAGAAGGCCCTCAGCGACGGCCCCCAGGCCCTGTTGCCCTCGGACTACCTCCGCCTGGTGGAGCAGGCCCGGGCCCTGCACCGGGTGATCCAGGCCCCGACCCCCGCCGGACTCCGGCTCTAGGCGAATCTGGCCTCCCCCGAGGGGTCCCTTTCGTGGCAGACTAGATGGTTCGGAGTTTCCATGAATGGCCTTGCCCTCGCCCTCTTGATCCTGTTCGGTGCCCTCCTGATCGGCGGCATCCTGCTTCAGCCTGGAACCAAGGGCGGCCTCGGCGCCTCCTTCGGCGGCGGCGGCGCGAACTCCGCCTTTGGCGCGCAGGGCGCCACGCCCTTCCTGTCCAAGGCCACCTACTGGCTGGCGGCGGGCTTCCTCGGCACCACGCTCTTCATCGAAGTCCTGATCATCCGCCAGAGCCGCTCGGTCCTCGACAAGACCACCGATAAGGCCCCCATCACCGCCCCGGCGCCCGCAGCCCAACTGCCGGCCCCGGTTCCCGTGCCGGCGCCCACCCACACGCCTTCGAAGAAGTAGTCGCCGCAAGACCGGTCATTGACCGCGTCCGGCCTTTGCGAGACACTAGGCGTTCCACGTTGCCCGCGTGGTGAAATTGGTAGACACGCCATCTTGAGGGGGTGGTGGCCACAAGCCGTAGCAGTTCGAGTCTGCTCGCGGGCACCAAAGAAAAAGAGCGCCGGAAACGGTGCTTTTTTCTTGGCTGTTGGCAATCGGCTGTCAGCGAAGGACCCCCTCCGGGCGCCGAGGTCGTCCAGGACCTGCTTTGGCCGACAGCTGATAGCCGATAGCTGATAGCTTCTCCCCCATGCCCTGGCCCGCCTCCGCCGATCTGCTCGCGCCCCTCGCGCCCTGGTTTGATGGGGTTCGCCGCGACCTGCCCTGGCGGGCGCAGGACCTGAACGCGCCGCATGCGGACCCCTACGCGGTGCTGGTCTCGGAACTGATGCTGCAGCAGACCCAGGTGGCCACGGTAGTGCCCTACTTTCTCCGTTGGATGGACCGCTTCCCCACGCCCAAGGCCCTGGCGGTGGCCGACGAGGACTCGGTCCACAAGGCCTGGGAGGGCCTGGGCTACTACCGGCGAGCGCGCTTCCTGAAAGCTGCGGCCACGGTGGTGGCCGCCCGGGGCTGGCCAGCCGACCTCGCGGGCCTGGCGGAGTTGCCAGGCCTCGGCCCCTATACCGCCGCGGCGGTGGGCGCCCTCGCCTTCCAGTGGCCCACGCCAGCTCTGGATGGCAACGCCTTCCGCGTGCTGGCCCGACTCCTCCTGATCGAGGGCGACCCCCGCGAGCGGGCCGTGGACCTGCGGGCGTGGCTGCCCTCGGCCCTGCGCGCCCACGGCCCCTCGCGCCTAACTCAGGCGCTCATGGAGCTGGGCGCTACCACCTGCCAGGCCACCCCTGCCTGCGGCCGCTGCCCCCTGGCGGACCGCTGCGAAGCCCACCGGCAGGAACGCACCCGCGAGATTCCGCCCGTGGCGAAACGGGCCCCGCAGCACACAGCCGTGCTCTGGCTGCTGGCCCTGGAAGCGGAGGGGCGCTACCTGCTCCACCCACCCGCAGCCAGGGGCCTCCTGGCGGGCCTCTGGCGTTGGCCCACCTTGGACGCCAATACCCTGGACGCCACCACCGGCCCCACCTCGGCCCTGCGGGCCTGGCCCGGCTGGACCCAGGTCTACACCCATCGCCGCGAGGCGGTAAGCCCCCTGCACCTCCAGTGGGACCGGTCCTTCCCGGCCCCCGAAGGCCTGCTCTGGGTCACCTGCGCTGAGCTGGGCGCCCTGCCGCTCGGAAAACGGGATCAGCGCCTCCGCGACCTCCTGGCAACCCCCGGCGAGCACCCCCTCACCGCCCCCGACCCCGCCGCGCTGCTGGAGGTGCTGGGGTTCACAGATTCGCAGACAGGCGGCTGATCCCGTTTTCCGAGCGGTACGGCGCCTCACAGCCCCAGGTCGCTGAGCTCCTGCTGGGCGGTGCGCGCTTCGGCGCTACCGACGAAGCCGTTCACCAGCTCCTGGAAGGCCTTGGCGGCGGCGGGCTTGAGGCCCTGCTTGAGCAGGCACTGGGCGCGCTTGAGCTTGGCGGGCAGGAACTGCGACGAGGCCGCGTGCTCCTTGATGACCCGCTCGAAGACGGGTTGGGCCTTGTCGAAGGCCTGCTGGTTGTAGTGGCAGAGCCCCAGGAAGAAGAGGGCCTCGGGGCGCTTGGTGCTCTGCGGATAGGTCTTCAGCCAGAGCTCAAGACCGTCCGTGGCCAGGGGATAGTTGCCGCGGTTGTAGTCCACCACTGCCGCGTTCAGCACCCGCTCATCCTCGGCGGCGGCCGGGGCGGGAACATCAGCCGGGGCCGCCTTGGTGCCACCCGTCCGGGGCAGGTTGCCGAGGCGGTTGCTGAGCGCCCGGGTGGTGTCCTGGACTTGCCGCAGGCTCTCCTGGAGATCGGCCTGGAAGCGGCGGTCCTGGGTACGGGCCTCGGTGGCGGCCTGTTGATCTGTCTGCGCCTTCTTGTTGCCGTCTTCGACCGCCTGGCGGAGCTTGAAGACCTCGAGCTTGAGGTCCCCGACTTCCTGCTCCACACGGCGGAGCTGGTCCTCTGATCCGCAGCCGACAACGAGCAGCGCAGCCAGGGCGGGAAGCATCATCGTGTGGCGCATGGGAACTCCAGAGCTGGCTTCATTCTAAACGAAAAGCGGGGGCAGATGCCCCCGCTTCACGCGATACAGAAGTGGTCTACTTCAGCTTGAACTCGCCGCGGCGGTTCTGGCTCCAGCAGGCTTCCTTCGCCTCGGTGCAGAGCGGGCGCTCCTTGCCGTAGCTAATGGTGGTGAAGCGGGCCTCGTCCACACCGAGGGTCTTCAGGTAGGCCAAGGCGCCAGCGGCGCGCTTGTTGCCCAGGGCGAGGTTGTACTCGTTGGTGCCACGCTCGTCGCAGTGGCCCTCAACTTCGACCTTGGCCGTAGGAAAGGCCTTCATGAAGTCAGCGATGCCCTGAAGCAGCGCGCGGTCGTTGGACTTGATGTCCGCCTTGTCATAATCGAAGTGGATGGTCTTGAGCGCGGCCTCGGCGGCACGCTTGAAGGCAGCGGCCTTCTCGGCCTCGGCGGCCTTGCGGGCAGCTTCCTCAGCGGCAGCCTTGTCGGCGGCAGCCTTGTCGGCGGCGGCCTTCAGATCGGCAGCGGCCTTCGCGTCAGCGGCGGCCTTGTCGGCAGCGGCCTTCTCGGCGGCGGCCTTGTCCCAGCCATCGCTCCAGGCCTGCGCCTTGTGCGGATTTTCCTTGTCATTCACGTAGGGATTGGTCGCGCGGGCCTTGCCATCCTTGAAGGCCTGGTAGCCCTCGTTGAACGCGGCCTGGGTTTCCTGCTTGATCTCCTCCGCAGTCTTGGGGGGCTTGCAGGCCAGGCTTCCCAGGGTGAGCACAATAGCTGCAGGGACGATGTAGATGCCGTATCGCATGGGGTTGTTCCTCCTTGATAAGGGTGAGTATAGATGGTGCATGGTCAGGGGAATGTCATTATTTTTTCATCGTCCCCGGAGCCAGCGGGGGCTCTGGCAGTCCCCCATCTCGGACATGCGGAGAATTTGACGGCCCGAAAGGTCCGTGGTGAAGAGCTGGGAGCTGCCGAACCGGTTACTTGTAAAGACCAACCGTCGTTCATCCGGCGACCAGGCGGGGGACTCTGAGGTGCTCACCCCGGTGGTGATCTGGTAGGCCTTCCCCTCGCCCAGCTTGTAGATGAACAAATCGAACTTGCCCTCAAAACGGGACACATAGGCCACCATGGCGCCGTTCGGGCTCCAGGCGGGGCTGGCGTTGTAGAGCCCCTCGGTGGTCAGCTTCCGGAGGTTCGAGCCGTCGTCCTGCATGAGGAAGACCTGGGGTCCGCCTTCGCGGTCTGAGGTGAAAGCAAGCTGGGTGCCGTTGGGATTCCAGCTGGGTTCCGTGTTGATGCCGGTGCTGTCGGTCAGGCGCCGGGCCCGCCCCGTGGCCAGGTCCAGCACCATGATGTCGGCGTTGCCGCGGCGGTCGCCCTGCACGAAGGCCAGGCGCTTGCCGTCCGGCGACCAGGCGGGCGAGGACAGCATAGAGATCATGCCGCCGGTGTTGGTAGTGGGGTAGAGCTTCTCGTGGTCGCCGTTCGGGCGCCGCTGGCCCCAGACTTCGGGTGCTCCGCCCTTGTAGGTCACATAGGCCAGCCGCCCGTCCTGGGCGACGGTGGGGGCCAGGGTCAGCGCCCCGTGCCGAGTGAGCTGCATCAGGCCAGCCCCATCCCGGTCCACCTGGAAGATCTCCTTCACGCCATTGGCGAGCCCCCGCACGAAGACGATGCGGCTGGAGGCCACGCCCCGGTCCCCGGTGAGGCGTCCCACCAGGTCATCGGCCAGGGAGTGCGCGATGTGGCGCAGCGGGACGATCTTGTCGGCCTTGTAGGTGCGGGTGAACACGCCCTTCTCGGCACCGGTGTCCACGGCCGAGGCCTCCACCTGCAGGTCGCCGCTGGCCACCTTGCTCAGCCGGACCGTCAGGAGCCACTGTGCGCCGGCTTCCTTCCAGGCTTTCACGGGCGCCCCATCGGCGGGCAGTCGCTCCTGGAGCACGGCGATGACGCCGGACTCGTCCAGGTCCCGCTTGAGGACGTCGGTGAACTCGGCGCCCACGGTGGCGTCGCTCAGGCCGGAGGCCTTGGGTTCCGTCATGGCCAGCACCAGCTTGGCGCTGCTGGTGGCAGTGAGCACGACCTCGGTCGGCGGCGCCTGCTGGGCGAAGAGCCCGGAGGCGGCAAGGACCCAGAGGAAGGTCCGAATGAGGAATCGCGACATGACAGCTCCGGGCCGGGAAGGCTTCAGCCTATCAGATGAGAAGGATCGGCCTGAAGTTCCGCCCCTTCGACAACCTGCGCCAGCAGGTCGATGAGTGCGTGGTTCTGCGACGGGACGGGCAGCCTCCGCAGCTCCGCCGCCGTGAACCAGGCCCAGGCCAGGGCCGTGCTGGGAGCACCGTCTGCTTCCACGAGGAAGGGATGCAGGCAGACCGCACCCTCGAGCACTGGCCAAGCCCACAGCCCCCTGGGGTGCAGCCCGATCTCCTCGTGCAGCTCTCTCGCCAGGGCCTGCTCCGGCGCCTCACCGGCCTCGCACTTGCCTCCCGGGAACTCCCACAGGCCTGGCAGCACCGGGTTGTCCAGGGCCCGGCGCTGGAGGAACCAGCGGTCGCCGCGCCGCAGCAGAGCCAGGGCCGCATCGGTCATTGGACCAGGCCCTCGGCCTCCGCCAGCTGCGCCAGCCGATCGGCGTAGTTGCGGCGCAGGGTCTCCACCCAGACCAGCTTGAGGCGGCCGTAGGCAGGGCGGAGCTCCCGGGCCACCCAGGCCTGCAGCTCTGCCACGGAAGCGCAGCGCTCGAGGCTGTGGCGGAGCGCGTCGCGCAGGGCCTCGTCGACCTCCTGCAGCGCGGCTACGGGCGCGTAGCTGATGCGGTGCACGGGGCTCACGCCCAGGGCCCGGATCTGGGCCCGGTGCAGCGCTGTGCCATAGCCCTTGTGCTGGCCGAAGCCATAGCCCGGGTGCTGCTCCTCCAGGCCGATCATCAGGGCGTCCCGGTGGGCCTTGGCCAGGATGCTGGCCGCGCCGATGGCACAGCTGAGCGCATCCCCGTCCACCACCAGGCGCTCAGGCAGGCCGGTTCGCGGCCCCCGGTTGCCGTCGATGAAGAGCAGGCGTGGCCGGAGGGCCAGGTTCGTCACGGACTGGCGCATGGCCATCATGGTGGCCTCCAGGATGTTCTCCCTGTCGATGGCCAAGGCATCGATCTCGGCGATACCGTAGGCGGGCAGGAGCGCCTTCAGCTCCGCCGCTAGGGCCTCCCGCTTCTCAGGCTTGAGTTCCTTGCTGTCCCGCACGCCGCGGAGCACATGGCCCCATTTCTGGACTGTCGCCCCGTCCAGCACGGCGCAGGCCGCCACCACTGGCCCCGCCCAGGCCCCCCGCCCCGCCTCGTCCACGCCGCCCCAGGCCACGCCCGGCGGCACATTGCCAAGGTCCCAGTCCAGGGGGTTGATCATGGAACGAAGGTACCAGCTTCAGGCTCAGGAGCTCAGCACTTCAGGGATACCCAGGCGATGAGCCGCGTCAACCCGGATCAGGACCGAGCTTGGCGCTGCAGGGCAGCGCCAAGTGGACAGGCCTGACCGGGTTGAAGCAGCTCAACACTTCAGGGACTCCCAGGCGATGAGCCACGTATCTAAAACCCCTCTAAAGTGACTCCTCGGCGGCCCCGGGTGGTAGATGGCGCGGATGGGGATGTGGGCCCAGTGGAGCTTCCAGTCCGCGGCCTTCATGGCGATCTCCATCTCGATGGCGAAGCCGCGGGAGCGCAGGTCCAGGCGGTCGAGGACCTTCTTGCGGATCATGCGGAAGCCGCTCTGGGTGTCCTCCCAGGTGACCCCGGCGATGCGGCCCAGGGTCCAGCTGCCCAGGGCGTTGGTGCGCCAGCGCTTGGCCGGAATCCGGGCGCGATCCTGGTGGCGCGAGCCGATGAGGAAGTCCGTGGCGGGGTGGGCGGCGAGGTAGTCGAGGAAGCCTTGCAGATCCCCGGGATCGTGCTGCCCGTCCGCGTCCAGGAACAGGTAATAGTCGAAGCTGTCGCCGCGGAGGTGCGCGATGCCGGCGCGCATGGCCTGGCCCTTGCCGCCGCCCTGCCCCGGCTCGAGGCGCAGCACTTCGGCGCCAGCCGCCCGGGCGCAGTCACCGGTGCCGTCTGTGGAGCCGTCATCCACCACCAGGATGCGATGCAGGCCGAAAGGCTGCAGCCCGGCCAGCACCGCGGGGATGGCCTCGACCTCATCATGGGCCGAGAGGATCGCGGCGATCCTCACAGGCGCTTGCCCCGCTTTCGGGGAGGCGCGGGATGGGGCTGGCCGTAGGTGGCGGCGAAGGCGGCCCGCTGCGCCGGCCCGGTCTTGGCCGCCGGCACCAGCCGGTGCGTCCGCTCGGGACTGAGCTGAACTGGCAGCGTGACCTGGAAGACCCGCCCACGCTCCGCCGCCAGCACCGTGACCTCGGCGCCGGGGCCAGGCTGGGCCAGCCAGCGCAGCGCCTCCGCCGAGGTGCTGGTACGCCAGCCATCCACGGCAAGGAGCTCCATGCCAAAGCTGAGGCCCGCCTCGGCAGCGGGGCTGTCGGGCAGCACGTTCTGGATCATGGGGCCGTTCGAAGCCAGCACGAGGCCCGTCCAGGCCTGGGCGCGCCGGAGGGCATCGGGATCGCCCTGCTCCTGGAACGAGAGGTTCTCCCATGGCGCGCGGGCTTCCAGGGCCAAGCCGAAGACCTGCTCGACCAAGGCGGGATCGAGATCGGCCCGCCCGGAGATCCAAGCGTCCCAGAAAGGTCCCGGGTCCCGGCCCGAGAGCTCGGCGAAGGCCCGGCGCACATCGACATCCGTGAGGCCGGCCTCGCCGTGCCGGGACCAGAGCAGCGCGAACAGCTCTGGCAGACCGGCCTGGCCGCCGCTGCCAGCGCGGAGCGCCGCGTCCATGAGCCAGCCCACCAGCTCGCCCTTCTCGTAGTAGCTGACCGAGCTGTTCGGGCTGAACTCGTGGGGCTTGTACAGGCGGATCCAGGCATCAAAGCTGGACTCCTCGAGGCTCTGCTCGCGGCGGCCAGGGCGCTGGGTCTGCTCACTCCAGCCGCGGGCCAGCTCCTGCGCGGTGTGACTCCAGGGCACCACGCCCGCCCGCAGCACGAAGACGTGCTCCATGTATGAGGTAAGCCCTTCGTGGAACCAGAGCAGCTTCGTGGGGTTCTCCCGGCTGTAGTCGAAGGGGCCCAGCACGGTGTCATGGAGCCGCTTCACGTTCCAGGCGTGGAAGAACTCGTGGGCCACCAGCTGGTAGAGGGCGAAGTAGCCCTCGGGCTTGTCGAAGGCCGCGCTGTCCGAGATCAGGCTGGTGCAGTCCCGGTGCTCCAGTCCGCCCCGCAGCCGGGGCGAGAATGTGAACAGGAACACGTAGCGGTGGAAGGGGAAGCCCCCGAAGAGGGCGCCCTCCGCCTCGACGATCATCTGGGTAGCCTCGGTGATGCGGGCCTCGTCGCCGTTGTGCGGCCCCGTGAAGACCAGCTCAAAGGTGGCGCCGCCAGTCTTGAAGTGGCGCGACCGGAAGGTGCCCAGCTCGAAGGGGGAGTCCACCAGGGTGTCGAAGTCCGCAGCCCCGTAGGCGCCCTGCTTCAGTGGCAGTGCGGAAGCCATCTTCCAGACCGCCGGGAAGCCCTCGAACCGCACCTCATAGGGCCGCTCCAGCTGGCCTTCCAGGTAGAGGAAGGTCGCCGCGGGAATGATCTGCGCGTGGCTGGAGTCCACGTGGTTGGTGCGCACCGTTAGCTCATTGCCGTAGACCCGGTAGCGGAGGGTAAGGCCCTGCCGCGAGGACGGCAGCCGCCAGGTCTGCTTGCCCACCTTCTCGAGGGGCGTCTCCTGCTTGCCCACCCGCAGCCGCACCCGGTCAAGGAAGCGGGCGTAGTCCCGCACCAGGTAGGAGCCGGGCGTCCAGGCGGCCAGCGCCGCCACCGCCCCTTCCCGCAGGGCCTCCGCGGGGATCGCCAGCTCCACTTCGAAGAGGTGCTGGGCGAGATCCAGGGGCCGAACCGTGGCCTTGATCGGAGCAAGGTTGGAGGCCTTCAAGTCAGCTCTGCACGCCATGCAGCCAGCGCCGGGTCACCCACTGGACCTCCTCGTCGGTTATCTGATACTGCGGGTCCCGCAGCTTCTCCTCAACCAGCGAGCCCACCAGCGACGTGAACAGCAGGACTTCCTTGCGGGCCCGATCGAGGCCCGTGTGAAAGACGTGGTCCATGAACAGACCCAGGGGACTCAGGCCCCGCTCCACTAGGGGCATCAGGTCGCGGAAGCTGGAATCCGGCGAGGGGACCGCGATGGAGCGCAGGATGAAGCCCGTGAACTCCTGGCTCTCGAGCAGCATGTCGAGGTAGTCTCGGGAGAGCTTCAGGCACGCCGCCTCGCGCTCCTTCGGATCCTCGATGGGGACCGCCAGGAACGGCTCCACCATGGCCTGGATGCGCACGGCCATGCCCGCCAGGGCCACCAGACAGAGCTGCCGGAAGAGGCCCTCCTTGCTGCCGAAGTGGTAGTAGAGGGTCGGCTTCGAGACTCCGGCCTCCTCGGCGACTTCTTTCACCTGCACGCCGTCATAGCCCTTGGCGGCGAAGTGCGAGAGGGCTGACAGCAGCAGGCGAGCCTTGAGGTCGCCGGAGCTGCCCAGCCGCTCGAGGCCCGCATAGAAGCTGCCATGAGCGCCCACGCCGAGGGCTTCGGGACCAAAGACCGGCACCAGCTCTTTGAGACCATGGTCTGGAACTGTGGACATGGGTTGCCTCGGATGTCCGAACAGGATGCCATGAAAGGCCTTACTCGGGGTCTAGTCGGTGTTGGCTATCAGCTGGCGCCGACCCACCCAGGGGGCGACCACCCACTCCACCGTGCCCTTCTTGGCCGAGAGCGGACAGCCGAAAGCCGATAGCCCGCAACGCCCCACCCATTCAGTGCACCGACGACGTCCACGGCAGGGCCGAGATCACCTCGGCTTCCCGGTCCAGCCACCAGTCGAGCCGGGCCTCGGCCTCGGGGCCGAAGCGCTCCAGGGCTAGGCTGCGGTAGCCCACGGCATGGCCCGCCTCGCAGCGCTCCAGCTCCAGCAGGAAGGCCAGCCAGGGCTCCGTGCCCAGCTCCGCGTGCGCGCCCCCGGCCTGCTCCATCAGCCAGAGCCGCTCGCAGCTGCGCGCTTCAATCAGGGCTCCCATGAGCAGCCGGTCCAGCAGGCCCTTGGCGGAAAGCTTGTGGAGACCTTGGGCGTAGGCGTTGCCACCCTCCGGCCGCAGGGGCCAACCGAAGGACTGGAGGGCCTCCAGCACCCGGCGGAAGTGGTTCAGCTCGTCCTCGGCCAGCCGCGCCAGCAGCACCGAGGCCCGGGGCCAGTCCGTAAGGGCGAGGCTCAAATTGAGGGCATTAATCGCCGCCTTCTTCTCACAGTGGGCGTGGTCCGACAGAAGCGCTGCGGGATCCGCCAGGGCCACCGCCGCCCAGCCCGGCGGGGTGATGTAGCGCAGAGGAAGCGGTGGAATGAACGCACTGGGCTCAGTCAAGGACGCCCCCCAGCTTGAGGAAGATCTCCCGCCAGGCCTCGGGCAGGGCCGCCGCGTCCCGGGCGATGGTGGCCGCGTCGCCCCGGGGGAAGGGCCCGGTGCGACCGGCGGGACCGCGCTCCGAGACATTGCGCAGGGTGGCTTCGGCCAGGGGAAGCAGGCCCCGGCCCGGCAGGGCCACGCCCTGGGCGCGCAGAAGGGCCTGGGCCCCTAGCCAGAGGGTGGCCGCGTGCCCCGAGGTGAGCACCGCCGCAGCGTGGTAGAGGGGCTTCAGCTCCCCCGGCAGGTCGAAGGCGGCAAAGCCTAGATCCCCGAAGGCGCGGCGCAGCTCATCCGGCACGGCCCCAGTGATCGCCAGCGGCGTGCCGGACCAGTCCCGGGCGGTGCCGTCGAAGCTGGTCAGCGGATGGGCGCAGGGCACCCCGGGCAGGTGCAGACTCCCCGCCAGGTGAACGCAGCGACCCGGAAAACGCGACGCACACTCGGCCACCGCGTGGTCCGGGACCGCCAGCAGCACCAGCCCCCCAGGCTGGGCCGCGTGCACCAGCAGCGCCGCCCGCTCGCCCCAGGCCTCCGCCAGCGCGCGCCCCGCGCGGCCCCGGCCGAGGATGGAGATGGTGGCGGTCATGGGGAGAGGCTAGCAGGTCGGTCTTGGCTGTCAGCTGTCGGCTATCCGCTATCCGCTATCAGCTGGCGCCGACCGATCCAGGCGCGCCCGCCTGATCTTCCTCGCCCATCTTTCACCGACAGCTAACAGCTGAGAGCCAACAGCCAATACACTTCCCCATGCCCCGCCCTTCCCCCATCCCCTGGGCCCTGCCGCCTGAGGTGCCGTGGCCGCGCTTCCTGCGGCTGCTTCGTCACCCCGAGCCGCCCCGGGGTTGGCTGGAGGCAGCTGCGGAGCTGCCGGAGCTGCAGAAGCGGCCCCTGCTCCTGCGCTGGATAGCCCAGCACCCCAAGGCCCCGGCCCACCTGCGGGCCCGGCTCATGGGCCGCCTCCCCTGGCGGGGCCTCGCAGCAGTGGCGGCGGACGCGGCGGCGCATCCCCAGGCCCGGCAGCAGGCCACAGAGAAGCTCCAGCAGCTCTGGGCCGGCATGACCACCGGCGAGCGGCGCAGCCTGGCACTCCACGCGCCCCGAGCCCTGTGGCACCTGATCTGGCCCTGCCCCAGCACCGACGTGCTGGCTTCCTTCCTCCAGCATCCCAGGCTCAGCCTGGGAGCGCTCACCGCCCTCATCCAGCCGCCCCTGCGGCCTCCCCAGGCCGAGGCCCTGGCTGCCTCCCGCTGGCGGGAGCTCGTCCCCGTGGCCGAGCAGGTGCTCCAGGCCCTGGACCGCAGCATCCCCTTGCCCGACACCGGCCTCGTCCTGGGCCACGCCGCCCCCTGGATCCGCGCCCTGGATGACGAGACCCGCATCCTGGTCGCCAGCCGCACCCTCACCCCCGCCCTGCGCCGCATGGTGCATCCCAGGCGCGGCGAGAGCGACTGACCCGGGCCCGTGCCGCACGCAGCGCAGAGAGCGCCAGCCTCGGTCGGCCTTTCCAAAAAGTGCTTTGAACAGGGAGTAAGGTCAAGAAGGCCAGCCAGGAGCCATGCCATGAAAACCCGCTCTGGTTTCATCCTGTTCTTGTTGATCGCCACAGGCCTCCTCAGCTGCAGCCAGAGGGCTCCGAGGGGGCGCGATCCGATCCAGGTCTCCCAGAACTACGTCCCCTACAAGACCGACGTGTTCCTTCGCATCGGCTACCTGCTGAACACCTGGGAATACGAGAAGGATGGGCTCCAGCTGCAGCGCATCGTGGTGCTGGATGACGACACCAAGGCGACGGTGTTCACCATCGAGAAGGCAGAGCTTCCCATCATCTTCAAGGATCCCCTGCCCACCAGCACCGAGATCCAGATCGACCGGCTGGACCGCTATTACCTGTCGCTCCAGGTGCCCATCCCCTTGGCGCAGGCGGTTCCCAACAGCCTCTCCCACCGCTTCACCTTCTACGATGCCGCCGGGAAGAGGGAGCTCACGGTGGAGGGGGGCCGACTCCAGCCCCGCAGGGGCGAGGCTCCGAGGTTGATCGCCTCACCGGTGAAGGGCAGCTACTACCTCTTCTTCAACCAATCCACCATGGCCTACCACTATTGGTACACCGCCTTTACGGGCGGGGAGATCTACACCAGCGAGAAGTTCGCCTTCGACCTGACCCGGGGCAACGAGCTCTGGGAGAATACCTATGCTGGCGATCCAAGAGCCAACAGCTCCTATTACGCCTATGGGGATCCACTCTATGCCGTCGCCTCAGGCAAGGTGCTCAAAGTGGTGGACGGCCGGATCGAAAACTCCGGCAATGCCCAAGACGCGCCCTTGCTGTTCAACGACGCCTACTACGGCAACCACCTGATCCTCGACATCGGGGGCGGCTGCTATGCGGCCTACATGCACTGCAAGCCCCACACGTTCCTCGTCGCTGTGGGGGACACCGTGACCGAGGGCCAGCAGCTCGCCAGCCT
>CAIMQW010000067.1 GCA_903843705.1 uncultured Holophagaceae bacterium | reverse complement strand
CGCCTACGACCTCATCGGCGAAGTCGAAGACGGCGGCCTGGAAGCCAGCACCGCCGCCTACGAGGCCGCGTTCAAGGCCAGGCGAATGGCGAAATAAAAAGATTCACCACGAAGACACGAAGAAAAACTGTTCAATAAAGTCCTTCTGCAGTTATCCCCTTCATCCCCGTCATCCCTGTTTAAAAAGCCTTTTTGACGGGGATAAAAGGGATGGACGGGGATAAAAAACAACCAGGTATCAGGCCTGGGATTCCATTGTTTCTGGCTTGCCGCAGCCAGGCCGGGGGGCGAGCTCCTTGATCCGCCCCCGCACCTGGGGCAGCCAGAGGACGGCCAGGACCACGGCACCCACGAGCCCTGGGACAATCACCCAGGTCCAGGGCAGCGGGGGCGGACCCCAGTGGAACTCGGCAAATGCCAAGTTCTGAAGGTATCCGGTGGCATTCACTGTGAAATGGGCGAGCAGGGGAGGCCAGAGCGAGCCGGTCCTCAGGACCAACCACCCGAGGAAGAGGCCCCCGATGAACACATCCGGTAGCCTGGTCAGGCTGCCGTGCACAAGGGCGAAGATGACGGCCGTGTACACCAGCGCCCGCCGATCCCCGGCCAGCTCCCGAATGCGCGCCAATCCATAGCCCCGGAACAGGAACTCCTCCGAGAGGGGTGCCCCCAGGACCAAAGCGAGAACCCCCTTGCTCGTGGGATCCAGTGGCTCTGGCAGGCCGAGGATCCTATGCGCGAACTCATACCAAACCAGGGCTACCGGGATATAGGCCAGGATGCAAAGCCCCGTCCAGACCATGACCCCTGGTCCCACACGAACCAGTGGCAGTGCCTTCCGCCAGTCGGCTTTCCAAACTGTTTTGGCCTTCCAGGCCATGCCCGGCACCACCAGCAGGAGGCCCAGGAACCCCAGGAACATCCCGATGCGCGGGTGGGACTTCATCAGCACCCATCCGGGGATCGCCAGGGGAAGGGGGAAGACCATGCCCCAGATAATCAGCCCCACCGCCACCCCCACGCCCGCAAAGGCGCGGTTGACGCGGCTGGGTTCTTCGGCCGGTGCGGCAGGAACCTGTTCCTCGGCCGGTACGGCGGGGATCGCTTCTTCTGTCATGGGGAGGCCCCCGGATGATTTGGAACACTCCAGCACGAATGCCTTCAATATTCATGCTGAACCGATGATCGTCGAGTATTTTCAGCCCGTGATCCCGTTGATTAATGCACTGGATTCTGGTTCACCACCATCCCCGAGAAACTGCAATTTTGACGGGGATAAAAGGGATGGACGGGGATAAAGCAATCCTTTTGGTCAAAGGGGCTCTGCTTCAGGCATTCGAGCGCAAAAGCGGAACCGCAGATTTCGCAGATGACGCAGATAGGTGGTGACCCACCCTGCATGGGCCCGGCCTGCAGTTATCCCCGTCCATCCCTCTTATCCCCGTCTGCTTTTGCTTTTCACGACTCCTGGTTCGGAAGCCCGGAACCCTCACCGGGTATCCTCTTGGGATGCTGGAGCTGCGCAGTGTCACCCGCGCTTACGAACTCGGCGGCGAGCGCGCCGGGGTGTTCGTCGTGTCGCTGTCGGTGCCGCAGGGCTGCCTGGCGGTGCTGGCGGGACCCAGCGGCAGCGGCAAGACCACCCTGCTGCAGCTGGCGGGGCTGCTGGACACGCCGGATGAGGGCGAGGTCCTGCTGGAGGGGAAGAACGTCTCTGCCCTGGCCGAGCCGGCCCGCTGCCACCTGCGGCTGCGCCGGCTGGGCTTCGTCTTCCAGGCCGCGAACCTGGTGCCCGTGCTGTCGGCCCTGGAGAACGTCATGCTGCCCCTGCAACTGCAGGGGTGCGGGGAGATCGAGGCCCGGCGCCGCGCCGAGGCGGCCCTCCTGCGCGTGGGTCTCGCGGACCGCCTGCATCACCGCCCGGGTCAGCTCAGCGGCGGGCAGCAGCAGCGAACCGCCATCGCCCGGGCCCTGGCTCCGGAGCCCCTGCTGGTACTGGCGGACGAGCCCACGGCCGCCCTGGATCACGCCCACGGCGGGCCCCTCCTGGACCTCATGGCCGAGCTGGCCGCGGAGCAGGGGGTCACCTTCCTGGTGGCCAGCCACGATCCTTCCGTCATCGCCCGCGCCCACCGCGTCTTCCGCCTGGCGGACGGCCGCCTGGTGGGGGAGGACGCGCCATGATCCTCGCCCGGCTGGCCCTGCGGAACCTGCTGCGCCAGCGGCGGCGCACGGCGCTGACCCTGCTGGTGGTGGTGGCCGGTTTCCTGGCCCTGAGCCTGGCCGGAGGCTTCATGGCCCAGACCTTCCAGGGCCTCTCCGACGGCGCCATCCGCGGCGGCCTCGGCCACCTCCAGATCCTGCCCCCAGGCGCCCTGGACGGCAACGAGGCCCAGAGCCTGGAGAAGGCCCTGCCCGACGGCGAGGCCCTGGCCGCGACCCTCCGGCGCGATCCCGCCGTGGCCGAGGTGCTGCCTCGCATCAGCTTCATGGGCCTGCTCTCCAACGGCCCCAAGAGCGTGGCCTTCCTGGGTACTGCCGTGGACCCGGTGCTGGAGCCCCGCCACATGGCCAGCGCCGAGGCCCTGAAGGACGGCGCCAAGGCCCTGGGCGGCGCGGGCTCCCGCTGGCTAGGGGCGGACCCGGCGGCCCGCGAGGTGATCCTCGGCGTGGGGCTGGCCCGGGCCCTGGGCGCCACCGTCGGCAGCTCCCTCACGCTGATGTCCACCACCCGCGACGGCGCCCTGAACGCCGTGGACGTCGATGTGGTGGGCCTCCAGGATCTGGGCCTGCGCGAACTCAACGACCGCTTCCTCACGGTCAGCCTATCCACCGCGGGACAGCTGCTGGACGCGGGGCCGGCCCGGTCTCGGCTGTCCCTCATCCTGAAGCGCCCTGGCGACGTGGAGGCCGAGCAGGCCCGGCTGCAGGCCCGGCTGCCAGAGACCACCGTGAAGCCCTGGTTCGAGCTGGCCTCCTTCTACCGGCAGGTGAAGCTACTCTACTTCGCCATCTTCGGCTTCATGGGCTTGGTGCTGTTCTTCGTGGTGCTGCTGGCCACGGTGAACACGCTGCTCATGTCCGTCATGGAGCGGGTGCGCGAGTTCGGCGTGCTGCGGGCCATGGGCCTCCAGCCCCGGCAGCTGCTGGTCCTGCTCCAGTGGGAGGGCGCCTTCCTGGGCCTGTTCGGCAGCGCCCTGGGCCTGGCGGCGACCCTGCTGCTGCGGGCCGGGCTCAACGCCCTGCACCTGCAGATGCCCGCCCCGCCCGGCACCAGCCACGGCTACGAGCTGAACATCCACTTGGTGCCCGCGGTCTACGCCCTGGTAGCCCTGGGCCTCCAGGCCACCCTCCAGGTCAGCGCCCTCTTCCCCGGCCTCAAAGCCGCGCGGCTGCGTATCGTTGAGGCGCTGAGACACGTCTGAGGCCTGGGAATAAGTCATTGCCTGGAAATAGAAAACAACTCTCGCAGAGGACTGACGAGAAAGCGGAGGGTCGCCGAGAGAAACAGGCTCGCCTCCTTCTCTGCGAACCTCTGTCCCCTCGTCCTTTCTCTGCGAGAGTTTTTAGTTGGACTTTAGGCTCTGAAGGTTCAAATGGGGCGGCGCCGGCGCATGGCCTACCATGGGCGGATGGACTCGAACGCGCCCACCGGAGCCGCTGGCCCCAAGGCCCCCCGCCTGGCCTGGTGGCTGGCCACGGGCTTTGGCAGCGGCTATCTCCGCCCCGCGCCGGGCACCTGGGGCAGCCTGGCGGGGCTGCTCGCCTGGGTGCTGCTGGTGCGCGGCCTGGGCATCCTCGCCGCCCCCTGGACCGCCTGGGTGCTGCTGGCGGCGCCCCTGGCCCTGACTCTGCTGGCAGTCTGGGCGGCGGACGCGGTGGTGAAAGAGACCGGCCTGAAGGACCCGTCCTGGATCGTCATCGACGAGTGGGCGGGCATCTGGTTCGCCCTGACGCCACTGCTATTCACCGTGACGGTGCAGCCCCAGCCCGGGCTGCTCTGGGCCGCGCGCCTGGCGGCGCCGTTCCTGCTGTTCCGGCTCTTCGACATCTGGAAGCCCGGCCCGGTGGATGCAGCCCAGGGCCTGCCTGGCGGTTGGGGTGTCGTCCTGGACGATGTCCTGGCAGGCATCCTGGCCGCCCTCCTCGCCTGGCCCCTGGACCAGTGGCTCGGCGCCCAGTCCCTCCTCCATCCCGGCCGCTGGGGTGGGTGAGCGGCCTCAGCCCCGGGTGTCCTCGAGGAGCTGTTTCCACACGTTGGGTTCGCTCAGGCGGCCGGACTCGTCGAAGTGGCGGCTCTCGATGAGGTAGCGGTAGCCCTGCTCCGTGAGGAAGAGCTGCCGGTTGCGGGCAAACTCCTGCTCGGTGGTGTCGCGGCTGATGAGGCTGTAGAAGTAGCTCAGGTTCTTGTCGCCCTTGGGGCGGAGGATGCGGCCCAGGCGCTGGGCCTCTTCCTGCCGCGAGCCGAAGGTGCCGCTCACCTGGATGGCCACGGAGGCGTCCGGCAGGTCGATGGCGAAGTTGGCCACCTTGCTCACAATGAGGATGCGCAGCTGGCCCTCACGGAACTGCCGGAACAGCACCTCGCGCTCCTTCTCGGGGGTCTGGCCCGTGAGCACCGGCGCACCCAGGCGCTCGCCGATGATCCGCAGCTGCTCCAGGTACTGGCCGATGATCAGGATGTTGTCCTTGGGGTGACCCGCCAGCAGCTCGTCCACCACAGCCAGCTTGAGGCTGTTCTCGGAGGCGATGCGGAAGCGCTGCCGCTGGTCCGCCACGGCGTATTCCATGCGCTCGTCTGTGGGTTGGGGGACGCGGATCTCCAGGCAGTGGGCCGTGGCGATGAAGCCGTCCTTCTCCAGCATCTTCCAGGGCACATCCACCCGCTTGGGGCCGATGAGGCTGAATACGTCTTCCTCTTTGCCATCCTCGCGCACCAGGGTGGCCGTGAGGCCCAGGCGCCGCTTGGCCTGCAGCTCCGCCACGGCCCGGAAGATGGGCGCGGGCAGCATGTGCACCTCGTCGTAGATCACCAGGCCCCAGTTGGCGGCCTCGAAGATCTTG
>CAIMQW010000066.1 GCA_903843705.1 uncultured Holophagaceae bacterium | reverse complement strand
GCCACGGACTTGCCCTTGACGATGCCCGTCATGAGGCTGGCGCTGGCCACATCGATGGCGCAGCCGCTGCCCTGGAACTTGATGTCCACCACCACGCCGTTCTCGATGACCAGCGAGAGCTCCAGCTGGTCGCCGCAGAGGGGGTTGTGCCCCTCCGCATGGTGCGTGCAGGGATCCAGCTTCCCGAAGTTCCGGGGCTTCTTGTTGTGCTCCAGGATCACCTGTTGATAGAGCTCGCGGGGATCACTCATTTGAACAACTCGATGGCTTTCTCGACGGCGGAGACGAGGACGTCGATGTCTTCGCGGGTGTTGAAGTAAGCGAAGGAGGCGCGGGTGGTGGCGGGGACGTTGTAGCGGGCCATGAGGGGCTGGGCGCAGTGGTGGCCGGCGCGGATCACGACGCCCTCACCGTCCAGCAGGCTGCCCATATCGTGGGGGTGGATGCCCTCCACCACGAAGGAGATGACACTGGCCTTGTCGCGGGCCTTGCCGAGGATGCGCAGGCCCGGGATGCGCTCCAGGCGCTCTGTGGCGTAGACGAGCAGGTCGTGCTCCTGGGCGGCGATGCGGTCGAGGCCCAGGTTGGTGAGGTAGTCGAGGGCTGCGCCGAGTCCGATGGCGGCGGCGATGGGCGGGGTGCCCGCCTCGAACTTGCCCGGGGCGGCCATGTAGGTGGTCTTCTCCCAGGTGACGGAGCGGATCATGTTGCCGCCGCCGTGCCAAGGCGGCATGGCCTCCAGGTGGGCCAGCTTGCCGTAGAGGGCGCCGATGCCCGTGGGGCCCGAGAGCTTGTGGCCGCTGAAGACGTAGAAGTCCGCGTCCAGGTCCTGCACATCGACCTTGAGGTGGGGCACCGCCTGGGCGCCGTCCACCAGCACGGGGACGCCCTTGGCGTGGGCCCGGGCGATGATCTCCTTCACGGGGTTCACGGTGCCCAGCACGTTGCTGACGTGGGTCACGGCGAGCAGCTTGGTGCGCTCCGTGATCAGCTCGTCGAGAGACTCCAGGATCAGCTCGCCGTCGTCGGTGATGGGAATCACCTTGAGCGTGGCGCCCTTCTCCTGGGCCAGCATCTGCCAGGGCACGATGTTGGCGTGGTGCTCCATGGCGGACAGCAGGATCTCGTCACCCGCCTGGACATGCATGCGGCCGAAGGTCTGGGCCACCAGGTTGATGGCCTCCGTGGTGCCGCGAGTCCAGATGATCTCCTTGATCGAGCCTGCCCCGATGAAGCTGCGGACTTTTTCCCGGGCGGCTTCGAAGTGGTCGGTGGCTTCCTGGCTGAGGGTGCTCACGCCGCGGTGGACGTTCGTATGCTCCTCTCGCTCATATTTGGTCATGCGTTCGATGACCGGCAGGGGCATCTGGCCGCTCACGGCACTATCCAGGTAGATTACGGGCTTGCCGTTGAGCACTCGGGAAAGCAGGGGGAAGTCCCTGCGGATGGCGGTGACGTCAAGCGGCTGCACGGCCGTGTTCATGAAAGGTCTCCCAGGGAATCGGCCTGGGTGCGGGCCATGACGAGGTGGCGCAGGGCTCGGCGCAGGCTGGCCACGGGAATGCGGTTGAGTACATCCGCCGCGAAACCGTAGGTGAGCAGGTTCCGGGCGTCGTCG
>CAIMQW010000065.1 GCA_903843705.1 uncultured Holophagaceae bacterium | reverse complement strand
TGCAGGCCCTCTTTGACCTGGCCCACCACAGCCACGGTCAGCCGGTGCCGCTGCACGTGATCGCCGAGCGCCAGAAGCTCTCCCTGCCCTTCCTGGAGCAGATCTTCAACAAGCTCAAGAAGGCCGGGGTTGTCGCCAGCGTCCGCGGTCCCAAGGGCGGCTATATCCTCACGCGGCCCTGCAACCAGGTGAGCGTGGGCGAGGTGCTACGGCTGACAGACAGCAGCTTCTATGCGGCGGCCAAGGAAGATCCCAAGACCGCCAACCAGGTGCTGAAGTCCGACGAGCGCATGAGCCAGATGCTCTGGAACCGCCTCTCGGACCACATCTCGGCCTTCATGGAGAAGGTCACCTTCGCGGACCTGTGCTCCGAGACCTCCAGCAACACCTGCCCCGACTGCACCTGCCCGGAATACGTGCAGGACGTTCAGGGCCAGTTCGTGCGAGGGGAACGCAAGGCCTGCGGCGTGCTGTGAGTAACCCCTGCGCCCTGCCCAGCCTGGCCTATCCGCCCACGGAAGCGGACCTCGCGGCCCTGCCCCGCCTGGAGCGGAAGCTGGCCCGGCGCCTGGGCGCAACCAACGGCGCCTATGACCTCATCGAGGACGGGGACCGCATCCTGGTGGCTGTCAGCGGCGGCAAGGACAGCTGGGCGCTCCTGGACCTGCTGGAGCGGCTGCGGAAGCGCGCCCCCGTCACCTTCACGGTGGACGCCGTCACCGTGGATCCCGGCTTCCCGCAGTTCAACCCAGACCCCATCGCGGAGGTCTGTGAGCGCCTGGGCATCCCGCACCATGTCATCCCCGCCCCCATCGACAAGATGGTACGCACCAAGCCCGAGGAGCTGCCCTGCATCATTTGCTCGCGGCTACGGCGCGGGGTGCTCTACTCCTTCGCCAAGCAGAAGGGCTTCACCAAGATTGCCCTGGGCCACCACCTGGACGACCTCATCGAGACCCTGCTCATCAACCTATTCTTCGAAGGCCGCCTCAGCACCATGCCCCTGCGTCTGCTGAGCGATGATGGGGCCAACACCGTCATCCGCCCCCTCGGCACCTGTGAGGAAAAGGATCTGCAGCGCTACGCCTGGCTGCGCGGCTTTCCCATCGTGCCTTGCGGCTGCCCCCTCTGCGGCTGCTCCAGCCTGGAGAGCCGCCGCAAGCAGGTGAAGGAACTCATCGCGTCCATGGAAGGCAGCATCCCCCAGCTCAAGGCCTCCATGCTCGGCGCCATGGGCAACGTGAAGCTGAGCCACCTGCTGGACCTGAAGCTGGGCGCCCTGCACGCCAAGGGCACCGACGAGGCCGTCGAACGGCTGGGATAGGTTTGCTGGATTGACGGCAAGGGTATCGTTGACTCAAGGATGCTGATTGCATTTTTGAGGCTTTTTCCCTCACCATCTCGACCCATGCCTAGTCCACTACGGAGGTTCTTGTGCATCAGGCGACCCGTGTGCTCCTTGGATCTCTGTGGGCCTTCGCTGCCCTTTCCACCTGTCTGGCCCAGGCCCCTTCGCAACCTGGCTTCTGGGTGGCGGGAGAGCTTGGCGGAGGTTCGGCTACCTACAACTCGAATGTGCTCTCCCACAGCAACAGCGGGCTCACCATGGGACTGGAAGGTGGCTATGCCTTCAACTCAAGATTTTCTTTGGGTCTACGCCTGAATGGATGCTCTCTGGAAGCCTCGAATCTGAACGATCCCAGCAAAGGCGAGAGCATCTCCCAGCTCGCTGTTGGGGTGCGGGTGTATCCGATCCCTGGACAAGGACTCTTCTTGCGGGGTGGTCTCGGTTCCCTGCGCTACACCAACAACCACCCCATGGCCTTCAAAGGCAGCGGCACTGGCTTTTCCCTTGGTGCTGGGTATGAGTTCCCCCTCACCAAGCGCCTGCACTTCTCACCTGTGGTGGATGTCACCCAGGGCAAGCTTGATGACGTGAACAATGCCCTGGCGACCATCCGGGACCGTCGCGTCAGGTTTGTTTCCTTTGGAATCAGCCTGAAGTTCTCCTGATGCGCCCAGCTCTACACTGGGAGCCTCAGACCAGGAGCCGCCATGAACGTGCTGATTGTGCTTGCCCATCCGGAGCCAAAGAGCTTCAACGGCGCGCTGTTCGAGACCGCGGTCGCCACGCTGCGGGAGGCGGGCCACACTGTTGTCACCAGTGACCTGCACCGCCTGGGTTTCAACCCCATCTCGGACCGGCGCAACTTCACCTCAGTGCAAGACCCGGACTTCCTGAAACTCCAGTCTGAGGAGCTGCACGCCGCCGAGTCGCACGCCTTCGCGCCGGAGCTGGAGGCGGAGATCGCCAAGGTGGAGGCCGCGGACCTGATGATCTGGCAGTTCCCCCTCTGGTGGTTCGGCGTGCCGGCCATCCTCAAGGGCTGGGTGGACCGGGTCTTTGCCATGGGCCGCGCCTATGGCGGCGGGCGTGTCTACGAGACCGGGATGTTTCGCGGCAAGCGTGCCCTGCTCTCCCTCACCACTGGCGGTCCCGAGGGGGCCTACCAGCCCGAGGGCTTCAACGGGGATCTCCAGGCCATCCTCCGCCCCATCCACCGCGGCATGCTGGCGTTCACCGGCTTCGAGGTGCTGGCCCCCCAGATCCACTACGGCCCCGTACGGGTCGAGCCCGCCCAGCGCGAAGCCTGGCTCCAGGCCTGGGCCGGGCGGCTGCGGGCTATCGAAGCGGAAGCGCCCATCGACATCGGCCGCTACTGAGCCTCAGGGGCACCTGGTCGCCCCGAGCAGCCTCGGCATCCCCACGCAAGAAACGGAGGCTCACTTCCCCCGGGGGAGACTCAGGTCATAGGTGCCGCCAACCAGCCTGTAGCCAAACTCGAAGTTGGCAGGCGGCAGCAGGGTTCCACCTGCCGCGGGGTGCGTACCCCGGAGGGTCCAGGTGGAATCCTCGCTGCAGGCCTGCACCTGGTGTCCAGCGAACGCGACGCGGACGAATTTCTGCAGCCCCGAGGCGCGGGGCGCGAAGAAAGTCTGCATGCCAGCGGACCCTGCCCCACCGGTGAGGGGCCCCTGCGGCAGGCAGTCAGCCTTCAGGGTGAGCCCCTTGACCTTCACGGAGCCCAGCCACCGGCCTCCGGGCGCCTGGGAGAGGCTCACGTCGCCATAGGTCGCGTAGTAGCCCCTCTGGCGCATGTAGCTCACGTAGGCTCGGTCGGGCAGCCAGAACTCCAGAGCGAGGAAGGGCGTCCCGGGTCCAAGGTCGGCGGAGGGGTCCGAGGGTTCCACCCGGGCAAACCACAGGGCCGCGGCGCCGTTTCGGGGCCAGCTCGGGGAACGCCCATCAATGGAGAAGGTCCCCATGCGAACAATCTCCAGGAAGGAGATCCCCCAGGCCCCATGGTTCGGTTGCTTGGTCAGGTAGTCGGCGGCCCAGGGGACGCCCCGAGTGGCCAGCCCCTTGACGGTGAGGAAGCGCAGCGAGCCCGGGAGACGGTCCTGGAGGTTGGCGGGATTGAAGGTGAGGTAGACCACCAGCTCCTGGGGATCTGCCACCACCCAGTGCGACTGTGCACCCCCGGGAAGGCTTGGGATCTGGGCTGCAGCGTTTCCCGCCGCCAGGAGGGCCAGCGCGAGCGTCGGGGGAAGGAAGGGGCTACTCATGGCGAGGAGAGACCCGGCCTGAGAGAACACGACCACTCGCCCATCTTCTTCGGGACCGGCAGGGTCGACAGAGTGCCCTTGATCTCCATCTGCCGGGGCGGCTTGGGCGCCTCCGTGGGGACGTCCAGCAGCAGGGCAGGAAGCAGCGCCAGGGCCAAGGGGAGCATGGGTGGGTTCCAGTCTTTGAGGAAAACCGTTCTTGCCGTGATCAAACTGGCTGAGGGACCTAGTGGAACAGCCTCCGGAGGACCGCTCCCAGGAGGAGGGTGGGCAGGCCACCCAACAGCCCGCAGGCTAGCATCCGGCCCCAGTGCCGTTGCTGGGGAGGAAGGGCATCCTGGACCTCCGGGGACGATTTGATCAAGGAAGCCCCCAGGCCGAAATCCACCCGCTGCCAGGACTCACCGACGTGCCCCGGAAGGAATGCCGGCTCTTCCCCGCGCTTCTCGATCCGTCTCTCAGGAGCCATGGGACACCTCGGAGGGTGGCGACCAGCGAGGGGATCTTACCGTACCGGCCTGCACCAGGGCGCTGAGGGAGAACCTGAGGCCGCGTCAGCAGAGGTTCAGGCCGCTTCCGGGGGAAGCGGTTTATTGGCGGGCCACGTTCGGGTCAGCAGGATCGAGCCGATCAGCAGCACCGAGGCCATGCACACCATGGGCAGCCGCAGCCCCCGGTACCTCGAGTGGACGAGCACCAGGACCTTGTCGGCGGGCTGTGGGGCGGCGATCTGACTTCCCTGCCCACCGGCAACGGTGGCCGCGGCCGAAGCATCCTGGTTGGGTCCCGGCCGAACCAGCATCACGTCAGCGGGGTCAATGGGAAGGTAGCCAGGCTTCTGGAAAAAGGAGAAGGCCCCCGCCACGTTGAGGAGGAGCAGCAGGACCCAGGAGCCCAGGTGGATGATTCGTTTCGGTTGGGGCATGGCGTCCTGTCAGGGGTGGCGTCACGTGAGTGGTGCGGAGATGGATCAGTTATTGATCGCGATGATCCGGAGCTGGTCGAACTTGCCGCTGGGTCCCTTCAAGCCGGTGAACCAGACCTCCCCGGACCCGATCATCATGCCCTGGTAGTTCACGAACAAATCCTCATAGGCTTGACCGTGGATCGCCCCGAGCACCTTCGGCGTGAAGACCTCGTCGAAATGCTCGAGAAGCTGCGCAGGATTCCTGAGCTTCACCTTCCGGCGGGCCTTCAGATCCACCGTGATGGGATAGGCGACTCTCTTCACCAGCGCCGACCGGTCCAGCGTTCCGGCCTCGGTCTTGATCCCCAGAAAAAAGGCCCTGGCCTCCTTCGGATCGACCCCGGCCACCTCTTGGATCCGGGCATCGACATCGTCGGCCTGTCCCTGGAGACAGGGGACCACAAGCACCAGGGCGAGAGTGAGCAGGACTGGGTTCATCAGGGGCCAAGCAGGAGGCAACCAAGCTACCACGGCAGCACCTTGGGCGTGGGGAAGGCGAGCGAGCGCGGGGCACCCAACGGGCCAGGAGGATCCTTCGGCCTGGGGTGCGCTCGGCCGGGATCAATAGCCGTGGAGGAAGCCCCGATACCGTGAGGGAACCTGGTTCGGGTAGGGAATCAGGGGGAGGTCCTGCCGCGGCCGGCCCAGCGGGTCCGGGGCCCCCTGCTGCGCGACCGGCGCGCCCCCGCGGGCCCTCTCGGCGCGGGTCTGCGCGGAGAAGGACGGCACACAGACCTGGAGGCCCTTCGGGGGTGCGGGTCGGGGCACCAGATGTTCCAACGAGCCCGCACTCGCGAGGCAAGGCAGGATGAGCAAGGCGAACAGGCGCATGGAGCCGACCTCCCCGGACAGTATAGGCAGGCCGGAGAGCTCGCTACGACCGGCGATAGGAGGCAGGGCCCTCGAGCTACTTCGAGTGGAGCAGCCGGAGCGCGGCCAGCAGGCCGAATGCCGTGGCCCAGATGGCGCAGACCAGATAGGAACAAAACGTCACCCAGTACCAGATGGGCTCGCTCTCCCGCTGGTAGGTTCGTGTGCCGAACCCCCAGCCCCGACCCTGGATCTCCTGGGAGGCATAAGCCCTGAAGGCCAGCCAGAAGAACAGGCTGCCGAGGGCCAGGAACAGGGTTGGGATCATGGGTCTACTTTAGGTTCTCCCGGGATTTCTGGGAATGCCAGCTCTCCATGGATTCATCCAGCCCGCAGGGGAAGAGCAACCACTCTCGCAGAGGATGCGGTGAGGGCGGAGGTTCGCAGAGCACAGCGGGTAACCCCCAGCCCTCAGCGCCCCTCCGTACCCCTCGTCCTTTCTCTGCGAGAGTGGTTGCGTTTCCCTGAGAGTGCGTAGAACACGCAAGAAGTAGGGGTGGCGTGTCGAGGCGGTTTCCCTGGAACCCCGGATGAAGCTCTAGCCCCTTAGGATGGGCCGCAGGTCCTCGAGCTTATCGAAGAGCTGCCAGATGTAGTTCTGGGTGCCGTTGACGCGATGCGGGTGCAGGTCGGCCAGGGCGGGGTCCTGGCAATAGGAATCAAAGGCCGCCTTCGAGGCCCACTCCACCAGGATGAGCACAGCCCGGGGCTCGATCTCGCCCACCACGGCCTCGCGAAACTTGCCGAGCGCCACGACTCGACCACCGTGGGTCTGAACTTCCTTGGCGGACCGGCGCGCGTAGGCCAGGTATTCGTCCCGGTTCGAGACGTTGAAGAGGTTCAGGGCATAGACCGGCTCGCTCATCGCCACTCCTTTTGGGATCAGGATACGGGATCCTCCGGTGGCTGCCAGAGCTCCACGCGATTGCCCTCGGGATCCATGACCCAGCCGAACTTCCCGAAGTCGGATTCATCGACCTTGGGGTCCACGTCACAGCCCTCGGAGCGCAGGGCCTCCAGGACCGCATGCAGGTCTTCCACGACATAATTCACCATGAACGGTGAGCGGCTCGGCGCGAAGTACTCCGAGGTATCGGGAAAGATGCTCCAGACCGTGACCCCGCTGGGCCGGTCCCACGGAAAGGCCGTCCCGCCCCACTCCTGGACATCGATGCCCAGGTGCGTCTGATACCAGGCCCGGAGCGCTTCGGGGTCCTTGGCCTTCAGAAAGACCCCGCCAATGCCAACGACTCGCTTCATGGAGGCTCCTTGGTGCACGTTTCAGGGATCAAGCAGTCGGAGTTCCGAGGGTGCAACCTGGATATCCCGACCCGTCGAGAGCTCTACGGTGTAACACAACCCGGCTTCGTCCATGAAGACAGAGACCACAGACCCTCGCAGCCCCGCGTCGGGTCCGTCTTGCAATTCGACCGCATCGTTGAAGACAAAGGGCATGTTGATAGGATGCCGACGGCCCTCATCGAATGCATTGTCCAGTTCATCTTCGATCGACATGGGGAAGTCGCCTAAGAACTGAGCTAACCGGGCCCGCCTGAAGCGAGGCCTCGAGCGGAGCCGAAGGTTATTAACAGGATCCGGGTCCAACGACTGGAGCATGATAGCCAATGAGCAACTCTGATTGGCCCAGGAGAACACCATGACCCTCTGCCCCATTGCCCTCGCGGTCAGCTGCCAGAAGTGCTTTGCCTTCCCGGTCTGCCCCCTCAAGACCGTGCTCGGGGACCACAAGGAAGAAGCCCCCAAGGCCGCCCCGAAAGCTCCCGCGACCAAGGCCAAGAGCCGAAAGAAGCCCGGGAAATCAAGATGAGCACCCTGATTTGGTCAGGGTCGGGTCGTTGACCCAGTAAAAGGAGATGGCATGGCTCGCAGACGCGGCACCGGCATCCCTGGTCTCAGCTTCTCGTGGAGGAGGGCCCTGGGCATCTCCCAGGCCCAGGCCAAGCTATCCCGTCAGATTGGCATCCCCCTCTCCCGCAGCGGACGCCAGCGCAAGGTCGGCAAGCTGACCGGGTGCTGCGTACCGCTCCTGCTCGGAGTGGGAGTCCTCAGGCTGGTTTGGGGGATGCTCTAGCGGCTAACGGGAAGGCAGGCAGGGGCAAGTTGAGCGGAGGGTCAGGTGTGGATGAACCGTCATGCTTTCTCAGGAGTGGACCCGTGAAAGAGGCGCCAAACCCATACATCGCCTCTTTTCACCAGGACGGCGGTGAACCGGTAGGGGTTAATGCCGAGGACCTTTCCAGAAAGATCACGCGCTGTCTCTGTTCCTTCGACGAAGGCCCAGGCAGTATCTCCGTGGTGGCTGATATCGACCCTGTTCATCTCGAAACTGATGCGCATTTCAGAGAACACCTGGCCAAGCCAAGCTTCTAAGGCGGCCCGGCCCTTGAACACCTGGGTGTTCCCGGAGCCGACCATCATGATGTCTGCCTCCTTGTCGAATTGGGACAGGAATAGTTGAACATCGCCACGCCCGGCAAGCTCCCTGAATCGTTCGAGAGCTTTACGGATATCACTGTCCACAACCGCAACTGGGGCGGCGGGGACTGTGCGTGGAGACCCGCAACCTATGAGTCCAGCCATCAGGATCAAAGAGGTCCAGCATAAGCGTTTCATACCGTCTCCCAACAAACATTGGTTATTGGAGAATCTCAGTAAGTCCTGCCGAAATAAACAACTTTCGATGCGGAGTTGGCTGTTCGCCTTCCCATAGTGGAGGCCTTGGCTGTCGAAGGGATTGCCATGCCTGAAATGATACGTCCACCCTGAAACCAGTGCTTCAGAATGGCGTCCAGGTCCTTTGCGCTTCTCCGCCTCCCTCCGCGCCTACGGCTTTCCTCCGTGCCTCTCTTCATTTGCCTTGGTTGTTTCCCGGACAGTGCCACTCAGTCCAGGTTCAGCCACAGCCCCTTGAGGTAGAAGCCTTCGGGGTGGTTCAGGCCGTAGGGGTGGTCGGCGGGCTGGCCGAGGTGGGCCAGGACCTTGGCTTCGCGGCCGGCTTCCAGCAGGGCGGTCCAGACGGCTTCCTGGAAGCGGGTGCGGTCCAGGTGCTGGCTGCAGGAGAAGACCCACAGCATGCCGCCGGGGGCGGTGGCGCGGGCGCCGAGGCGGAAGAGATCCTTGTAGGCCTTGAAGGCCCTGTCCACGTCCTTGCGCTGCTTGGCGAAGGCGGGGGGGTCCACGATGACACGGTCCCAGGCCAGGGGGTCCAGGGTGCGCATCAGCTCGAAGGCGTCACCCTCCATGCGCAGGTGCGCCGCCGGGTCCAGGCCGTTGGCGACCCAGTCGCGGTCCGCGTGATCCAGGGCCGGGACGCTGATGTCGAGGGTGGCCACCTCCGTGGCGCCGCCCAGACCCGCGTGGATGCTGAAGCCGCCGGTGTATCCGAAGGCGTTGAGCACGCGCTTGCCCTGAGACACGCGGCCCAGCTGCAGCCGATGCTCTCGCTGGTCCAGGAAGAAGCCCGTCTTCTGGCCGCGCAGCAGGTCCACGGTGAACTGCGCTGCGCCCTCCCGCAGCTGCACGGGCCCCGCGAGGCTGCCCTTCAGCAGCCGGTTGACCAGCTCCAAGCCCTCATCGCGGCGGCCGGACTGGCTGCGCTCCACGAAGGCCGTGATGCCCTCGCGCTTGCCGAGCTCGTAGAGGATGGGCCACCAGATCTCGCGCAAAGCCTCCAGCCCCGCCGTGCCCACCTGCAGCACCAGGGCGCTGGCGTAGCGATCCACCACCAGTCCCGGCAGGCCGTCGCCTTCGCTGAAGATCCAGCGGCAGCCGCCTTCGGGCTCCCACAGTCCCAGCTGCTTGCGCAGGGCCAGGGCGGCCTCGAAGCGGGCGCGGAAGAAGGCCTCGTCCAGGGGCGCGTCATCGAAGCGGAAGAGCCGCACGGCCAGGGGGTTCGTGGGGCTGGCTGTGCCGATGCCCAGCACCTGGCCGGTGTCGTCTGCTAGCCGCACCAGGACCGACTCCGTGGGCTTGACCAGGGCGCCCGAGAACACCCAGGGGTGGCGCCGGGTGAGCATGGCCTCCTTGCCGGGTTTGAGACGAAGCAGGGGATAGGGCCAGCGTTGTGGGTTCATGGCTCCAGGTTAACTTGATACTCTGGTCAGATGCGCCGTACAGCCCTACTCGCCCTGCTCTTTTCTGCCCTCCTGCAGGCGGCGGGCCCCGTGCTGCTGATCAGCACCGACGGTCTCGGCGCGGATCAGTTCAAGGCGACCACCATGCCCAAGCTCTGGGCGCTGGCCCAACAGGGCCGCCGCGGCGAGGGCCTGCCCCCCTTCCCCGCCACCACTTTCAACGGTCACGTGACCATGGCCACCGGCTGCTGGCCCGAGCACCACGGAGTCGTGGCCAATGGCTACCTGGACCCCGCCACCAAGGCCCTGGTGCCCGTGGCTCACAACGCCAAGGACATCCAGCGCGAGCCACTCTGGGTGGCCGCCACCCGCAGCGGCGTGCGTACAGCGGTGTTCCACTGGGTGGGTGCCACCGGGCCCTGGGAGGGCGTCACCCCCTGGCGCATGCAGGACTTCCGCTCGGGCCACCCGGACACGGAAGGGTTGGTTTTTTCGGAAGCGGCCCTCAAGGACGGCGCCCAGCTTGTCATGGCCTACCTCTCGGGCACCGATGGGGAGGGCCACGTCAAGGGGCCCCGCAGCCCCGAGCTCCGCGCGAAGCTCCAGCACATCGACGACGAGATGGCCCCCTGGCTGCAGCGGATGCTGGCCACCCATCCCGGCCTCCGCGTGATCCTGGCGGCGGACCACGGCATGGCCCCCATGACCCGCCGCATCCACCTCCCGTCCCTGCTGGACCGCATCCCCTGCACCCTCATCACCCACGGCGGCAGCGCCTACGTCTACCTCAAGAACCCCCAGGACGAGGCCAAGGCCCTGGCCCGCCTGCGCAAGCCCGGCCTCCAGGTCTGGCCTCGGGCGCAGGTGCCCATCCGCTACCACCTGGCGGGCAGCGCCCGGGTCGGCGACCTGGTGCTGCTGGCCCCCGAAGGCCAGTGGTTCTCCCAGGCCCGCTCCAGCCGCGAGGAGGAAGGCGAGCGCTACGGCCGCAGCGGCGCCCATGCCTACACCAGCGAGACCCCCATCATGCACACCTGGCTGGTGGTGCTGGGCGCCGGCCAGGCCCCCCTCGGCCACGTGCCCCTCTGGGACCTGGCCCCCACCGCCGCCGCCTGGCTCGACATCCACTGGGCCCAAGCGCCCGACGGCCAGCCGATCCGCTGATTCGGAGCAACGGCAAGGATCCCCACGAAGATCCCATGCCGGCTGGCCGGCGCACGGGTTGGAACGAGAAGATCACCGCCAAGACGCCAAGGGCGCCAAGAGGTGCCGTCACATCTTGCACAGGTCCGCCGCAGGCGGCTTCCGGCATGCCCGGAAGTGATCCCGGTGGCGCCGGGGTCGCGTCCCAAGAAGCGCAGCCCCGGTGCCCCCGGGATACAACCCGTGCTGTCAGGATGCCTGCCCCATGTTGATGCGTGCATTGTGGCCTCGTCCGAGAGGCCATGTATTTCTTGGCGTTCTTGGCGCCCTGGCGGTGATCAGTTCTGTTATAGCGGGAGGTATTTCCAGGTGAGGGCACGAAGAACTGGCCCAAAGGGGCACGCAGGCGCTGGTATCGCGCCCGCAGGGCGTCTCCGTGGGCTTCGTGGAGCGCCTTTTCAGGGGTGACTGGCCGATAACCAGTTCGGATTTTATCGGTGTTCATCAACCTTCATCGGTGTTCATCGGTGGCTGGTTTTTAATTTCCTGAGCGCCAATGAACCCCTACCGCAGCAGCCCCAGCAGCACCTGGGCGAGGACGATCTTGAGGATGGTGGCCAGGGGATACACGGTAGCGAAGCCGACGTTGGGCAGGTCATTGCCGGTGTGGTGGTTGGCGTAGCCCAGCACCACGGGCTGGGTGTGGGTGCCTGCAAGGATGCCGAACATGACGTTCAGTGGAATGCCGAAGAGCTTGTGCCCCAGCACCATCGTCAGGGAGTCCGCCACGAAGCAGACCAGGAACGCCGCCCCCAGGAATAGGGGCAACACCGACGCGTCCCGGGAGAGGATGGCGCGGAAGCCCTCGCCGGAGAGGATGCCGATGCCCGCTGCGAAGAGCACCAGGCCGAACTGGCGGACCGTGTGGTTCGCGCTGTAGGGGAAGTTCCAGACCAGGGGCCCGATGCGGTGGAAGCGGCCCAGGATCAGCGCCACGGCCAGGGGGCCGCCGGCAAAGCCCAGCTTGAAGATGATGCCGTGGCCCAGGGGGATCGGCAGCTGGCCCAGGGCGAGCCCCGCCGCCAGGCCCATGGCGAAGGTCAGAAAGCTCACCTCGCTGATGGCCCGGTAGCTGTCGCCGAAAAACTCCTCGATGGCCTCAATATTGTCCCGGCGGGTGGTGACCCGCACCCGATCGCCCAGTTCCAGCACCGTGTCGCCGTCCGGCACGAACCACAGGTCACCGCGGCGGACCCGCGTGATGATGGCCTGGAACCGGTTCGCTAGGTCCAGCTTGCCCAGGGGCACGCCCACCACGTCCCAGCGCGAGACGAACACCCGCGTGGCGTCCAGGGCGCTCTGATCCCGGTCCAGCTCCACGTGGCTGCGTTCGCCGATCAGGGCCTCCACCTGGGCCAGGTCGTCCGCCGAGCCCACCACGGTCACCAGGTCGTCGAGCTTCAATCCCAAGTCCGGCCCCGGCAGCAGCAGCTCGGCCTTGCGCAGCACCCGGCCGAACACCACCCGCAGGCGACCCGCGGCGCAGACATCGTGCTTGGTCAGGGCTTCGGCCTCGGGGCGCGTCACCCGGATCGTCCAGGCCTCCAGCTTCTGGTGGCCGGTCTGATAGTCCTTGAGGCCGTCCGCCTCCTCCTGCAGGTTCACGCGGAAGACCTTGGCGCTGAGCAGGATCACCAGCATGGGCACCAACACGCCGATGGGGTAGGCGATGGCCGAGGCCACCGTGGGCTGGGCCAGCTCCAGGGGGCTGGCCCCGGAGGCCTTGACCCGCTCGATGACGCCCGCCAGAGCGGGCATGTTGGTGAAGCTGCCCGTGAGCAGGCCCGCGGCGTAGCGGGCGTTGAAGCCCATTACCCGGGCCAGGATCATCAC
>CAIMQW010000064.1 GCA_903843705.1 uncultured Holophagaceae bacterium | reverse complement strand
TCGGACGCCTTCGGGAACCTGGTCGACTTCAAGAACACCATTATTATCATGACCTCCAACGTGGGCAGCCGGGAGCTGCTGTCGGAAAAGAACCTCGGCTTTGTCGAGCAGGACGGCCGTCCGGACGCCAAGTCCGGCGACGCCATGAAGGTCCTTAAGCGGACCTTCACCCCGGAGTTCCTGAACCGCATTGACGAGATCGTGGTGTTCAACCGCCTGGGCGACGACGAGCTGCGCAAGATCGTCCGCCTCCTGGTGGAGGACCTCAACATCACCCTGCAGAAGCACAAGTTGTGCGTGGAGCTCACGGACGCCGCCTGTGACTGGCTGGTGAAGACCACGCTGAGGGACCGCGCCTATGGGGCCAGGCCCCTGCGCCGTGCGATCCAGAAGCAGGTGGAGGATCCCCTCGCCGAGCTGATGGTGGGCCAGGAATCCATGCCCTCGGGCCTGGTGAACTTCGATCTGGTGGACGAGAAACTCGTGCCCACCCTGTCTGATTCCGGAGACGTGGCCACTGGCCAGGAAACCCATCTGGTCGGAGTACCGGAATGACGCAGCAAAGCATGGTAGGGAACCGGGTCCGGCCCCGGTGGCGTAGGGGTGTGTTGCCTCTGGCCCTTGTGGCGGGTTTCGCGTTTCCCCTGTCGGCCCAGGACATCGAGCCCATCGTCACCATCGAGGTGGTCGGCGCCCAGAAGCAGACGTCCGAAACAGTGATCTTCAAGTCCGGTTTAAAGGTTGGCGACGACCTCCGCACCATCGACTTCACGGCCGTCATCGAGAAGCTCTGGGAGAGCGGCGGCTTCGATGACATCAAGCTCGAGCTGGCGGACGCCAAGGGCGGCAAGAAGCTGGTGATCCGCATCAAGGAACGGCCCCTGATCAAGGAAGTGGACTTCCGGGGTGGCACCGAGGTCGGCCTCACGAACATCAAGGACAAGGTCAAGGAGAAGAAGCTCACCATCAATCCGGACACGATCTACGATCCGGACACCGCCCGCAAGGTCAAGAACCTCATCGTGGACCAGGCTGGCGAGAAGGGCTTCCGGAATCCCGTGGTGAACATCACGCTGGAGCCCATGCCCGGGGGCGTTGCGCGCCTGGTGTTCGACATCAGTGAGGGCGGCAAGGCCAAGATCTACACCGTCGCCTTCCGCGGCAACAAGGTGTTCTCGACCTCCCAGCTGCGGAACGTGATGGAGAAGACCCGCCAGCACTGGATGTTCAGCTGGCTGACCACCCACGACCTGCTGGTGGACAAGAACCTCGAAGAAGACCTGGACAACCTGAAGAAGTCCTACTGGAAGCTGGGCTACAAGGATGTCTTCGTAGGCAAGCCCCTCATCGAGGTCGAGGACCGCACCACCCCCAAGCAGAAGATCAAGAACGAGAAGCTGATCAAGGAGGCGAAGTCGCCCAAGTACGATCTCCGGGCCACGCTGACCATCCCGGTCATGGAGGGCGATCGCTTCTTCGAGGGCACCTTCAAGGCCGAGGGCGGGAAGCTCTTCCGCGAGACCTACTACCAGGAGAAGTACGCCGAGGTGAAGCGGGACAACAGCTCCTTCTTCCGGAAGTTCTTCAACATCAAGCCCTCGATCGAGGCCCCCAAGCCTGGCGCCAAGCCGGTACCCTTCGACCTGGATGCTGTGAACCAGACAGTGGACAAGCTCAAGGAGGGCTACTCCAACCAGGCCTATGTGCTCTTCCACGCGGAGAAGAAGCTCGACATCCGTGAAGAGGACGGCGTCAAGAAGGTGGACACCACCCTGAAGCTGGTCGAGGGCGAGATCTTCACGATCCGTAAGATCGAGTTCGAGGGCAATACCAACACCAAGGACAAGGTCCTCCGTCGCAGCATGCTCATGCGTGAGGGTGACTTCTTCCAGACCGACCGCTTCAAGGACTCCCTGCTGAGCATCAGCCAGCTGAGCTTCTTTGATGTGAAGACGTCCGAGCCCAAGGTGGACATGGTGCCGGACAAGCCCCAGGTGGACATCGTGGTGCGCGGCGAAGAGGCCGGCGTCAACGAACTGCTCTTCCAGGGTGGCTACGGCTCGCTCTTCGGCTTCTCCCTGGGAGTGAGTTTCTCGACCCGCAACCTGGGCGGCGGCGGCGAGACCCTTTCCATCAGCTACAACGGCGGCAAGTATTCCAAGAGTGTCTCGGTGGGCTTCACCGAGCCCTTCGTCTTCGACCTGCCCTACTCGTTCTCGACCTCGGTCTCGAATGGCTCGGCCGACTATGACGCCTCCCGCGTCGGCATCGCCAACGCCTACAAGCAGTTCACCCGCAGCCTCGGCCTGTCCGTGGGCGCCCGGCTCAGTAACTGGCTCCCCGAGAAGCCCTGGGCCTGGTTCACGACTTACTCCTCGGGCTACAGCTTCCGGCTGATCCGCATCGAGGGTGGCCAGAACTTCTACTTCCGGGACACGCCGAACCAGCTGACCTCCACCTTCAGCCAGAGCCTGTCCTACAGCACGGTCAACCACCAGTTCAAGCCCACGGCGGGCACCCGCGTGTCCTTCGGGCTGGAATACGGCGGCTGGCAGTTCGGCGGGGACAAGCCCTTCCTGCGGGCCACCTGGGACTTTGCCAAGTTCGCCAACATCGCGGACCGCCACATCTTCGCCTTCAACGCGAGTTACGGGTATCTCCAGAACCTCGGCCACGATGACCTGCCGCTCTACGACCTCTACCGGCCTGGCGGCGAGAACAGCATCCGCGGCTATCGCTACGGCCAGGTGGGCTCGGTCCTCCTGGACAACAATGGCCATGCGGTGGTGGTGGGCGGCAACAAGCAGATCATCACGAACATGGAATACCAGTTCAAGATCGCGGACCAGTTCCGCCTGGTCTTCTTCCATGACGCCGGCAATGCCTGGGGCCCAGGTACCAAGGTCCTCAGCCGGAACATTATCACCTACACTGATTACGCGACGGGCAATCCCTACTCCTATAAGAATCCAACGCTGGTCCGGTCGGCGGGCATCGAGTTCCGGTTCTTCCTGCCCATCAGCCCCGCTCCGCTGCGGCTGATCTGGTCAAAGAAGATCAATCCCTATCCGTTCGACACGGATGGGAAGACGGACTTCCAGTTCTCCATCGGGACGACCTTCTAATCTGTTCAGCCTCTCTGAGCTATAATCCCCCTTTTGCCCTGGAGACTCACATGCGCCTGATCGCCCCCACCTTGGCCGCACTTTGCCTGTCGGCCACCCTTTCTGTTCCTGCCATGGCCCAGGAGGCTCCTCGTTTCGCCTTCTTCAGCATCAACCAGCTGGTGCGCAGCTCAAAGAAAGCTGGCGCCATCTTCTCCGAGCTGGAGATCACAGGGAAGAACCTGCAGGAGAAGCTCCAGGCCAAGGGCCAGGAACTGCAGACCATGCAGCAGCAACTGAACTCGCCCAGCCTGGACCCCGATAAGAAGGAGGCCCTGGCCAAGAAGTTCCGGGATGTGGAGTTCGAAGCCAAGAAGATGCAGGAAGACAGCCAGCAGGAATACCAGCGGGTGGAGAAGCGGGTGGGTGAGGCCATCACCAAGCTGGCGGCGCCTATCGTCGAGCAGCTCGCCAAGGAGCAGAAGCTCCAGATCGTTCTGTCGGACCAGGCCATCCAGATCCTCTCCTGGGGTGACGAGGCCTGGCTGAAGGGCTTCACCGCTGAGGTTTCCAAGCGCCTGGATGCCAGCGAGCCTGCCGCCGCGCCCGCCGCCAAGCCTGCCGCGCCCGCCGCGCCCGCTGCCAAGCCGGCCGCGCCCAAGCCTGCCCCCAAGAAGTAGCCACCGGCCCCCGGCCGTCCGATGCGGTTGACTGCCGTCCAACGCCTGCTCCTGCTGCTCACCGGGATCAACCTGGTGAACTACCTGGACCGCCTTGTGGTCGCGGCCATCCTCGAGCCGCTGGGCAAGGATCTTCACCTATCCAACCTGCAGCTTGGGCGGCTGAACTTCGTGTTCATCGTCGTCTACATGTGCTCGGCGCCGCTCTTCGGCTACCTGGCGGACCGCTTCCATCGGCCGCGCCTTGTGGCCGGGGGAGTGGCGCTGTGGAGCCTTGCTACGATTGGCGCGGCCTTCGTCCACAGCTACCCGGCGCTGCTGGTGGCCCGCTCCCTGGTGGGGGTAGGCGAGGCGGCATACGCGAGCCTGGGCCCCGCCATGCTGGCGGATGGCTTCCCCGAGTCGGATCGGGCCAAGAACTTCACCTGGTTCTACCTGGCCATCCCCGTGGGGAGCGCCCTGGGCTACGGCCTGGGTGGCCTGGTGGCCGGGGCCTGGGGCTGGCGGGCCTCGTTCCTGGTGGCAGGTCTGCCGGGCCTGTTCCTCGCGGCCTGGATGGCTTTCCAGGTGGATCCTGTGCGCGGAGCCATGGACAGCGGCAAGGATGTGGGCGTCGGCGAATCCTACCTTCAACGCCTGAAGCACGTGTTCCTGAACAGGGTATGGCTGGCCTGCACCGCCAGCTACGTCGCCTACACCTTTGCCATGGGCGGTCTCAGCAACTGGGGCCCCACCCTGCTGCAGCGGCGGTTCTCGGTCAGTACCGCCCACGCAGGCATGGTCTTCGGTCTGCTCGCCGTGATCACGGGCATCCTGGGCACCTTCCTGGGGGGCTGGCTCACGGACCGGTGGCAGAAGCGCTGGCCAGACGCTGGTGCTGGGATCTCGGGCATCACCCTGGTCCTGGCGGTGCCCGCGGTGGCGTGGGCCCTGGCCACGCACCACCTGGGGACGGCCTACCTGCTCTTCTTCCTGAGCATGTTCCTGCTCTTCGTGAACACCAGTCCCGTGAACGCGCTCATCGTGAGCAGCCTGCCGGCGAGCATCCGGGCCACCGGCGTCGCCATGAACGTCCTGCTTATCCACCTGCTGGGGGACGCCATCAGCCCCATGTGGGTGGGCCGCCGGGCCGACGCTTTCCAGGCCGCGGGGGCGGCGAGCGGGGATGCTCTGGCCTGGGCCATGGTCATCGTGCTCCCCGCCATCGCCCTGAGCGGGATCGTCCTCCGCTGGGCTCGGCACCGACCCGTGCAGGCCTGAGGTGGCCAGCCTCCGCATGGCCCGGTTCCTGGGGCGGATCTGGTTCCGGGCCCTGCGCCAGGAAGGTCCTCCCCTGCCGGTGGGCCCCTGCCTGGTCCTGCTGAACCATCCCAACGGTCTCCTGGATCCCCTGGCCGCTGCAGCCCTGCTGGACCGACGCATGGGTTGGCTGGCCAAGGCCACCCTCTGGCACCTCGCCCCGCTGCGGCCCTTCCTGGCGGCGTTCAAGGCCATTCCCGTGACCCGTCCAAAAGACGGTGGTGCCACCCGGGAGTCTATCCAGCAGAGCTTCCACAAAGTGCACGAGGTACTCGGCCAAAGTGGCTCCGTCGCCCTGTTCCCCGAGGGGGTGAGTCATACCGGCGCCGACCTCGCGCCCCTGAAGACCGGGGCCGCCCGCATCGCCCTGTCCTACCAGGGGCCGCTGTCCATCGTCCCGGCTGGATTGGTCTATGGAGACCGGACCACCTTTCGACACAGCGCCCTGCTGCGGCTGGGCGAGCCGATCCTCTGGGATGACCTGGCAGCCCTGGGCGCGGAGCCGGCGGCGGTGGGGGAGCTGACGAGGCGCATCGAGGCGGCTCTGCGCCCACTGACCCTCCATGACGCCAACGTGCGCTGTCTGGCCCTGGCCCAGGAGGTGGCCTGGCTGCTGGCGGAGGACCCGGGCAGCCGGGGGAACCTGGAGGCGCTCCGGGACCGTGTGCGGGCCCTGGTTCCCCGGCTGGCCTCGCTTCCGGCGGAGGACCTCACTGTCCTGGAGGCCCGTGTCCACGCCGCCCAGGCCTGGCTGCGGGCCAAGGGCCTCCGGCCGGACCAGGTGGGCCATCCCTATCCCGGTGCGGAAGTCCTGCGCTGGCTGCCCGGGGCCCTCCTCCGGCTGACCACGGCCGCGCTGCTGGCGCCGGCGGTCCTGCTGGCGTGGCCGGCCTACCGCCTGATCGGCTGGGCCGCGGTCCATTTCACGGACGAGGGCGATCAGGTCGCCACCCTGAAGCTGCTCGGCGGCCTGCTGCTCTACCCCCTCTGGGCGCTGCTCCTGGCTGTCCTCGGCGGCCTGTGCTGGGGCTGGGGAGCCGCCCTGCTGCCGCCCCTCGCGCTGCTGGCCGCCGGGTTTGGTCTGCCCATGCTTGAGCGGGTGGCCGAGGACCTCCAGGCGATCCGGGGCTTTCTCCGCCGCCGCGACCCGGCAGTGCCGGAGCTGCTGGAGGCCCGAAGGCAGCTGCTGGAGGCCTTCCCGGAGCTGGATGCAAAGCCCTGAACGCGAAAGCGCCGCCCGGGTGGGCGGCGCTCAGACCTTCGCTCCAGCCTGGTTCTAGGGCAGGACAGGGTAGTGGATCGCGAGGCTCTCCGATCCAAGGTAGCCGGGGATGATCATCGTTTCCAGGCTGCTGGGCGGGGGGGCGATGGGGAAGCCACTGGCATTCGCACCGTCGACCACAAGACCGTACTTCACCCAGGCATACAACTGGGTCTGGCAATTGATCACATTGGCCGCAGTGGCGGTATCGGCCAGCAACATGCCGTGCTGGGCAGGGCTGTACTGCATGATGCCCTGGGTGGGCGCGGTGGCCGTCGAAGCGGTGGCGGCCGCCACGGCCGTCTTGACCGTGGCGAGGGTTGTTCCATAGATATAGGGCACCGCGGCTGCGGCCTGGGTGTTGCGCAGGACGTGCGTGAAGCCGCCGCTGACATCGCCGCCCAGCTGGCCCTGACGGCCGGCCAGGGCGTTCACGAAATACTGGCCGGAGGCATTGGGAATGACCGTATCGCCGACTGCTTCCTGCACCAGCATGCGCCCCGCGAGACGGGAGGCGGTCTGGCCAGAAAGAGGCGTGCCCATGGTGCCGGGATCGATGGGATCGGCCACGGCCTGGGCCAGGGCGAAGAACTGATAGAAAGCGGTGCTGTTGGTGGTGACACCCGCGGCGGTGAGGCCCCCGTTGACCGTGGCCGAGAAGGCCGGGCTGTCCTTGAGGATGAAGGCCAGGCGGGCACCTGGCACGCTGAGCAGGCCCTTCATGTTGCTGCCACCGGTCTGGACGCTGTTGCCGGCCAGGAAGTAGGAACCAACGATACTGCCCAGGCTCTGCCCCACGAACTGGGTGGCGCCGGCGGCACTGATGGTCTTGCCGGCGGAAACCATTTTAGCCTGCAGGCTGGTGGGATCTGCGGCGGGCTGCTTGAGGATGCGCTCCAAGCGCCAGAGGTTGAAGGCGCTGGTCTGGACACTGGTGCGGGCGGTCAGGATGGAGGGCAGCATGAAGAAGTTGCTGGCCCACTCGGCGGCGGGTCGGCCATTGCCCATGCCAACACCTGAGTAGAGCGGGGAGGTCAGGCTGCCGGCAACGCCGGCACCAAGGCCGTGGACGGCCTGGTCGATGGCGACCACGGTGTAGCCCGCGGCACAGAGGGTGTTGGCGAGGCCCAGGGCCTGCTCCTTCTGGCCGCCGATGCCGTGCATGAAGATGGCGACCTTGTAGCCTCCCGTGGGGGCTGTGGCGAGCGGGGCGATGACGATGAACGGCACCGTGCGAGTCTTGTGGTAGAAGCCGCGCAGGGCCCCCGTGGCGTTCCGGAAGGCCTGGGTGACGCCGGTGCCGGGCACGGTGCTGGTGCCGGGGTTGTAGACATTGGCGACGGCATCGAGCTTGCCGCCAGCATTGGCCAGGTTGGCGTTGACGAGGTAGGGATCCAGCTGCAGGTCGGCGCTCTCGAAGGTGCCTGCGCCCACATAGCCTACAGCAGCACTGGGTACGGTCCCGAAGATGGCAGCCAGGGACCCGGGACCAGAGGGAATGGCGGAGGTGCCCATGAGCAGGAAGTTCGAAACCCCGTTGTCCCAGGCCCGGCTTTCAGCGGTGCTGAAGTTCACGGTGTTGGGGACAGGGGCGTTGTTGGCCCAGGCCCACAGGGCCATTTCCATGGGGATGCGCACGGCGGCGAGGGCCGGCGTGGTGTTGAGGGGGTCGGTGGGGATGTAGCCGGCGCCAGTGGTGATGAAGCGACCCATGACGGCAATGTCAGCGCGCTTGGTGACGGTGGTGGTGGCGCTGGCGGTGATCAGGTCGTTCATGACCTTGGCATAGCCCGAGAGGAGGATGTTGGTCCCAGAGGTGACGTCGGCCCGCACCGCCTCCAAGGCGGCGAAGGAACCGGTCAGAGGAATGGTGCCCTTCAGGGCTTCAAAGTAAGGTGAACTCGTGATGGCCAACCCTGCGGTGTCCTTCACCCGATTGGTCACGACGTAGAGATACCGGGTGCCAGGCAGCAGGGGCAGCATGGGGGAGGCATAGACGCCCATGCCCGAGGGCACGAGGGCGAAGGTGCTGTAGGTGAAAAGGCTGGAGACGTCGGTGAAACCCAGGGCGGCGTTCTCGGTCCCCGCAGCGTCTGGCGCCAGTTGGAAGACCTTGATGTTGGTGCTGTTCACCGTGGTGGGATCCACTGCGGCCGGGAAAGAGATGTAGATCGGCGCGTTCAGGCCGGACACCGCGTGGGTGTTGCCCATCTCCTTGAGGTTGACGAAGGCCAGGGCCTTGTCCGGGGTCAGGGGGTAGCCGGGATTGATATTCAGCATGCCCGCGGCTGGGGTGGCGGTCGCTGAGTACGTGATCCCAGTGACAGAGGCCGTGACCAGGATGTTGGGCAGGGGCACGTTGCCGGTGGTGGGGTCGAAGACCGGCGCGACGGAGCTGACGATCTCCCCGGCCCCTGTAAAGGTGGTGGGTGCCTTGGAATCGCCGCCTCCGTTGCAGGCCAGGAGGGCCAGCAGGGAAGTACCGAGGAACGCTTGGGTCAAGCGTGAATGCATCGCATCACCTCATGGGTGGGGTTAAGGGAAAGCCAGGAAGGGTCTTCCGACGATAGGCGGGCTGGACAGGAAATTCCACAAAAAAGGAGGGGCCCCGGACAGGGCCCCTCTCAGGTCTGAAGACCTCCTAGTCCGTCACAGCAAAGACGACCTTGTCGTTCTTAAAGCGGGTGACGGTGATCAGCTCTACGGTGGCCGTCAGCTTGTCCTCGCTGATGCTGAGCTTGTAGTGCTCGTCCTTAAGGTAGGAACCGGGCACGACGTTCACCTTCCCGATCTTGGCCAGGCCCAGGTCGGAGGCCTTGATGACGATGGTCTTGGCGGAGCGGAGGTCGAGGCTCTGGGTGAAGACCTCATCCCGCCAGTTCTTGCCAGCTCGGTCCTTGGCAAAAACGGGGATTTCGATGATTCCTTCGGCCTTCAGCTTGTCGCGTGTGCCGACCACATAGTGGAGGGAGTTCAGCTTGGCCAGCTGGCCGGCATTGTCGGCCTGGAGCTTGCTGCGCTCCTCAATGAGGTTCGCACGCTCGCCCCGGAGGCCGGCAATCTCCTCCTCGATCTTCTTTTTCTGGCCTTCGAGGTCCAGGACCTCTTCCTGCAGCTTCTCGTTCTGGGCCACGGCCACGTCCCGCTCGCCTTCGACCTTTTCGCGCTCCTGGCGCATCAGATCGTTGGGGCTGATCTTGGCCTTGCCCTGGGAGACCCAAGTGCCGTAGGTGCCGTTGGCGTAGAAGTGGTAGACCTCGAAGCCCGGGGCGAGCTTTTCCAGGATGGCCACCCGGCTCACCAGCTTCTTGGCGTCGGCCTCGGAGACCCCCTTCTTCTTCAGGAAGCGCATGGCCATGCCGTAGTGGCTGTCGTTGGGCTTGGCCAGGTCGGGCCGGGGCAGGTCGGCCTTGAGCTTGGCCAGCTTGACGTTGAGGTCCTTGATCTCCTTGTCCTTGTCCAGCACTTCCTGGAGCAAGGCCTGATAGGAGCTGTTCTTCTCGTTCTTGATGCGCTCCTCGAGGGCCTTTTTCTGCTCCTCGGTGAGCTGGAGGGTCTCGGCGTTGGGCTTGACGTCATTGACGCCGGCCTGGGCGAGCTTCTTCTGCTGCTCGCCGCCAGCCTGGTTGAGCTGCTGGCTGGCCTTGTCGGCTTCGGCGGCCTTCTGGGTCAGCTCGCGGATCTGGGGATCCTCGCGCTTGCACGCGGTGGATACCGTCAGGAGGGATGCGGCCATCAACATGAGGGCCAGCGTCGAGCGGCGGAAGGGGTTCATGGGTTCCTCCAGGGGTTGCAGGGAATCAGCGCGACGGGTGCGGGAAACTCCCCACCTTAGTCTTCAAGGCTACGGCATGACAAGGGTTCCCGCGTCATCCGAAAGATGTACCGCGATATACTCCCTGTTCCTTCAGGCGGTGCCTGGAGGTGTTGTTAGGAGTCCTGCATGATTACCCAAGGGCAGCACCTGTTCACGTCCGAGAGCGTCACCGAAGGTCATCCCGACAAAATGGCGGACCAGATCTCGGATGCGGTGCTGGACGCGGCCCTGAGCGATGATCCCCGCAGCCGCGTGGCCTGCGAGACGCTGCTGACCACGGGCCTAGTGCTGGTGGCGGGCGAGATCACGACCCAGACCTACATTCCCGTGGCCCAGCTGGTGCGGGACGTGGTCAAGGACATCGGCTACGACCACCACATCAAGGGCTTCGACTACGCCACCTGCGCGGTCATGGTGACCATCGACCAGCAGAGCCCCGACATCGCCATGGGCGTGGACACCGGCGGCGCCGGCGACCAGGGCCTGATGTTCGGCTACGCCTGCGACGACACGCCGGAGCTCATGCCCGCCCCCATCCACTTCAGCCACCTGCTGACCCGGCGGCTGGCGGAGGTCCGCAAGAATGGCCAGCTGCCTTGGCTGCGGCCTGACGGCAAGAGCCAGGTCACCGTGGAGTTCGACGGCGACAAGGTAAGACGCATCCACACGGTGGTCATCTCCACCCAGCACGACGAGCACGTCCTGCAGAACGCCATCCGCGATTCCATCCTCCAGGATGTGATCCACGCGGTCTTGCCTGCCGACCTGCTGGATGCGGACACGGTTTACCACGTGAACCCCACGGGGCGCTTCGTGGTGGGTGGGCCCATGGGCGACACGGGCCTCACGGGCCGCAAGATCATCGTGGATACCTACGGCGGCACCGGCCACCACGGCGGCGGCGCTTTCTCCGGCAAGGATCCCAGCAAAGTGGACCGCAGCGCCGCCTACATGGGCCGCTACATCGCCAAGAACATCGTTGCTGCGGGTCTGGCCCGCCGCTGCGAGATCCAGCTTGCCTACGCCATCGGTGTGGCTGAGCCGGTGTCGATCGCCGTGGACACCTTCGGGACGGGGCAGGTCTCCGATGCGGCCATCGTCCGCGCCGTGCGCGAGGTCTTCAGCTGCACCCCCAAGGCCATGATCGAGACCCTGGATCTGCGCCGCCCCATCTACCGCGCCACCGCTGCTTATGGTCACTTCGGACGGCCTGAGTTCAGCTGGGAGAAGACGGACAAGATCGAGGCCCTTCGGCAGGCGGCCAAATAGGGCCCTAGCCCGCCGCTTCCACCCGGTTACGCCCACCCTGCTTGGCCCGGTAGAGGGCCTCGTCGGCGTGCTTGAGGAGCGCTTCCGCACTGGGAACCTCGCCCTGGCCGTCCCGGGCAGCCACGCCCAGGCTGGCGGTCTTCCTCAGACTAACGCCGTCCAGGTGATGCTCCAGCTCCGCGAACTTCTCCCGCAGCCCCTCGGCCACCAGGAGCGCCCCGGGGGCATCCGTGTGGGGGAGGACCAGGGTCAGCTCCTCGCCCCCGTAGCGCGCAGCCAGATCGGTGGCGCGCACGTTGGCCTTCAGCATGGCGCCGATGTTCCGGAGCACCTCGTCGCCCATGGCGTGGCCGTAGGTGTCGTTCACCTGCTTGAAGTGGTCGATGTCGATCATCACCACGGCGAGCGGCGTCTTGTACCGTCGGGCCCGCTGGACTTCCTCCTCCAGCCGGGTCATGAGCCGGCGCCGGTTGGCCAGTCCAGTGAGCACGTCGGTGACGGAGAGCGCCTCCAGCTGGGCGTTCTTCTCCCGCAGCTCGTCCTGGAGCAGCTTCAGCTTGGTGTGGATGCGCACCCGGGCCAGCAGCTCCTTCTCGTGAAAGGGCTTGGTCACGTAGTCCGAGGCCCCGCGCTCGAGGATCTCGGCCTTGCGGTCGAGGTCGTCCTCGGCGGTGAGGATGATGACGGGGATCTGTTCCAGCTCCTTGCGGCTGGCCTTGAGGCCCAGGAACTTCAAGCCATCGAATCCGGGCATGACCAGGTCGCAGAGCACCAGATCCGGCGGGCAGTCCATGATGGTCTTGAAGGCAGTCAGGCCGTCGGCGGCTTCCATGAAGTGTGTGAAGGAGCCATCCTTCATGAGGACGGCTTTGATCTCGCTGCGGATCATGGCGTTGTCGTCCACGATGAGGATGCGGCCACCCATCAGAACTCCGCTGCGACGGGCTTGGGGACCCTGGGGGTGGTCAAGACTCGGCGGCGGGGGTCGCTCATGCCCTCACCTCACCCGCAGGATGAGCTCCAGGTGCCGGGTCAGCAGCCGGAAGCCAGGATCCAGGTCGTTGAAGGAGGAGCGCTCCTCGAAGCCCAGGTAGAGCCAGCCCGCGTTGCCCAGGGGCAGCAGGTGCTCCTCGGGACAGCCCAGCCGAGGCGCCGGCAGGGGACCCGGCTGGGGCCGTTCCAGCTGGGTGGGCAGGGGGCGCTTTCCCCGGGCGGCAAGCAGGTAGAGGCCTCCATCCCCGTCGTGGCGGTAGCAGGCCAGGCCGTTCGGCTCCCAGTGGGCAGCCAGACGGTCCAGCAGGGCATCGAGGGCCTCGGCCAGGGTGGGGCGGTCCAGGGCCAGCAGCGTCAGGTCGCAGAGCTCGATGGCCACCTTCTGGGCCTCAAGGACATCCCGGCCCCGGCTCAGGACGCGGTCTTCCAGCTCTCCCTGGTAGGCCCGCAGCTTCTGCTGCAGGCTGGCGTGGTCCAGGGCCCGGTTCAGGACCACCTCCATCTCGGCGAGGCGGAAGGGTTTCTGGACGAGGTCGTAGACGCCCCGCTTCAGGGCCGCGACGCTGGTCTCCAGCGAGGCAAAGGCCGTCATGAGCACACAGAGGGTGTCCGGGTGGCGGTGCCGGATGGTGCCAATGAGCTCCAGCCCCGACTGTCCGCCGGGCATATGGAGATCCGTGAGCACCACGGGGAAGGTGCGCTCAGTCATGCGCGTCAGGGCGGCCTCTCCATTGGCCACCGCCTCGGCGGAGTAGCCCCGGTATTGCAGGGCCTCCAGCAGGGTCATGCGGACCTCGGCATCGTCATCTACGATGAGGATGGGCTCCTGGATCATGGGCGACTCCGGCTCTGGCCCGTGGTGCGCTCGTAGATGCGCGCCTCCAGGAAGATGCGGAGCACTTCGGTGTCCAGTAGGTTCACCTTTGCCTCCTGCTCCAGGATTTCCAGGCTGCGCTCCACGCTCACGGCGGCCTTGTAGGGGCGGTCCGCGGCCGTGAGCGCGTCATAGACGTCCGAGACGGCCATGAGCTTGCTCTGCACCGGGATGTCCGGCTCTTTGAGCTGCCGAGGGTAGCCCTTCCCGTTGAGCCGCTCGTGGTGGGCCCAGGCGATGTCGGGAACGCCCGCCAGCTCAGCGGTCCAAGGGATCTGGCTCAGGAACTTGTAGGTGTAGGTCACATGGTTCTGGATCTCGTCGCGCTCGTCGTCCGAGAGGCTCCCCTTGGGGATCTTGAGGAGGCTGATGTCGTGGGCATCGATGAGGGTCCGGTGGTCCCCGGACCAGTGCTGATAGGTAAGGTCCTCAAGCAGGTTCAACTCCAGCGCCACTTCCTCGGGCAGGACGGTGGGTTCATTGCTGCGCCGCACCAGCTCCATGAGCCGCCGGGCTTCCTCATCCTGGTGCCGGAGGAGGTTACCCACCTTGTCGTGGTCGAATGTGCTGCCTTTGCTCCAGGCCTCCAGCAGGCCGTCCCGCATGGCCTCGAGGGTCCGCTGGTGTAGCCGCTGGTAGATGCTCTCGAGTCGCTCGCCCTCGATCTTCTTGGCCTTCACCAGCACCTGCTCCCGGACGCCCACCTTGCCGAAGTCGTGGAGCAGGCTGGCGTACCGGATCTCGCGGATCTGGATGGGGTTGAAGTGGAACCCTCCGTAGGGCCCGTTGGGAGTGCTATTCACGGCCTCAGCCAGGCCCACGGTGAGGTCGGCCACGCGGCTGGAGTGGCCCGAGGTGCTGGGATCCCGGGCCTCGATGGCTGTCACAGAGGCGTTCACGAAGCCCTCGAAGAGCCGCTCGATGTCGTTCTTCAGCCCCAGGATCTCCTGGGTGCGGGCCTCCACCATGCGCTCCAGGTTCTGCTGGTATTCCTCGTTCTCACGGACCAGCCGGTAGTGGTCCAGGGCCCGCTCCAGGCCGGCCTCGATCTCCGCCAGCTTGAAGGGCTTCTGGATGAAGTCGTAGGCGCCACGCTTGAGTGCCTGGATGGCGGATTCCGTGGTGGCGTAGCCGGTCATCAGGATGCCCATGCTGCGCGGGTCCACCTCGTGGACGGCTCGCAGCAGCTCCAGGCCGGACAGGCCGCCGGGCATGTTCAGGTCCGTAAAGATCACCGGGAAGTGCTGCTCCCGCACCAGGGCCAGAGCCTGGGATCCGCCCTCGGCGCCCACGGCTGCGTAGCCCTGGTCCTGGAGGGCCTCCACGAGGAGGTCCCGCAGGTCGGCTTCGTCATCCACGATCAGGATGGGAATGGGGGGGGACAGGGGCACGCCGACTCCAGCTACCCCAAACTCATCGGATGGGCCGGGGAGGTAGGAAAGTTTCGGCGGGAGCGGGGGCGCGTCCGTCTGCGGGACTGCCGGGCAGGGGTGGCTACTGGACGGCCTCGGCCTCCACGAAGAGCTGACCGTCGCGGACCTCGAGCCGGGCCATGCCGCCGGGCTGGAGGAGGCCCTGGAGGACCTGGCGGGAAAGGGGGTTCACCACCACCTGCTGGATGAGGCGCTTGAGGGGGCGGGCGCCGTAGAGAGGATCGAAGCCCTCCTCCGCCAGCCAGTCCAGGGCGGCTTCGGGCACTTCCAGGCCGAGGCGCTGGGCCTGGAGGAGACCTTCCACCCGGCGGAGCTGGATCCGGGCCACGGTCTTCATGTCCTCCTTGGACAGGGAGCGGAACAGCACCACTTCATCCAGGCGGTTCAGGAACTCAGGGCGGAAGTGACCGTGGAGGGCCGCCTGGATCTCCTCCTCGGCTTGGGAAGGATCGCCACCGGCGTCGAAGATGGCCTGGCTGCCGAGGTTGGTGGTCATCAGCACCACGCTGTTCCGGAAGTTCACGGTGCGGCCCTGGCCGTCCGTAAGCCGACCGTCCTCCAGGACCTGCAGGAAGAGGTCGAAGATCCGGGGATGGGCCTTCTCCATCTCGTCCAGGAGGATGACTGCGTAGGGGCGGCGGCGGATGGCCTCCGTGAGGCGGCCCCCCTCCTCATAGCCGATGTAGCCGGGCGCGGCGCCGATGAGGCGGGTGGCGTCGGCCTCGTGGGTGAACTCACTCATGTCGATGCGGACCAGGGCGTTCTCGTCGTCGAAGAGGAACTCGGCCAGGGCCCGGGCCACCTCGGTCTTGCCCACGCCCGTGGGGCCCAGGAAGAGGAAGCTACCGATAGGGCGCTTGGGGTCGCTCAGGCCCGCCCGGTTGCGGCGGAGGGCGTCGGAGATGGCCGTGAGGGCTGGATCCTGGCCCACCACCCGCTCCCGGAGCCGGGTTTCCATGCGCAGCAGTTTCTCCACCTCGCCCTCGAGGATCCGGCTCACGGGGACCCCGGTCCAGCGGCTGACGATGGCGGCGATGTCGGCTTCCCCGACCTCCAAGCGGAGCATGGCGCTCTCCCGCGGGGAGACCGTGGCCAGCTGCTTCTCCAGGGTGGGGATCTCGCCGTATTCCAGCCGGGAGGCGCGCTCGTAGTCGCCCTTGGACTTGGCCTGCTCGTGCTCGATGCGCAGGTCGTCCAGCTTCTTCTGGAGGCCCCGGGCCCCCTCGATGTCCTTTTTCTCGTTCTCCCACTGGGCGCGCAGACCGCCCAGCTCCTCGTTCAGCTCCGCCAGCTCCTTGTCGAGCTCGGCGAGGCGGGCGCGGCTGGCCGCGTCCTTCTCCTTGGTGAGCGAGTGCCGCTCCATCTGCAGCTGCATCCCCCGCCGCTCCCGCGTGTCGATGACCTCGGGGCGGCTGTCCAGCTGGATGCGCACGGCGCTGGCGGCCTCGTCCATGAGGTCCACGGCCTTGTCCGGCAGGAATCGGTCCGGGATGTAGCGGTGGCTCAGCTGGGCGGCGGCCACCAGGGCCGAGTCCTGGATGCGCACACCGTGGTGCAGCTCGTAGCGCTCCTTGAGGCCGCGCAGGATGGAGATGGCGTCCTCCACGTCCGGTTCTTCCACGAACACCGGCTGGAAGCGGCGCTCCAGGGCCGCGTCCTTCTCGATGTATTTCCGGTACTCGTCCAGGGTAGTGGCGCCGATGCAGCGCAGCTCGCCCCGGGCCAGGGCGGGCTTGAGCAGGTTGGCCGCGTCCATGCCGCCAGACACTGCCCCCGCCCCCACCAGCAGGTGTAGCTCGTCGATGAACAGCACGATCTGCCCTGCGGCCTTCTCGATCTCCTGGATGACGCCCTTCAGGCGCTCCTCGAACTGGCCGCGGTACTGGGTGCCGGCCACCAGGGCGCCCATGTCCAGACCCATGACCCGCAGGCCCTTGAGGCTCTCGGGCACATCGCTCTTGTGGATGCGCTGGGCCAGACCCTCCACGATGGCGGTCTTGCCGACGCCGGGCTCGCCGATTAGCACAGGGTTGTTCTTGGTGCGTCGGGAGAGCACCTGGAGGATGCGGCGGACCTCATCCTCCCGGCCGATCACGGGGTCGAGCTTGCCGGCGGCGGCCAGGGCCGAGTAGTCCTTGGCGTACTTCTCCAGGCTGGCGAACTTCTCCTCGGCCTTCTCGTCCTCCACCCGCGAGCCCTTGCGGATCTCGCGGATCGCGGCTTCCAGCGTCTTGCGGTCCAGGCCGAAGCGCTCCAGGGCCAGCTTGGCGTCCGTGTGGGCGTTGGCCAGGGCCAGCAAGAGGGCGTCCGTGGCCAGGAAGCGGTCTCCCAGGCCCCGACCGGTGTCGCTGGCCACCTCAAGGAAGTGTCGGAAAGCGGGACCCACCTGGGGCTCGGCGCCCCCGACGGCCCGGGGCAGCCGGGTGACCAGGTCTTCGGCCGCATCCGCCAGGCCCTGGAGGGACTCCGGGCTCAGCCCGGCTCGCTCCATTAGCGGCCGCAGCCCCGCCTCCGGGGTGAGCAGGGCGTTGAACAGGTGCTGGGGAACGAGCTCCGGGTGCTGGTCCTGGACGGCCCGCTGTCGCGCCGCCACCAGCGCGTCGTTGGCTTTCTGGGTGAAGGGGAGGAGGGACATGGGACACCTCGATCTCCAGGATGATCCAAATATGACTTATTCGCACTAAAATTTTCTTCAAAAAGTTAATCTAGCAAAATCAGAGCTCTGACACTTCATAGAATCCTCAAAATGTCGAATGAACGTTTTTTTCGGATATTTTCTGGACGTCCATTGACATTTTTAAGGCCTAGGCTAGCTTGATCCCATCCACCCACCCCAGCGCAGTCGCAGTGCAAACCCCGGAGGCACCCATGGCCGACTCATCCCACCCCCACCGCGTCGGGGTGATTCCCGAGCATCCGTCGACCCACGGCGGCCGACTGGGACGCCACCTGCACTTTGACGAGCGGAGCAAGGACTTTCCCGTGTCCTTGCCCAAGGCGGCGAAGATCGTGACCCGGACCTGGGAACGCACCCTGGCGGCCTTCGATCAGGGCGAACTCGGCTCCTGCACCGGCAACGGCGCTGTGGGCGTGGTCTGCACCGCCCCCTACAAGCAGAAGGGAGCCCGCTACACCGAAGCCCTGGCGCGAAAGGTCTACAGCAAGGCCACCCGCGATGACGTCATTGTGGGGGTCTGGCCACCCCAGGACACGGGCTCCACGGTGCTGGGCGCGATGAAGGCGCTCAAGGACCTGGGCTATGCCACGGGCTACCACTGGTGCTTCGGGCTGGATGATGTCCTGAAGACCCTGTCCACCCTGGGTCCCGTGGAGGTGGGGGTGAACTGGTACGAGGGCTTCGACAAGCCGGACGCCAAGGGCTTCGTAAAGCTGGCCGGTCAGGCGCGCGGCGGCCACGCCTTCGAGCTACTGGGGGTGGATGCCGAGCTGAAGCGCGTCTGGGCCATCAACTCCTGGGGTCCGAACTGGGGCCTGAAAGGGCGCTTCTCCCTCAGCTGGAAGGACCTGGATCGCCTCCTCCACGAAGACGGCGAGGCCTCCACCATTTCTCGGTAACCCCAAGAAAAAAAGATTGTTAACCACAAATAACACAAAGGGCACAAAGGGCACAAAGGTGGAACCTGGTGCCATTTGTGTTCTTTGTGGTCACTTTCTTTTTCGAGGCAGTCGCCGCCTAACCACTCAGGCACCGGTCTGGATCCAGCAGGCTTTGCGGATTGGCTTCAGAGTGCGGTGCGGGGATGGACGGCGACCTGGGCCAGCAGCAGGCCCATGAGGAGGGCGATGGCCACGAAGAGGGCCTGGAAGGCGGTGTCGAGTCCCAGCACCAGCTGCTTCTGGATGATGAACTCGAGGCCCTTGAAGCCGAGGCCGCCCGGCACCAGCACCACCAGTCCCGGCAGCAGGGTCACCGCCGAAGGATGGCGTCGGATGCGGGTGAAGAGGTTGCTGGCGACGCCCAGGGCAAAGGCGCCCAGCCCCACACCGAACTGGGCCCCCAGCAGGGTGGCGCCCAGCCGGGAGCCGTAGAAAGCCAGGGCGCAGGCGCCAAAGATCCAGGGCAGGTCCGAGGGCCGGGCCTTGAAGATCACCATGAATGCTGCCGCCGCCAGCAGCAGGGTCGGCAGCAGGGTCCAGCCAGGCAGGGGCAGGGGCACGCCCAGCAGGGCTTGGTCCAGCATCGGCGCGGCGAGGCGCTGGCCCAGGGCCACGCCGAAGCCCAGTGAGAGAAAGGTCATGGCCGCGTCCACCAGGCGGGCCGTCCCTGCCACCAGGTTGCCCGTGGCCAGCTCATTCATGGACACCACCAGCCGCAGGCCCGGGATCAGGATGATGAGCCCGCCCAGAGTCAGCACCTGAGGTGAGACGTGCGGGAACCGGTAGGCGGCGGCGAGCGCCAGGAAACCCACGAGGGTGCCCGCCAAGGGATAGACCAGCTGGGTAGGTCCGGCCCGCCGTCCCAGCAGGACCACCAGGGTGCCTACCAGGCTGCCGAGGACGGCGGTCAGCACCATCTCCCGCCACCCTCCCCCGAAAAACACCGCCGCAGGCGCCGAGCCCAGGCCAAAGCAGAGCACCGTCAGGAGGGCTCCCCAGCGATCCGGTCCGGCGAGGATCTCTCGTACGCGGTCGCGGGCCTCGCCGGTGGACAGGCTGCCATCGATGAGCCCATCGGTGGTGTCCTGCAGATCCGAAAGCTTGGCTAGGTTGACGTCCCCCGAGCGGCTGCGCTGGATGAAGGTCCAGTTCTGGCCGCCCTTCCCGAGGGTGGCGAAGAAGGCCGTGGGCAGCGCAAAGAACTGGCCCTCCAGGCCGAGGCGCTTCGCGATGCGGCCCAGGGCGTCCTCGAAGCGGTGGGCGGGAATACCGAAGGCCTGGTAGGCCCGGCCCAGCTCCAGGCAGAGGGAGATCTCCGGCGGTTCGGCAGACTGGGGAAGGACAGGCTGGGGGACATCCATGCCCCAGGGTAGCCCCATCAGCCCGCCACCTCCTCCGCCAGGGCCAGGCAGGCCGTGAGGCCCGGGCTCTCGATGCCGAAGAGGTTCACCAGGCCCGGCAGCCCGTGGGCGTCCTCGCGCTGGATGACGAAGTCGGGTGTGGGCTGCCCCGGCCCGTGGATCTTGGGGCGGATCCCCGCGTAGGCAGGCTGGAGCGTCCCGTCCGGCAGACCCGGCCAGTAGCGGCGGATCTCGGCATAGAAACCATCAGCCCGGCGCGGGTCCACGTCGTAGTCCTCCTGGTCGATCCACTCCACGTCGGGTCCAAAGCGGGCCTGACCGCCCAGGTCCAGGGTGAGGTGCACGCCCAGACCACCCTGGGAAGGAATGGGATACACCAGCCGGGAGAAGGGAGCAGTCCCCGCGAGGCTGTAGTAGTTGCCCTTGGCCAGGTGCAGGGTCGGGACGCTGCCGGGGCGGAGGTCTTCGAAGCCCTGTGCCACGCGCTGGGCGCCAAGGCCTGCGGCGTTGAATACCTGGCCCGCCTGGAGGGTCATGGGCTCGTCCCCGCCGACCCGGACCTCCAGTCCCTGGGCGCTGAGCCGCCCGCCCAGGACCGGGCTCCTCAGCACCACTGCGGCGCCGTGGGTCTCGGCATCCAGGCCCAGGGCGCGCATGAGACCGTGGCTGTCCACGATGCCAGTGCCCTCGGAATGCAGGGCCCCCTGGCAGCGCAGGCGGGGCTCCAGCGCCAGGGCCTCGGCCGAGGTCAACCACCGGAGGTCTGGCACGCCGTTGGCTTCGGCCTGGGCGCGGATACGCTCCAGGGCGGGCAAGTCACTCTCGTCGGCGGCCACGATCAGCTTGCCGCAGCGCCGGTGGGCCACCCCGTGGGCCGCGCAGAAGGCGTAGAGGGCCCGGTTGCCCGCCACGCAGAGGCGGGCTCTGAGCGACCCCGTGGGGTAGTAGATGCCGGCGTGGATCACCTCGCTGTTGCGGGAGCTTATGCCCGTGCCGATGTGGTCCTCCGCCTCGAGGACCAGGACCTCGCGCCCCCGCAGTGCCAACTCCCGCGCCAGGGCCAGGCCCACCACGCCCGCACCGATGACGACACACTCCACCTGTTCCATGGGAACCATCCTAGCGTCAGCGGCTGCCCGCCGAATGTGGGAAGATCGGGGTTCCCACGGATTCCCAGGCTCCCCATGTCCACCCCGATGATGCAGCAGATCGCGGGCCTCAAGCGCGAGGCGGGCGACGCCATCCTGCTGACGCGCATGGGGGACTTCTACGAGCTCATCGGGGAGGATGCGGTGCGGGCGGCGCCGGTGCTGGAGATCGCCCTCACGCAGCGCGGCAAGGGCACCGAGGGCGAGACGCCCATGTGTGGGGTGCCCCACTTCGCACTGGAGTCCTACTTACCCAAGCTGCTGGCCGCGGGCTTCTCCGCTGCCATCGCCGAGCCCACGGCCAAGGCCGAGGACGTGAAGGGCCTGCTGCCCCGCGCCATCAAGCGCATCATCACCCCGGGCACCTGGCTCGACGACGACGCCCGGTGGCTTTGCGCCCTGCATCGCGTGGGTCCGGCCTGGGGGCTGGCCCTGCTCCAGCTGGCCTCGGGGGCCTTGCGGGTGATCCCGGGCGAGGGAGAAGAGGCCCTCCACGCCACCCTGGAGCGGCTTGCCCCGCAGGAGCTGATCCTGGCCGAGGGCGCGCCGGAGCTGCCCGGGCTGGAGGCGGCCCGCACCCGGCTGCCGGCCTGGCGCTTCGATGCCTCCCGGGCCCGGCAGCAGGTGCTGGCCTTCTTCGGCTGGCAGCACCTGGAAGGCGTGGGCCTGGATCCCTATCCCGCGGCCCTGGGTGCCCTGGCAGCGCTGCTGGATCAGGTCGAAGCCACCCAGAAGGGCCGTCCTGCCCACCTCCAGGGCGTGGCCCTCGAGCTGGGCGCCGCCGGACCGCTGCTCGACGCCACCAGTGCTCGGCACCTGGAGGTGCTGGCCAACGGCATGGACGGCGGCCGCTCCGGGTCGCTGCTGGCCCTGCTGGACCAGTGCCGCACCCGCATGGGTTCGCGCCTGCTGAAGGGCTGGCTCGAACAGCCCCTTCGCGACCGCGGCACCTTGGAGCGGCGCTGGTCCCAGGTGGCCTGGCTCACCGAGGACCGCCGCCGGGGACCCATCCAGACGCTGCTAACTCAGGTGCCGGACCTCGACCGCCTGCTGGGCCGCGTGGCCCTGGGCCTCGCCTCGCCCCCGGAGCTGGGCCAGCTGCGCGACGGCCTGGGGGTGCTCCAGAAGCTCCCTGCCCGCCTCCAGGACGAGGGCTGGGCCTCCGAGGTGGCCGAGCTCGGCCTCTGGCCTGTGGAGACGCCACTCTGCGGGGAGCTCCTCCAGGGCCTCCAGCACAGCCTGGCCGAAGCGCCCCCCTTGGACCTGGAGAAGGGCGGCGTCATCCGCGAGGGCGTGGACCCCGAGCTGGACGCGGTCCGCCGCCTCGCCCGGGACGCCCGGCAGGTGATGCTGGAATTGGAAGAGGAAGAGCGACGGCTGAGCGGCATCCAGAGCCTGAAGATCAAGTACAACCGGGTCTTCGGCTACTACTTCGAGATCACGAAGTCGAACCTAAGCGCGGTGCCCACCCACTTCCTCCGCAAGCAGACCCTGGCCAACGCCGAGCGGTTCACCACGGAGAAGCTGGTGGCCTTCGAGCAGCGGATTCTTAGCGCCGAGAGCGACCAGGCCCGTCTGGAGGCGGTCCAGTTCCAGCGCCTGCTGGCCCTGGTATTGGAGCACCGCGCGGACCTGATTGCCCTGGCCCGCGCGGTGGCCGCCCTGGATGTGCTGGCCGCCCTGGCCGAGCGGGCGCGGCTCTCGGGTTGGACCCGGCCCGAGCTGGGTGACGACCAGGAGCTGACTCTGGCTGCAGCCCGGCATCCCATGCTGGAAGCCCGCCTGGGGCGCGAGTGCATTCCCAATGACCTGCAGTTCAGTGCCGCCCAGCCCATGGCGGTGGTGACCGGTCCCAACATGGGCGGCAAGTCCACCTTCCTGCGCACCTCGGCCCTGCTGGTGGTGCTCGCCCAGAGCGGGTCCTTCGTACCTGCGGAACTCATGCGCTTTGGCCTGGTGGACCGCATCTTCACCCGCATCGGCGCCTCGGACCAGCTGGCCAAGGGCCAGTCCACCTTCATGGTCGAGATGACGGAGACCGCGCGGATCCTCAACCAGGCCACCGCAGCCAGCCTGGTGATCCTCGACGAGATCGGCCGGGGCACATCCACCCGGGACGGCCTGGCCCTGGCTGAGGCCATCGCGCTGTTCCTGCGGGATCTTAAGGGCGGGGCCCCGCGCACCCTCTTCGCCACGCACTACTTCGAGCTGACCAAGCTGGCGGAGGACTCGCGCATCCAGAACCTCCACGTGGAAGTGCAGGAGTGGGAGGAGCAGCTGCACTTCCTCCACCGCGTGGCGCTCGGACCCGCGGACCGCAGCTACGGCATCCAGGTGGCCCGGCTAGCAGGGCTGCCCAAGTCCGTCATCCAGAAGGCCCAGCGCCTGCTGGCCCAGGCCCCGGAGGCACCGCCCCGGCCCCCCATGCCTTCCCAGCCAGCCTTGCCGATGTTCGAGGTGGAGCCCGACAGCCTCCGCGCCGAGCTGGAGGCCCTGGACCTGAACCGCATGACGCCTCTGGAGGCGCTCAACTGGATCGCTGGCAAGCGGTCATGAACGCCCCCAACCACCCCATGCGCCGCCGGGAGCGAGAGCTGGACCCGGCCGAGGCCTGGGCCCTCCTCGCCCGGGCTGAGTTCGGGGTCCTCGCAACGGTGGGCCGGGATGGCTGGCCCTATGCGGTGCCCGTGAACCATGTGCTCGTGGACGGGGCACTGCTCATCCACTCGGCGACCGAGGGACACAAACTCGACAACCTGGCGGGCGACTGCCGGGTGTCCTACTGCGTGGTCACCCAGGCGGAGGTGCTGCCGGAGGAGCTCTCCACCCGCTACGAGAGCGCCATCGTCTTCGGCCGGGCCGTCCAGGTCCACGGCGAGGCGGCCCGGCTCGCCGCTCTCCAGGCCATTGGCCAGCGCTTCGCGGCGCAGTACCCGGACCAGGTGCGGGAGGGCATCGAGAAGAACCTCGCCCGCGTCACGGTCTTCCGGGTCGAGATCGAGCGCGTGACCGGCAAGGCCCGGCGCTGAGCTCAGAAGGCCACCTTCAGCGCACGCAGTTGGGCCATCAGGACCACGGGCGTGGTGTAGGTGAGGCCGATCATCCCCAACTTCGTGGCCGCCTCTGCGAAGGGCGGCAGGTCGTCGATGTAGACGCAGGCCTCGGGCGGCAGGGCTAGCTTCGCCAGCGCGTCTTGGTAGATGCGGGGATCGGGCTTGCTGGCTCCCACCTCGTAGGAGAGGGTGACGGTGTCGTAAAGGGGGAAGACCGGGGCGGTGCGGATGAAGTGGTCAAAGTGCCAGGGGCAGGTGTTCGAGAGCAGGCCGATGCGGTAGGTGGGCTTCAGCTTCCGCATCAGATCCAGGGTGCTGTCGATGGGTGTGAAGAGGTCCGTGAAGACGGGGAGGAACTCTGCCTCGGTCAGCGCCAGGCCGCAGAGGGCGGACACCCCCTCGAGGAAGGCCTGCGAGTCGATGCGCCCGGACTCGTAGTCCTGGCTCAGGGAAGAGTCGTCGTAGATCGCCCGCTTCAGCTCCTCGGTGGAACGGCCGGAGAGCCGGGCCAGGCCCGTCAGGAAGCGGCCATTGTCGAAGCGGTACTGCACGTTGCCGAAGTCGAAGATGAGCGCCCGGACGGGATTCTCGGGAGGGTGGCGCTGGAGGAAGGGCGCGTAGTCCTGGTCCGCCTTCGTGATGTGTTCCAGGTACCAGTGCTTGAGGAAGTCCGAGGTCTCGCTGAGCAGGCGGGGGTCGGAGGGGTCGAAGCTGCGGTTCAGCTCCAGCAGCTTTTCCACGAAGCGGGCGTGCAGATCCCGGTGGTCGGCCAGCCGGAGATAGCCGCAGGCCTCGAGCAGCCTCTCCTCAGTGCTGAAGTGGACCCGCACGTAGTCGCAGAGCCGGCTGAAGACGGCGCCGACCACCACCGGATCCTGACGCTCGCCGATCAGGCCGCCCAGCTCGTTGAGCAAGTCCAGCAGACTCCGGTGCTGGGCGTCGATCTCGCCGTAGCCGATGTTGTAGCGGTCTTTCCATGTGATCTGGACCATGAGTCTTTCCCGTGGATGGAGTGTCTATCGGAGGAGCCGGTCTGGCGAGCAAATCCTGTAGACTGCCGTCATGTCCAAGCCCAAACCACTCATCCCTGTCTGGCGCATCCGCCTCGCCTGGGCCGTGGCCCTCACTATCGATGCCATCCAGATTCCCGCCGAAGCCGCGGGCCCCGTGGGCTGGTTCGTGGGAGCCGGCCTGGACTGCGTCGCCCTGGGGACGCTCTGGGCGCTGGTGGGCTTCCACTGGGCCTTTCTGCCTTCGTTCCTGACGGAGTGGATTCCCTACCTCAACATGGCGCCGATCTGGACTGCCGCGGTGGCCCTGGCCACCCGGGGCCGGAGCGCACCGGCCCTGGAGGTCACTCCGGGCAAGCCTGAATAGGGCGGCTCGGGGCCTAGGAAAGCAGCCCGGTGGCGCCCAGGAGGGCGGCTCCCGCGAGCCAGAGCAGGGGATTCCAGCGGGAGCGCCAGGCCAGCCCTGCGCTCGCCGCCACCACCAGCGTGCCGCGCCAGCCACCTCCAGCGGCGCGGGCCAAGTGGCAGCCCGCGCCCAGCACCAGGCCCAGGGTCAGGGGGGCCAGGCCGCGCTCCAAGGCTCGCCGCCAGACCGACTCCCGGTAGCGGTCCCAGAGGCGCCCGGCAGCGACTGCCAGGGTGCTGGAGGGCAGGCACATGCCCAGGGTGCAGACCAGGGCGCCGGGGATGCCCGCCACCTTCCAGCCGATGAGGCTGGTGATGAGCATGTTCGGACCCGGCGCGGCCTGGGCCAGGGCGAAGAGGGAGGCGAACTCCGTGGAGCTCATCCACTGGGACACGTCCACCACCTGGCGGTGCAGCTCGGGGATGAGGGCGTTGGCACCGCCCACGGCCATCAGTGAGAAGCCGCAGAACCGCAGGAAGAGGCCCCCCAGGCTGGGCCGCATCAGGGGGCGACCTCAGGACGGCTGGCGCGGTCCTCGCGCCGGACGCTGAGCCAGCCGAGACCGAGGCCGATGGGCCCGAGCACCAGCAGCACCCAGAGCAGGGGCAGGCGGCCTACGAACACCGCCAGGAAGGTCAGTACCAGGAGAGACCAGGACCAGGCTTCCCGGTCCATGCGCAGGGCCAGGCGCCCGCCCGTGGCCAGGATCAGCCCGGCCGCCGCGGCCGCCACCCCGGTGAGTGCCCGGGCCAGAGGCACCGAGTGGACCAGGTGGGCATAGGCCTGGGCCAGCATGAGCACCACGGCCAGGGGCGCGGAGACGAGGGCGAATACCGCGATCACCGCCCCGGGCCAGCCCTGGAAGCGGTCTCCAAGGATCGCGGCCATGTTCACGGCGTTGGGGCCCGGCAGGGTCTGGCCGAGGCTCAGCAGCTCCGTGAACTGCCGGTCCGTGAGCCAGCGGCGCCGGTCCACCAGGACTCGCCGCGAGTGGGGCATCACCCCGCCGAAGCCCGAGATGCCCACCAGGAAGAATCCTGCAAAGAGCTGCCCACGGGTGGGGGCAGGGGCGGGGTCATTGTCCGGGGCGGGTTCCACCTAATCCACAGCCGCGCCGCGGATCTCGGCCTGGTTGTGCCGGCTCTGCTCTTCCATGAGCAGCTGGCTCAGTTCCTTTTTGAGGGTGTTGAAGGCGGGGCTGGCCACGTCCCGGGGGCGTTCCAGATCCACCAGGAGGTCGCGCTTGACGGTACCTGGACGGTAGGTCATGACCACGGTGCGGTCCGCCAGGTAGAGGGCCTCCTCGATACTGTGGGTGACGAAGAGGATGGTCTTCTTCAGTTCAGTCCAGATGCGCAACAGCTCGTCCTGCAGGTTGCGGCGGGTGAGGGCGTCCAGGGCGCCGAAGGGCTCGTCCATGAGCATGATGGGCGAGTCCAGGGCCAGCACCCGGGCGATGGCCACCCGCTGGCGCATGCCGCCGCTTAGGTCCTTGGGGAAGCGCTTCCGGAAGTCCGTGAGGCTCAGCATGGCCAGGAGCTCGGCCACCTTGGCCTCGATGGCGGCCTCCTCCAGGCCCTTGATCTCGAGGCCGAAGGCCACGTTCTGCTCCACGGTCATCCAGGGGAACAGGGCGTATTCCTGGAAGACCATGCCCCGGTCGGGGCCGGGCTCGGTGATGGCCGTCCCGTTCACGGTGATGGTGCCGGCGGTGGCGAGGCTGAAGCCGGCCACGGCGTTCAGCAGGGTGGACTTGCCACAACCCGACGGCCCCAGCAGGCACACGAACTGCCCCTGGGGGATCTCGAGATCGATGGCCTTGAGGGCGTGGACCTCCTGGCCGCCGCTCTCGAAGACCTTGTGCACGCCCTGGATGGAGATGTGGCTGGCGGCGTCGCTCATCCCTGCTCCAGGCCCCGGTGCCACTTCAGCAGGTGGCTGCTAAGGCGGCTCATGAGGGTGTCGATGCCGAGTCCCAGGAGGCCGATAGTGAACATGCCGGCGATGATCTTGTCGGACCACAGGTACTCGCGGGCCTCGAGGATGCGGTAGCCGAGGCCGTTGTTCACGGCGATCATCTCGGACACGATCACCACGATGAAGGCCGTGCCCATGCCGATGCGCGCGCCGGTGAAGATGTAGGGCGTGGCGGCGGGCAGGATGATGCGGGTGAACTGGGTGAGGCGGCTGGCCCCCAGGTTGCGGCCCACCCGCAGGTAGATGCTGTCCACGTTCTGGACGCCGGCCACGGTGTTCATCAGCACCGGGAAGAAGGCGCCGATGCTGATGAGGAACACCGCAGGGGGATTGCCCAGCCCGAACCACAGGATGGAGAGCGGGATGTAGGCGATGGGCGGGATGGGGCGCAGCACCTGGACCAGGGGGTTGAACAGCCCGTAGGCCACTCGGCTGTAGCCCATGGCCAGGCCCAGGGGCAGGGCCAAGCCGCTGCCGATCGTGAAGCCCACCAGCACGCGGTAGAGGCTCCCGATGGCGTCCTGGATCAGCTCACCGGTGAAGCACCACTTAAGGTAGGAACCCTGGGCGGGGTCGAAGACCTCTAGGGGTCGCAGGTAGGACCACCACTTCAGGAGCACCGCCATGGGCGAGGGCAGGATGGTGGCGTTCACCCAGCCCATGGTGGAGAGCATCTGCCAGAAGGCCAGGGCGGCCAAGGGGACCAGGATGCCGGAAGCGGCGTGCCGGTATCCCTTCATCCCTTCTTCGCCTTTGCAGGCTTGGCCGGCTTGGCGGGGGCAGCCTTGGGGACCTCGATCCTCAGCTGCTTTTTTGCCTCAGTGAGCAAGTCCAGCTTCACCCAGTCCCCGGCCTTGGGCGGGTTGGCCATCTTGCCCACCCCGTACTGGGCCATGAGGTCCGTGGTCACCTGCACGTGGGCCAAGGAGATGTCGTAGCAGAATGGGGAGTTGCCGATGGCGTCCTGGTAGTCCTCGGAGCTGATCTGGTTCTTGAACATCACCTCGCGCACAAACTTCTCGGCGGTCTTTGGCTCGTCGATGAACTTCTTGGTGGCCTCCACGAAGCAGAGCAGGAACCGCTGGGCCACGTCCCGGCGCTCCTTGTAGAGCTTCTCGGTGATCACCAGGGCCCGGATGGGTTCGCCCAGGGGCGTGTCGTAGGGCTTCATCAGCTCCACGCCGAACTTCTTGTTGATGGCCTGGGAGCTGTAGGGCTCGCTCTGGCACATGGCGTCGATGTTCTTCGACATCAGGGTCTGGTTGAGGTCGGCGAAGGGGAGGTAGAGCACCGTCACGTCCTTGCCCGGCTTGTCCGACCAAGTCAGGCCCACGCTGGCCAGCTCCGCCAGCAGCAACAGCTCCTGGGCGCCGCCCCGCGCTACGCCGACCTTCTTGCCCTTAAGGTCCTTGAGGGAGTTGATGCCGGAGCCTGTGCCCACCACGATGCGGGCGCCACCCTTGGCGAAGCCCGCCACCACGTAGATCGGAACCCCGGCGGCTCGGCCGGCGATGGCCGCATCCAGGGCCGCGGCGCTGGCGTCGATCTCGCCCGCCACAATGGCCGGGTTGATGTCGATGCCCTTGGGGAAGACCCGCTCTTCGATCTTGAGCTTGTACTTGGGCGCGAGCTCCTTCATGTAGGACACGGCGCCGTAGTGGGCGAACTTGAGGTTGCCCAGGCGGACGAGGTCCTGGGCCGACAGGCTGAGGGTCATTAGCAGGAGCGCAGAGAGCAGGGCTTTCAGACGCATGGGGGACTCCTGGATGGGTACGGTTGCATCCATTCTAGGCCAGCCTCCCGGCGGCTGGGGGCTGAATGAGGGGCGGCCTCAGCGGCGGCGCGCCACCAGCAGATACTCGCGGCCAGCCCGGCGGGGGTGGCTCTGCTGGGCCTCGGCCAGGTGCAGCACCTCGAAGCGGGCCTCGGCCAACTGCCGCATCTCCGCCATGGGCAGGGCATGGGGTGGGCCGGGGCGGCCGTTCACATTGTGGAAGAGCGCGGCCAGCCAAAAGCCGCCGGGGCGCAGGTGTTCCGCGCAGGCGTCCACGTAGGCCGGTCGCCGAGCTGGGTCCATGGCCACGAAGCAGGTGTGGTCGAAGATGCCGTCCCAGGGACCCAGGTGGGTGCTGAACCAGTCGGCCTGGGACCAGCTGACGCGGTCACCGTAGCGGTGCATGGCGCCCTGGATGGCGATGGGGGCGAAGTCCAGGCCCGTGACGGAGAAGCCCTTGCTCTCCAGTTCGACGGCGTCATGGCCGTAGCCGCATCCCGGCACCACCAGGTCGCTGCCGGGGTGCAGACCCAGGGGCAGGGCCAGACCCAGGAGCTCCTCCACCAGCGGTGTGGCCCGGTCCATGTCCCAGCCGGGACGGCCCTCGTCCTCGTAGATGCGATTCCAGTAGTCCGGATGGGTGGTCATGGCTCCAGGATAAGGCCCAGGGGGAACCTCGGTGCGCTGATTGAAATACTTTGCAGGAAGTCACTGGATGAAACAAAATTGCGCAGATCCACATTCCCCGCAGGAGGTCACCATGCCCGGGACGCCCCGAGTCCATCGAGTCCTGGCCATGGCGCTGCTGCTGTGCGGGCTGCCCGCCGTCGCCCAGGCAAGGCCGGAGTCTGCGAAGGATGATCCCCGCTCGGTCTACCGGCGGATCCTCCAGCTCCAGGAGAAGCCCGAGCGCATCGACTGGGCAGGCCGCATCACAGAGCTGCTCAAGGAAGAGCCGGGCGACCTGGTGGTGACGGCGGTGGGGGACATGATCTTCAACGAGCCCATCAGCCAGCTGGAAGCGCCGGAGCGTTCGGGCCTTCTGCGCCTCATGCAGGAAGCCGATGTGGCCTACGGCAACATGGAGTTCTCGCTAAACGACCGGCCGGACCTCCAGCGGCCCTTCTACAACTTCCGGGCGCCCGTAGCCTTCCGCTGGGAGCTGGCCCGCACCGGCATCAACCTGGTGAGCGTGGCCAACAACCACGCCCTGGACTTCGGCCCCGAGGGCCTCAAGGAGAGCCTCAAGTCCCTGGACCAGTCCAACATCACCTATGCGGGCGCTGGCAGCACCCTGGCCGAGGCGCACGCCCCGGGCCGCCTGGAGCTGGCGGGCCACAAGACCCGCGTGGCCCTGCTGTCCTACATGCGCTACTGGACGGCGAAGTACCGCAGCAAGGATGCCAGCGGGCCCTCCCTCTCCACCATCGATCCCGCGGTGATCCTGGCGGTGCGGGACGGCAAGGTGGAGAAGGTGGAAGGCCCCCTGGAGAGCGATGTGCTGGCCATGGAGGACGACATCCTGCTGGCCCGGCGCCGCAACGACCTGCTGCTGGTGTCGCTCCACAACCACGACGTGACCCACCACCGCGCCTACGGCATCCAGGACACCACCCCGCCCAACGAGGAGATCATGTTCCGCCGCGCCATCGAGGCCGGGGCAGATATGGTGCTCGGCACGGGCCCCCACGTGCTGCGGGGCATCGAGCTCTACAAGGGTCGGCCCATCTTCTACAGCCTGGGTGATTTTATCTATCAGTACCGCACCCCCGAACGAATCCCCGTGGACCTCATCCACCAGCGGGACATTGAGATGCCCCGGCCGGCGAATGTCTCGGTCTTCGACCTCCGGGAGTCCCGCGAGGTGCTGGAGACAGTCCTGGTGCGCATGACCCTGAACCAGGGCAGGCTCAAGCGCATCCAGCTGCTGCCGGTGACCATCGACGACGAAGGCCCGCTCTACGGTGTGCCCCGCCTGGCCAGCACCAAGCGCGGAGCCGAGATCCTCGCCCTCCTGCAGAAGCTCTCGGCGCCCTACGGTACGAAGATCACCCTCAAGGGCTGGTACGGCGAGGTCCAGCTTCCCTGAGCTTCCTGCGATCCTGAAGGCTCATCCTTGAGGTCGCCATGGGCCATCGCCTGCTCCTGATCTGTCTCGCCACCCTCTGCCTCCAGGCGGCGCCCCCGTCCTTCACGAAGGTTGGCAAGGGGCCAGGGGTCCTGCTGATCCACGGCTTCGGCGGGAACAAGGAGGTCTGGACCGAGGTGGCTGCGGAGCTGTCCCGGGACCACACGGTCCTGAGCGTGGACCTGCCCGGCAGCGGCGGGACGCCAGGACCGGCGGAAGTGGAAGGGCGGGCGGACTTTGGTCTGGTGGCCAAGGATCTCGCCAAGCTGGTACGCCAGGAAGGCCTGGTCCCCTGCCTGGTGGTCGGCCACTCCATGGGCGGCCCCGTCGGTGCCAGGGCCATCCTCGAAGATCCCACGGCCTTCCGCGGGCTGCTCTTGGTGGACAGCTACCTGAGCGCGCTGCCGGCGGCCTACCTGGAGCCGACAGCCGTCGCCCTGGGCGCGGATCCCGGTTCCACCCTGATGGTGTTCCTGGGCCTGATGACCAGCTCCCAGGAGCAGACCAAGAAGGTGGTGGCCGAGGCCCTGCGGATACCGCCGGCGGCCCTGCAGGCCTACCTGCGGGGCATGTGCGGGGACATCCTGGGGGGCCGCCATGCCCAGCTGCGCCTGCCGGTGCTGGACCTGGCCTCGGCGCCCCTGGACCCCGACCCCGCCAAGGAGGCGGTGAGCCTGGCTATCCACGGCTTCTCGCTGCTGCCAGCCTTCCGCGCCATCCACGTCCCTGCCACCAAACACTGGATCATGTGGGATGCCCCGCAGGCCTTCCACACCGCCCTGCGCGCCTTCGAGGCAGGGCTGGGGCGCTGAATCATCGGTCCGCCAGCAGCCAAGCGGTGGCTAGGACGAGGCAGGCCATGCGGCGCACCTGCTCGGGGTCCAGCTGGTCCAGGGTGTCGCCGGGCTTGTGGTAGTCCGGGAAGTAGTCGCCGAAGAAGCGCAGGAACGGCACGTTGAGGCGGGCGAAGTCCCTGTAGTCGCTGCCGCCGCTCTTGCCGTCGGTCCAGTCGAGGTGCAGGGACATGCCCGTGCCCCGGCCGGCCTGGGCCACGACAGGGCCGAGATCCCGGTGGCGGGTGGAGAGGCCGGGCTCGGCGAAGTGGGTGGGCTGGAGCCCCTCCAGGAATTTCTCGGGCGCCTTCAGGCTGGGATCAGTGACCAGCTCCCGCAGCTCTTGGGGGGTCCAGGGATGGCCGATCATGTCTAGGTTCAGGTAGGCCTGGGTGGCGGCCAGGGGCCAGCGGGGGTGGCGGGTGTAGTGGCCCGAGCCGAACTTGCCCTCCTCCTCACCGGTCCAGAAGGCGAAGAGGAGCGTGCGCTTGGGCCGTACGGGGCTGGCGGCCAGCACCCGGGCCAGCTCCAGCACGGCGGCCACGCCCGAGGCGTTGTCGTCGGCACCGGGATGCAGCACGCCCGCAGGCATGCCGAGGTGGTCCATGTGGGCGCCGATGAGGATGGCCTGTCCCCGCAGGGCAGGGTCGGAGCCCATCAGGCGGACGAGGAGATTGGTGCTCTGGAGGGCTTTTACCTGGCCTCGGATGGTCAGGCTGGCGGTGCCTTCGATGGGGCTCTCCAGCAGGGCCTGAAGCTCGGGCGTCAGGGCCACCCGGGCCAGGGGTGGCTCGCCGGCAACCACCACCCCAGGGGCCGCTAAGAAGTAGGGCAGGGCCGGTTCCTTGCCCGCCTGGATGCGCTGATCCAGGCCCTCCTCGATGGCGATGGCGGCCTTGGCCCCCAGTTTCTCCAGCAGGGCCAAGCGGGCGTCGTAGCGGTCGGCGGGTCGCTCGGAATCGTATTTGGCTCGCAGCTCTGGCTTCTGCCAGGCGGCGCCCGATGGGATGCCTTCCTGGAAGACGACGACCTTGCCGCGCACATCCAGGCCCCGGTAGTCGTCGTGGCCCAGGGTCGGCTCCTGGATGCCGAGGCCCACATAGACGCAGGGAGCATTCAGAGTGCCGGGAACGGTGGGAGGCAGGACGGCGTTGCTGCCGGCCTGGAAGCCGAGGCTGCGCCCCCCCATGCTTAGGCGGACAGAGCCCTGGCCCGGCTGCATCTGGCGGAGCGGCACTGCCTGGCGGCGCGATGACCCCAGGGCCGGGAGGCCGGCGGTGCGCAGCTGCCCCTCGATGTAGTCTGCGGAGGCAGCCAGGCCCCGGCTGCCCAGGCCCCGGCCCTCCCGCCGGGGATCGCTGAGGAAGGCCATGTGGGCCTTGAGGCGGGATGCCTCCAGACCATCCACCAGGGCCGCCAGTGGCGCGGGCAGAGGCTCGATCCCGCTGACCCGGATGAAGTCCGCCGCCGGGTCGGGGGCGCTCCCCTGGGCCAGCGCCCCGCCGGCCAGCAGCGCCAGGAGGGCGAAGGACCGCAGGCTCACGCCGGCCCCCAGTGGAACAAGAGCACCGGTGGGATGAGCAGGAGGAAGCTCAGCAGCACGAGGATCACCAGGAGGGGCAGGAACCAGCGGGCCCACTTGTCCCAGGGGATCTTCGCCGCCCCCAGCACGCCCATGGTGACGGCAGAGGTGGGCAGGATGGGGTTCACGAACTCGCAGAGTTGGAAGGCGTAGACGGCGGTCTGGCGCGTGACGCCGACCAGGTCCGAGAGGGGCGCCATGATGGGCATGGTCAGCGCGGCCTGAGCCGTGCCCGAGTGGATGAGGAAATTGATAGCCGACTGGATGAGGAACATCACCTGCGCGATGACCGCCCGGGGCAGCATGGCCATGGCTTTGGAGGCGCCGTAGAGCATGGTGTCCATGATGTGCGCATCCTGGGCGATGATCAGCAGGGCCCGGGCGCAGGCCACGATGAAGACCACGCCCACCATGTCCTTGGCCCCGGTCACGAAGACCGACGCGATGCGGCTGGGTCCGAGGCCACCCACCAGGCCCAGCGCCAGGCCCATGCCGAAGAAGAGCACGGCGATCTCCTCCATGTACCACTTCCAGCGCAGCACGCCCACCACCAGCAGCAGCATGCAGCCGGCGAAGAGGACCAGCGAGGCGACCTTGCGGGCATCCCAGGCGGGGCCGGTGGCGGTCTCGGAGAGGCTGCCCCGCTCGCGGTCCAGGTCATACACCGGGCTGAGGGTCGGGTCCCGCTTGATGCGGCGGGCGTAGAGCATCACGTAGGTAATCACCACGGTCGTGCCAAGCACCCACGTGACCAGCCGGTAGCCCAGGCCGGAGTAGAGCGGGAGGCCGGCGATGCTCTGGGCGATGCCGACCGTGAAGGGGTTGAAGAAGGCCGCCGCGAAGCCCGCGGCCGCCCCCAGGAACGGGATGGAGATGCCGACGATGGAGTCGTAGCCCAGGCGCCGGGCCAGGGGGATGAAGATGATCACGAAGGGGATGATCTCCTCGGCCATGCCGAAGATGCCCCCGGCCAGCGAGAACACCGTCATCAGGACCGGGATCACCAGCCCTTCCAGGGCGGGTCGCCGGGCTAGGACGTCTGTCAGCCCGCAGATGCCGGACTCCACGGCGCCGGTCTCCTGGAAGACGGCGAAGGTTCCGCCGATCACCAGCAGGAAGCAGATGAGCAGGGAGCCATCTAGGAAGCCCTTGATGGGGGCCAGCAGCAGGGCCTGGAGGCCCAGGAGGACCTTGGGCACCTGGTGGTAGGTGCCGGGGATGGTGACCTTCCGGATGCCCTCGCTGGTCTCCACTGCGGTGCGCTGGTACTCGCCCGAGGGGATGAGCCAGGACAGCACCAGGACCAGGATGATCAGGGCCCCGACGATCACTAGGGTGTGGGGCATCTGCCGGGCGGGGGGCGCCGCCGGAGTGGGGGCTGCCGGAGTCCTCACTCAAACCTCCCCTTGGTCAGGGGGCGGCCGGCCTTCATCAGCAGGCGGCCCTTGGCCACCACGCTGCGGACTTCCAGGTCCTTCGTGCTGAGCAGCACCACGTCGGCGTCCATGCCCGGCGCCAACTGGCCCTTGCTTCGCAGCTTCAGGATGCGGGCGGGGTTGGCGGTGATCACCCGGAGGGCGGTCTCGAGGGCGAGGCCCTCGGCTTGCACGGCCTCGCGCACGGCCGGGAACAGCGAGGTGACCCGGCCCACGGAGATGTCCTGCAGGCGGCCGTTCCGGTCCCAGTCCGGCAGGCTGCCCTGGCCGTCGGAGGTGAATGTGATCTGGCCTGGATCCACGCCGGCCTCCAGCATCCGCCGCAGGGCCTTGGCGCAGGGGATCTCGCCGTCCTCGAGGTAGGAGGCCAGGGTCGAGGTCGTGAAGTCCACGAACCCGCCGGCCTTCGCGTGGGCAATACCCTCCTCGAAGAGGTGCGGGTTGCGGTTGATGTGCGTGGGCCACATCTGGGTGAGGGGCAGCTCGGTTTCGGCGGCGAGGCGCCGCAGGAAGTCCAGGCCCCGGGGGCCGTCGCCGAGGTGGACATTGACGATGCCGGCCTTGCCCGAGAGCATCCCGCCCCGCCGGGCCATGGCCACCAGCTGGGTGAAGGCCTCGAAGCTGGGCTGGCTGGAGCGGTGGTCCGAGAGGGCCACTTCCCCGGCCCCGATCACCTTGTCGATGAAGAGGAGGTCTTCCTCCAGACTGGGCATGAGGGTGCGCAGGGGCAGTCCGTAGGAGCCGGAGTAGACGAAGGTGCTGAGGCCCTCTTCCTCCAGGCCCTTGGCCTTGGCGAGCAGGCCAGCCATGTTCCGGGTGTAGCCGTCGGTGCCCAGGCAGCCCACCACCGTGGTGACGCCGCCCAGGATGGCATCTGTGAGGGGCAGGCCCGGGGTGCGCGTTGCGAAGCCGCCCTCACCGCCGCCGCCCATGATGTGCACGTGGCCGTCGATGAAGCCCGGCACGACCTTGTGATTCCGGCCGTCGATCACCTCGCAGTACTTGCGGGGGATGCGGATGTCCGGCTCCATGCGGAGAATCTTCCCGCCGCCGATCAGCAGGTCACAGGTGCCGCCGGGGGCGGGGGCGTAGACCTCGGCGTTCTTGATGAGCAGCAGCATGGGAACTCCAGCCGGATGCGATCCGGAACGGGTTCAGAAGAGGCGGGACACCGGCAGGAAGGCGCCGGGCATCGCCGACTCACGGAAGCCAGGGTAGCCGTAGAGGCCATAGAGCAGGCAGGGTTCCAGTACCTGGATGGCGCGGCGGGCCAGGTCCTGGTCCAGGGGCACGATGAGGGTGCCTGCGGGCAGGTCCAGGTCGGCCTGGGCCTGGCGCTCGACGATCTGCCGGTCCTTGTAGCGCTGGTAGAGGTCGTCGTAGGGCTCCTCCAGGCGAAGGAACTTCACGCGCTCGAGCTTGGCGCGGCGGGGCGCTGAGAGGGTCTCCCAGTGCAGGCCCTGGGCTTCCAGCACGGGGATGAAGCGCGCGGCGGCGGCGGCCTCGATGGCGTAGGCGCGGGGTGTGGGTACGCTGCCCTTCACCACGATGTCGTTCATAGCGTTGGCGGTGGGCACCTGGAGGACGTGGCCCGTGGCGGTCTCCTGCACTTTCACGGTGCTGACCTTGCCGCCCAGGTTGGCCCAGAACACGTTGGTGGCGATGAAGGGGGGCAGGGGTTCGCGCCGGGCCTGTTCCGCCAGCCTGCGGATGCGGTCTCGCCAGGCCTGGTTGCCGAGCAGATGGCGGTAGAGGATGCGGTAGCCGTCCACCCGCTCGCCCAGGTCCGCATTGGGGTCCTTGGCTTCGTGGTGGACACCGGCCTCGATGATGAAGGAGAGGGCGCCCAGGGTGCCCAGGCCGTTGCGGCCGTCATCCACCTCCACAGTGGAGGGGCGGGTCTCCTCGTCGGGCGGCGCCCCGCCCACGCTGTAGCGGGCATAGGCATGACCGGCCTTTTGCTCCAAGGGCGCCGCGGCGGCCACGGCCTCCAGGGCGGCAGCCGTCAGATACTCGGGGATCAGTGGATGATTGGCGGCGTCCATTGTGATGATGGGCCAAGGCGCCCAGCCCTTGGCGCGGAAGTCCTCACTGTCCCGGCCGAACTCGTGACTGTCCACGGCCACGTGGGGGCGGATGCGGCGGGCCACGCGATGCAGGGCCTGGGTCTCGGGTTGGGCCAGGAGAAGGTGGTCGCGGTTTAGGTCGGCGCCGGCGCCGTTCATGCGTCGGTGGGCCTCGGCGCCATCGGGATTGAGCATGGGCATGAGGTAGAGGTCCACGTCCAGGGGCAAGCGCTCGGGATGCTCTGCGATGTCCCGGATGAGGGTGAGCTGGGCGTCCTTGCCGGCCACCTCGTTGCCATGCTGCTGGGCGTAGTAGAGCACCCGGAAGTGGGCCTTGGCACTGCCCCGATTCAGGCGTACCAGGAGGACCTTCCGGCCCTGGTGGGTGCGGCCCTCCTCGGTAACGGTGATGAACCCTGGTTTTGCCACGGCTTCAAGAAAGGCAGTCATCTCCGCGTAGGAGACCGTTTTGCTCATCTGCCGGTGATCTGCGGGGAAGGGGGCAGAAGGCGATGCTGCGCCGGCCGCCGCAGCCAGGGCCAGGACGAGCAGTGCGGTGCGTGCGGTAATGCTCACGGGGTGACCTTCCGCGTGGCGAGGTCAATGGCTTGGCCAGCCCGCAGCACGTGGATGCGGAGGTTGCGGAAGGACTCGCCCTGAACGGTCATGCCCGAGGGATCGAAGACCATGACTGAGCGCTTGCCCAGAATCTTGGCCTGGCCATCCTTGACCACCAGGGCCGTGGCCTCGTCGATGCCGAGGCCCAGGTGATCGGGACGCTCCATGACCACGCTGAAGAGGCGGTTCTCCCTGCCTCGGCGGAGGAAGTGCTGGTCCACGATGACGCCGACGGGCAGGAAGCCCATGCCCTCGCGGGTCTGGTAGGCGCCGGGCCCGAACTCGGACAGGGCCTCCTTGCCGTGGCGGTCATCGCCAGTGAGCATGACCTTGGACATGATGGCGGCCCCGGCGCTGGTGCCACCCACGCAGGCGCCGGTCTCGTACCGTTCGCGGACGACCTTCTGGAGCGGCGTGCCGACGATCTTGTCGCCCACCCGGCCCTGGTCCCCACCCGAGAACCAGAAGCCCGTGCAGGTCCGGGCCCGGGCCAGCAGCTCGGGGTCGGAGGCCTGCTCCCGGCTGCGGACATCCAGGGGAACCATGGTGAGGCCCGCCTTCTCGAGGTCCTCCTTCCACTCCTTCAGCGCGCCGTCGGGATCGCTGGTGGAGGTGGGGATGATGCCCACGGCGCCGCCCTTCCCGCCGGAGGCGAGGAGGAAGGCGTCCATGATCTCCTGCGGCATGCCGCCCCCGCCCACGATGACCAGGGTGCCCTTGGGTGGGGTTGCCCCCAAGAGGCAGGCACAGCAAAAGAGGGCAATCAACCGGAACATAGGAACCCTTGAGGAGGCGGAAGACGAGCACCGGGCCCGAAGGCCCGGCACTACCGTTGGTCAGGCGACGAAGCCTAGAACGTCAGGCGGAGGCCAAGTTGGATTCGGCGGCCGGCATCCAACGCGGTCGGGAACTTGTAGTCGACATACAGGCCCGAAGTGTCAGAGTTGCTCGCGTTCACCCGGGTGTTATAGGACAAAGCGGCCTGTCGGTTCAGCACGTTGAG